>CAZPVZ010000084.1:0-16820 GCA_964590185.1 uncultured Campylobacterales bacterium
AGTGCTATACCGCTTACAAGTGGTTTTTCCATGATGTTTTCTTCCTTTGTGATTAAAGTTCCTGGATTATCGTTAAAACTGCTTCTTGTAACTATGTCTATGCCGAGTTTTTTCGCAAGTTCCACGGATCTGCTTTGAAGAACTTTAGCTCCCAAACTTGCAAATTCCAGCATTTCGTCATAGGAGATGACGTCTATTTTTTTTGCTTCTTTTACGATTCTGGGATCCGTGGTATAGACTCCGTCAACGTCGGTGTATATTTCGCAAAGATCCGCTTTTAAAGCTCCCGCTATCGCGACGGCACTTAGATCGCTTCCTCCTCTTCCGAGCGTCGAGACGTCTCCCTCTTTGGTTATTCCCTGAAAACCGGCTACTACCACTATTTTATCTTCTTTAAGGGCTTTTTGCAAAGCTTCGGTGTTTATGCTGTTTATTCTCGCTACCGTATGAGCGCTGTCGGTGTAGATACCCGCTTGTCTTCCCGTCATAGATTGGGCTTTGTAGCCCATTTCGTTTAAGGCTATCGCCAAAAGTGAAGCCGTTACTCTCTCTCCGGAACTTAACAAAACGTCAAGCTCTCTTCTGTTGGGAGTTTTGCTAAAATACTCCGCATAGCTTATGAGTTTGTTGGTCTCTCCGCTCATCGCGGATACGACGACTACCACCTGATTGCCCGCGTCTTTGGTTTTAGCCACTCTTTTGGCTACGTTTGCTATTCTCTCCAAGCTTCCTACGCTTGTTCCTCCGTATTTTTGAACGATTAACACTATAAATACCCTTTTTTCTTGAAATATGATAAAACTTTTTGATAAACAGGTTTTTTAAACGACGTTACGTGTTCGAAAATCTTTTCGTAAGGAACGAATTTATATTCGGAAAATTCCGGAATTTTAGTTTCGAGATCTATTTTCGCTTCCGGTTTCAATCTCACTAAAAAATATTTTTGCATCTGTCCGTCGTAAGGATATATTTTGTTTGACGGATTGTTCGGAAAGTCGTAACTTATCCAATCGGGATATTCCGCTATTATTTCCACTTCATCGGTTCCTATCTCCTCTTTCAGCTCTCTAAAGAGAGCGTCTTTGGGCGATTCTCCTTGATCTATTCCTCCTTGCGGAAATTGCCATGTATTTTCCAAATCGTTTCTGCACGCTATGAAAATTTCGCATTTAAGCGGATAGTTCGGTGATAAAATTACGGCCGCAACGTTTGGTCGATACTTCTTTTTGCTTTTCATAATTTGCTATCCGATCTTTTTTGGTAGAATATTATCAAAAAAGTATTTAAACGAGGTTAAATATTGTTGCTCTATCTCCATATACCTTTTTGCGACAGCAAATGCCATTACTGCTCTTTCAACTCCTACGCTTCGAAACGTTTTTTGATCTCCTCTTATATGAAGGCGATTACCGTTCAGCTTAAAAAGGAGCTTGAAAATATCGGTAAAAAAAGTTTGAAAACTCTTTTTATAGGAGGAGGGACTCCATCTTGCGTAAAGGCTTTCGAATACGAAAATTTTTTCGAAACGGTTCGGGACTATCTGAAGGAGGATGCCGAAATAACCGTTGAGGCGAATCCTAACGGCGTTTCGTCCGAATGGCTTTTGGAAATGAGAAATTTCGGCGTTAACAGAATCAGTTTCGGAGTGCAGAGTTTTTTTGACGACAAACTTAAGTTTTTGGGAAGGACTCACGACGGCAAAACGGCTAAAAGGGCGGTATTTTTGGCTAAAGATGCGGGATTTTCTCACATAAATATAGATCTTATCTATTCAACTGTTTTCGATACGAAAGAGAGAATCGAAAAGGAGGTGGAGGAGGCTTTTTCTCTTCCGATAGATCACATAAGCGGATACGCTTTGACTTTGGAAGAGGGAACCTCGTTTTGGGGTAGAGAGGATGTCAAGAGAGAAGGGGAGGAGGAGGCGATTTTTTTTGCCGAAAGGATAAAAGAGAGGGGATTTACGCAGTATGAAGTTTCGAATTTCGGCTTTTACAAATCTAAACACAATCTCGGGTATTGGGCCGGCGAGGAGTATATCGGAATCGGAGCGGGGGCGGTCGGTTTTAGGGACGGATGTAGATATTATCCGAAAACCGATATTAAAGAGTATATAAAAAATCCTCTTTTTAGGAGGATTGAGCGGTTGAGTAAAGAGGATATTAAAACCGAGAGAGTTTTTTTGGGACTTAGATGCGAGCTCGGCGTGGATTTGGGCGTTTTGAACGAAAAGGAGAGGGAGAGAGTTTACGAGCTCGAGAAAGAGGGGAAGGTTTTTATAAGAGAGGGAAGGTTTTTCGGTAGCGATCTCTTTTTGGCGGACGAGATCGCTTTGTACGTTTTATGAAGATCTCATTTTGAGAATTTTAAAATAAGATATCCGAAAACCGCGGATAGGAAAGAGCCTATCAATATTGCGAGTTTATCGGCGTAATGATAAGTTTGAGCGTCGTTAAATGCAAGAGAGTCTATAAAAAGGCTCATCGTAAAACCTATACCGGTCAATACGCTTACTCCGTAAAACTGCATCCAGCTGCTGTCTTTGGGAAGCTTTGCCAAAGAGAGTTTTATCGTCGCGTACGAAAATAGAAACACTCCGAGCTGTTTTCCTACGAAAAGTCCGAGGATTATTCCCAAAGGCACGCTGTTTAGAAGCTCTTGGGGAGATATTCCTTTAAGATCGACTCCCGCGTTTACGAACGCAAAAAGCGGCAAAATGAAAAACGCCACCCAGTTGTGAAGATCTTTTTCCATCTCTTTTAGCATGGAGTACTCTTTGGAGTTTTTCTTCGTTTTCAAAGGAATGAAAAAAGCGAGTATGACTCCGGCCAAAGTCGCGTGAACTCCCGATTTTAAAACGCTGACCCATAAAACTATTCCGATTAGGATATACGGGGCCTTTTTCGACACTCCGAATCTGTTTATTATAAATAGAGAGACTATCGCTATCGAGGCTACGGTTATGGAAACGACGGATAGTTTTGTCGTATAAAAGAGAGCTATGATTATTATGGCTCCCAAATCGTCTATAATCGCCAAAGCGGTTAGAAATATCTTTAAGGATACGGGAATTCTGCTTCCCAAAAGGGATAACACTCCCAAAGCGAAAGCTATGTCTGTGGCGGTCGGAATCGCCCATCCGTTCATCGCAAACGGCTCTTTTGCGTTTAACGCGACGTATATCAAAGCCGGTACCGTCATTCCTCCGAGAGCGGCTACGGATGGGAGAATTATCTCTTTTGCGGACGAGAGATGCCCTTGGAGCGCTTCCCTTTTTAACTCGAGTCCTACGAGGAAGAAAAATACTGCCATTAAACCGTCGTTTACCCATAAAAGGAGGGGTTTTGCTATGTGAAGATCCGCAAACCTTATCTCTACCGGAGTGTGTAAAAAAGAGGAGTAGAGATGAGATAGCGGGCTGTTTTGCAAGATCAAAGCCGCTATCGTAAATATTATCAATATTACCGACGGCGTCGATTCCTTTTTGAAAAAATTCGTTAAAGCATTCAAGATCTTTTTCTCCATTGTTGAAATTTATTAAGTATATCATCAAAATGTTAATAATCTTTAGATGTTTTGAACGGAAATGGTTTTTCGGCTTTATTTTGTGTGGGAAAACGACACAAATTTTTTTCGGAAAGTTTTTAACATATAATTAACCCTCTCTCGATAGAATGTAATAAAAAATCTCTAAAGGGGGCTGTTTATGAAAAAAGCGGTTTTGTTTTTGATTTTCATAGGGAGTTTTCTATTTGGGAGAGAGGCCGTTATCAAGGAGATTCTTAGCGAGAATATGATCATAATGGAGCAAAACGGAGTTTCAAAAAGGGCCAAACTCGCAGGTATAGCTTTGTTTACGAAAGTAAACGGGAAAAATAGAAGCGTATCTTACAAAGAGAGGGAGAGACTGCATGCCGAAGCGGTAAATTATATCTTGGAAAATATGCCGGTAGGCAGCAAAATAAAATTTATAAAAATAGACAACGCCGAGGAGGGGGCGGAGTATATATGGCCGATAATAGGAGATCAAGAATTGAATTATTTGATGGTAAAAAACGGATACGCTCTTTTGGACGCTAACGATCCCTATCTTTTGGGAGCTTTTTACATGAGGCTTAAAACGGCTATGGAGTATGCCAAAAGAAAAAGATTCGGTCTTTGGAGAGACAACTTCGGCGTGATGAGCTCTTTGGTCGAGACGAGAAGCTATTACGGCTCCGATAATAAAAACGTTTCCAAAAACGATCTTTTGACTTTTTTCAAAGAAAAAGCGAAATAGTCGAAACCTTTTTCGGTTTCGATTTCTTCTTACCCTCTTAAGCTACTTTCCGAAATGAGCTTCGTTTAAATTTTCTTAAGCTAAAAATATACAAGAAAACTTTTATTTTCTTTTCGATAATATAAAAATAAGGGAGTTTATTAAAATATTTTATAACAATATCGGAAAAAAAGATGCTGGTTTTATGTTTGAAAGAGCTTTTCATCCAGTCCTTTAAAAATTTCGCATTAAGTTTCCAGTGTTATAAATCGTACATTACGGTTTTAAATTTTCTTTTAATACTCTCTTTAGTATTTTCCGTATTTTTTAAGAACTTTCTCTTTTTCGGCTCCGGTATTTTTATATATGTTTTTTTGTATATTCTCTCTCTGTTTGCGAAGAAAAAGTTTTTGGTGGACGCTTTTAAAAAGTATGAAGAGTTTATGAAAGATAATATCAAAAAGGAGATAAAAGACGAAAACGTCTCCATATTCGCTTTGAGAAGCAATCAGGAAAAGTGCGGTTTGACGAATAAGGACGAGAAAAAGTTTCTCGTAGGTGCCGATGTGGTTTTTATAGTTTTGGGAGAGACCTATTTTGCAATTTTTAGCGAATGTCCGAAATTCAGCGTTTTTCATCCGGAAAGGGAGGAGTCTCACAAAGGGTGCGGCAGGAAAAAGGTTTGCGGCATACCTAAGGAGAACTATTACAGATACGTTCAGGAGATAAGATACGAAAACGACGCTTTTTGGATAATTTATAACTCTCACGGCAATAGGAATTGGAATTTCGATAAAATAGAGTGCGAGAAAGCGACCGTTTCGGAGCTGATTAAGGTTTTTAGAGAAAAATTGAGAGAGCGTGATAAGGAATTTCAAAATTACGAACACTCTTTGTTAGGAGAATGATTGAAAAATTTTTTAAAAAGCGTAGTCGCTTTGTTTTTATTTTGTTACGGCGTTTTCGGAGGAGAAGAGATCTCTTTCGTAGAGAGGCTTTATAAAAATATTCTTTTAAGACCAGCCGACAAAGAGGGGCTTGAGTTTTACTCAAACTCTTTGAAAAACGGCGAAAGCGCCGCGAGGATCGCGAAGATATTTTTTAAAAGCGAAGAGTTTAGAAAGCGGAATCTAAGCTCGAGAGAGTATGTAAAGAGGCTTTACGAAACTCTTTTGGACAGAGAGCCCGATAAAAAGGGATACGATTATTGGCTCGATATGCTCGATAGAGGAGTTCTTTTAAAAGAGGGGATTTTTTATAAATTCGTTTTTTCGGACGAGTTTTACTCTCTTTGCCACTCCTACGGAATTAAAGCTTACGATAGGGAGGATCTCAAAGAGGCTTTTGTAACGAGGTTTTACGAAAAGATACTAAAAAGAGAAGCCGACGAAGAGGGGCTTAGATTTTGGAAGAAAAAGATTTCCGATAAAAGCGGTATCGAAAGCGTTGCGAGATACTTTTTAAAAAGCGAAGAGTTTTTGTCAAAAAAACTTTCGAACGAAGAGTTTGTAAAGATTTTGTATGTGGCTCTTTTGGACAGAGAGGCGGATGAGAGAGGGCTTAGGTTTTGGAAAAAGGAGGTTGAAAAGAGGGGAAGAGGGGAGGTTATCGAGAGTTTTTTATCTTCTAAAGAGTTTAACGAGCTTTCGGAGGAGATTTTAAATAAAAAGTTTAGAATAGCGCCGTTTAAAGGGATAAAATGGTATATCCAGCTTGATGGAGATTTGAATCTGAGCGTCGATGCGAAGCTTTACGATTTGGATCTTTTTAGAACTCCAAAAAGCGTCATAGACGACCTTCACGAAAAAGACAAAATCGTTATGTGCTACTTCTCCGCCGGCTCTTACGAAAATTTTAGAGAAGATGCGAATCTTTTTAAAAAGAGCGATATCGGCAAAGTTTTAGAAGGGTGGGAAGACGAGAGATGGCTTGATATAAGAAGCGAAAACGTTTTGAGCGTTATGAAAAAGAGAATCGATCTTGCCGCAGAAAAGGGGTGTGACGGGATAGATCCGGATAATCTCGACGGATACGCCAACGATACGGGGTTTAATTTAAGCTACGAAGATCAGTTGAAATACAATAAGGCTTTGGCGAGATACGCTCATAAAAAGGGACTTTTCATCGCTTTGAAAAACGATTTGGATCAGGTCGGCGAGCTTGCCGTTTCTTTCGATCTATCCGTAAACGAGCAGTGTTTTGAATACGGGGAGTGCGAGAAACTAAAGCCTTTCGTATCTTTGAACAAGCCGGTTTTGCAGATAGAGTACGATAAAAAGTATGTAAAAGATCCTTTGAAAAGAAAAGAGCTTTGCAAGAAGGCTTCGGATATGGGGTTTAGCACCCTCATACTCCCTCTTTCGTTAAACGGAGAGTTTCTATACGACTGTCAAGATTATAAAATATATTATCATATATATTTTAGCGATCCTAAAGCTCCCGGAGCCACCAAATACGTAAACGGCGTCGATTTTAACATTACCTCTTCTTTAAACGCCGCAAAAAAGAGTATAGACGTAGCCGTGTACGAGCTCTCTTTAAGAAGCGTCACAAACGCCTTGATAGACGCGAAAAATAGGGGGGTTAGGGTTAGAGTCGTAACGGATAGCTCGAATCTCGATTGGGATAGGATCAAAGAGCTTAAAGCGGCGGGAGTGGAAGTTAGAGGAGACGATAGAAGCTCTTTGATGCACGATAAGTTTATAATCATAGACGGAAAGGAGATCTGGACGGGTTCTATGAATCTTACTTATTACGGAGTTTATAAACATTATGAAAATATCGTTCAGATAAAAGACGAGGATATAGCCGCCGTTTACGAGGAGGAGTTTGAGGAGCTTTTTAGAGGGGAGTATAAGGTCAAAAACTCTCTTTCTCAAAAGATAAAAAGAGGCGATTTGGAGTTTGATATCTATTTCGCTCCCGAAGATAAGGTTTTGAAAAACGCCGTTTTGCCTCTTATAAAAAACGCTTCCGAATCGATAAAATTTTTGATGTTTACTTTTACGAACGAAGAGGTCGTTAAGGCTTTCGAAAAAAAGATAAAAGAGGGGATTAAGATATCGGGAGTGCTTGACGAAGGGCAAAGCAACGGGAGATACTCCAAATACGCCGATCTTTTGAATATCGGAGCCGACGTTAAATTGGACGGAAACCGCTATAAACTTCACGATAAAGTTATGATAATAGACGGAAACGTAACTTTTACGGGCTCTTACAATTTTACCGTTTCCGCCGACGAAAGAAACGACGAAAACGCTTTGGTGGTCAAAGGAGAGGAGTTTTCCAAAGAGTATCTAAAAGAGTTCGAAAGAATTTATGAAGAGGCGCTTTAAAAACGCCTCTTTTTATTACAGGCAGGGATCAACTATCGATTGGGCGTTCGGATAGAGATAGATCTCCACTCTTCTGTTTAAAGCCATATTTTCCAAAGAGGTGTTCGGAACGAGAGGTTTGTCGAAAGAGCAGCCTTTTGCGAATATTTGATTGGGCAACCCCGCGTTGTATAGCATATTCGCAACCACCTCGGCTCTTTGCTGGGATAGTTTTTTGTTATACTCCCAAGTTCCTCTCGAATCGGTATGACCCACCACCTGAATGATCGTTTGAGGATAGTTTCTCAAAACTCCGACGACTCTTTCTATCTTCTCTTTCGCGCTCGGCGTCAATTGGGCGGAGTTTGTCGGAAACATCATTTTGTCTCTGAAAGTTATTTTTACGTAGCGGTCGGTTTTCGTGATTATTATGTCTTTGCTCGCGTCGAGTTCCGCATCGGGAGAGGTGCTTACGCTCGTGTTTAAAGAATCCGCAACCTCTTTTGCCTGTTTGTCGAGATTGTATCCTATCGCCGCTCCTATCGCCGCTCCGGCTGCGGCTCCGATGGCGGCTCTTTTTACTTTATGGTGCCCTTTCGTTCCCGCTCCTATCAAGGCTCCCAAAGCCGCTCCTATCAAAGCTCCGGTTTGAGATTTGTTCAGATTCGGATTTTGAGCCGAGGAGCCTTGTTGCATAGGGGCGCATCCTGCGAATATCAAAGCCGCCGCCAAAGAGCCTATCAAGCTTTTTGTAAAAATTTTCATAATTTTCTCTCCTTTTTTTCGTTTTGTTTTACTTAATTTTATTATAGCGAAAATGGAGGTAAAAGACGGGGCGTTTTTGACGATATTTTTTTAGCCGGAAAAAATAGAGCCTTAGGAAAGCGCGATGAGACTTAGAAACTATTTATTGGGGATTTTGGGCGTTTTGTTGTTGGGAGGGTGCGCCTCTTCCGTAAACTCTTTGAATTCTTTAAATCTTTTGCAAAATTCTTTTGCCGACGGGAAATCTAAAAAAGAAAAAAGCGTTAAAGAAGCCGACTCTTTCGGCGGCAAGGATTATTTGACTCTTTATAAAAAATACAAAGAGTCCAATATCTCGGACGATCTTCTTAAAAATTATGAAGCGGGGATGCTCGGTTATCTTGTAAAAGAGTATGAAGATAGCGTGAAGTTTTACGATAACGCCGAAAAACTCATAAAAAAGTATGACGAAGAGGTTTTAAGCTCCAAACTTTTATCGAACGTAGGTTCGGTTTTAACCAACGACGCTTTTATGGATTACAGACCTAAGATTTACGAAAAGATTTTGGTAAATACCTACAAAGGGATCGATTTTATCGCTTTAAAAAAAGCAAGAGATGCGAGAGTCGAGTTTAACAGAGCTTTGGTTAGGCAGGATAGGGCTAAGGAGTTTTTCAAAAAGGAGATAGAGAAGGAAAGAAGAGAGATAAATAGGGAAAATAGGGAAAAATTGAAGGATAAAAAGGTAAAGGACTCTTTTTCTATAGATTCGATCGTAAAAAATAAAAAGACGACGGATCCTATAGAAAAAGAGTATTCGAATCTGTTTAGATTCAAAGCTTATAGAGATTTTATCAATCCTTTTACGAGCTACATAGCCGGAATATACTTTTTAAACGTAAGGGATTACGCAAAGGCTACGGATCTTTTGAAAGAGACTTACGGGATGATAAAAGGGCTTGACGAGGGAGCGAAGTACGTTTTGAGGGATTTTAAACTCGCAAGAAGTATGAAACGCTCTCTAAGAAGCAGAAAGAGGCATTATACTTGGGTCGTTTTTTTAAACGGTTTGGGACCTATCAAAGAGGAGATAAAGATAGACGTCCCTCTTTTTCTTTTCAGCAACGACGTTTTATATACCGGTATAGCTTTGCCTAAATTGAAAATGAGAAGCAGGGCTTATAAGAGTTTGAGAGTTAGAAATTCGAAAAGAAGAGGGGTTTTGACAAAGAGAATAACGAGTATGGACAGGATCGTAAAGTCGGAATTTAAAAAGAGATTTCCGACGATTATGACGAGAGCCTTAACCAGAACCGTCGTTCAGACTCTCATTCAAAAGAAAGCGGGAGACAAACTCGAAAATCATTTCGGAACTTTGGGATTTTTGGCAAAAGGCGTGATGGCGGCTACGCAGTATGCCTTAAACAGAGCCGATACGAGAATGTGGAAAAGCATTCCTAAAGAGTTTCAAGTCGCGAGAGTCAAAACTACAAGAAGACTAAGGATAGAGGCTGGAGGTAGGGAGATTTTCTCTTTGAAAACCAATCCTAAGAAAAATTATATAGTTTTCGTAACGATTCCGACGAAAGAAGCAAAGCCGGTCGTTACTTATCAATCATTTTAACGAAGGAGAATTTTTATGAAGATTAAAAACGCTGTTTTTTTAGGGGCGGTTTTGGGCGCGCTTCTTGCCGGATGCGCCTCTTCATCGTCTCAAACGGCTCACAAAAGCGCAAGCAACGTTTTAAAAAGCGTAAATAACGAGTTTATTATCAATAACATTCCTTTAGACTACAAGGTTTCGATAGTGGGATACAACTCCAAATTTACGAACAATCTTTTGCACGCATCCGTCGATATTCAAAATCATAAGCAAAAAAGATATCTTCTTGAGTATAGATTCAGATGGTTTGACGAAACCGGTTTCGAGGTGGGAAAGACTCCTTGGCTTCCTTTGAGTTTGAACGCTATGGAGTATAGATCGATTCAGCAGATAGCCCACACTCCAAAAGCGGAATCTTTCAAATTTTATATCAGAGCGAAACAGTAAAAAATCGGAAAAAGGATACGATGATGAAAAAAAAGTTTTTAACTTTCTCTATTGCGGGAATCGTTTTTTTATTGGGAGGATGCGCCGGTAGCGGAGCGGCTCCCCACTATATAGACAGAGAGAAGCTCGGAACTTCTACACCCGTAACTTTGGGACTCGATTACGAAGATTTCGAAAGAGCCTCTTTGAAACTCGTAAATTCCATGCTTACTTCTCCCTATCTTGAGAGAATGTATCAAACCAATCTTAAAAAGAGCGGAAAACCTCTCGTTTTGATGATAAGCGATTTTATAAACGATACCACTCAGAGGATAGATATTGATCAGCTCGTTAAAAAGATAAGAATAGCGCTTTTAAATAGCGGAAGATTTATAGTAACTACCGCTTTGAGAGCCGGCGGAGCGGAAGATAGAGCCACTTACGAACTTAGGAAACTGAGAGGAAACGAGGAGTTTAATCAAAAGACGATAGCCAAAAAAGGGACGATCGTAGCTCCGGATCTATCTTTGTCGGGCAAAATCATCCAAAGAGTAACTCCTTTGCCAAACGGAGAGCAGAGAGTCGATTATTACGTTCAGATGAGTTTGACCGATACCACCAGCGGTTTGGCTTTTTGGGAAGGTGAAGAAGTAATTTCCAAAGCCGGAAGCGGCAAATCGGCTCCGTGGTAAAAAAGAGAGTTTTATGAAAAAACTCGTAGCTTTTTTGGTTCTTTCTTTTTCTCTCTTTGCCGGGGGCGTATCTTTCGTAAAAGTAAAAAGCGTGGGATACGGAGATACCGAAAAAGAGGCGATTTCGGACGCTTTAGCGAGAGCCGTCGAAAAGGCAAACGGCGTTTCCTTAACGAAAGCCGAGCTGATTTCCCGCAGCCGTTTAGACGGAGAGATTTCGATAAACGGTTACGGAAACGATATAAAAGCCTCAACCTCTTTGAATACCGAACTTTTTTACAAGCGAAAAAGCGGAGGAGTAAAAAGCTATAAAATCTTATCGGTCGTTAAGTTAAGAGACGGATATAGAGCCAAGATTTTGGCTACCGTTTCCAAATACGAAACCTCCGCCATAAAGGATAAAATATCTTTGGCGGTATTGCCTTTTTCTCATAAAAGATTTTATTCCGTTTATCAAATGGAGATAGACGGAGCGGTTTTGGCTCGAAGGCTTGCCGATGCCCTTTTGACGAAATTCGTAAAATCGGGAAGGTTTACCGTTTTGGATAGGGAGGATTTTGGCTATTACGAATCGGAAAAAAGATTTCTTCTAAGCGGAGATTCCGATCCTTCGGAACTTGCCCGATTGGGAAAAAGAATCGGAGCCGATTATTTCGTCGTAGGAAAAATTTTCGATTTCGAAGTGGAATCGAAAGAGGAGAGCAACTATTATACGGGTATCGAAAAATTCGCAGATAGAGTTTACGCGACGATATCTTATAAAGTTTTGCATATACCGACTCAAAGCGTAAAATACGCCGACACTTTGGATATCGAGCTTAAAGCTCCTTCGGCTAAGAGAGCGGAGAGTTTCGTATTAAGAGTTTCCGATCTTCTTGCGGAGAGGATTTTTTCAAAAATATCTAAAGACTTCGGTTTTTTCGTAAAGAGCGAGAAAAGAGACGGCGATAAGGCGGAGAAAAAAGAGGCGGTAAGCGAAGGAAAAGAGTCTATGTTTGACGAGATGTTTAGGTAAAATCGTATCCGTTTTTCGTCAAATTTTTTTATTTTAAAAATAGCTATTTATGATATACTTCCTCCTCAAATCTCAAAAAGAGGAGAGATTTTGCCTCTTAGATCGCTAAACGAAGATCAGTACAAAGCCGCAACGGCTCCTTTCGGAAAAAATCTCGTCATAGCCTCCGCCGGAACCGGCAAAACGTCCACGATAGTGGCGAGAATCGGTTATCTTTTGCACAAAGGCGTCAAGCCCGAAGAGATTTTGCTTCTTACCTTTACCAACAAAGCCGCCGCCGAGATGATAGAGAGGGTGGGAAGGTATTTCGAAGCGAAAACGGTTAAAAAGATAGAATCGGGAACTTTTCACGCCGTCAGTTACAGACTTTTAAAAAAATACGGAAAAAACATCGTTTTAAAACAGCCTTCCGAATTGAAAATCCTTTTAAAAAGCATTTACGAAAAGAGAGTTTTTCATCATATAGACTCTTCGGTCAAACCTTACACTTCGGCTTATCTTTACGATCTGCACTCTCTTTATCGAAACAAAGAGCCGGGTAAGAGTTTCGGAGAGTGGCTTTTGGAGAAGACTCCTCAGCATGAGGAATTCGTGCCGATTTACGAGGATATTTTGGAGGAGTTTGGAGAGCTTAAAGAGAGATTCGGGTATGTTGATTTTAACGATCTTTTGATAAATATGAAAAACTTTCTTAAAGAAAACGAAATCTTTTTTAAAGAGATTTTGGTTGACGAGTATCAAGACACCAACCGCCTCCAATCCGCCCTCATAGACTCTTTTAAAAGCGATTCTCTTTTTTGCGTGGGGGATTACGATCAGAGCATTTACGCTTTTAACGGAGCCGATATCAATATCATAGCCTCTTTCAAAGAGAGATATAAAGAGGGGAATATCTTCGTTCTAAAGAAAAACTACCGCTCTTCAAAAGAGATTCTCTCTTTGGCAAACAGGGTCATAAGCCACAATCCCCGCATTTTTCCCAAAGAGCTTGAGGTTACGAGAAAAGGGAATTTTCCTCCTCCTAAGCTTTTGGTTTTTACGGAGCTTTTCGAGCAGTATCACGGGATAGCCAAAAAAATTTCGCTCTCTTTGACGCCGAAAAACGAGATAGCGGTTCTGTTTAGAAACAACTCCAGCGCCGACGGGATAGAAGCGAGTTTGAGGGAGCTTGGAATAGGATGCAAAAGAAGAGGGGGAATCAGCTTTTTCGATACGAAAGAGATAAAAGCGATGCTCGATCTTTTTTCGATAGTCGTAAATCCCAAAGATATGATGGCTTTTATTCATATATTCGAATACGCAAAGGGGATAGGAAGCGTTTTTGCCAAAGAGATTTTCGACGCACTCTATTTGTTGGGAGAGGGGGATATCATAAAAGGACTTTTAAAGCCGAAGGATATTAAAAATCCTTTTTCGAAAAAGAAGGTTTTAAATAGGCAGCTGGGGCTTTTTGACGATTTCGAGGAGTTTAAAAGCGAAAACCGATTTAGAAAGTTAGGATTTGAAGAGAGATTCTATTTAAATCCGATTTTGAAACATTCCAAATTTAACGAGGATTCCGTTAAATTTCTTTACGCTTTCTATCTTTTCGTAAAGGATGCCGAAAACCGCTTCAATCCGTCCGATCTGGTCAGATTTATTTTCGATTCGGCTATTTTCAAACATATAGCTTCCACTTTGGCTACTAAAAGAGCTACGATGAAAGACGGAGGGGTCGATGAGTCTTTAAAAAGGGAGGCGCTTGAGAAGATAAGAAGAAAAGCCGAACTTCTTATAGATCTGTCTCTTTCTTATGAAGATAGGGGGAGGTTTTTAAACGCCATGCTTCTTGGAAGCAAGGAGATGAGCGAAGGGGAGGGCGTCAATCTTCTTAGCGTGCACGCGAGCAAAGGTCTTGAATACAAAGAGGTTTACATAATAGATCTTATGGACGGGAGATTTCCCAACAGAAAGCTTATCCAAAGGGGAGGAGATATGGAGGAGGAGAGAAGACTCTTTTACGTTGCGGTAACGAGGGCGAAGGATATTTTGTATCTTTCATACGCAACTTACGATAGGATAAAGAAGATAGAGTATCTTCCGTCTCCTTTCTTAAAAGAGGCGGGACTTTTAAGAGAGAAAAACGAGATGGAGAGGGTTTTAAGTTAGCGTGATTTTTACGGTTATTTTTTTGTCGCCTCTTAATATCTCCAAAACCGCTTCGTCTCCTATCCGGTATTCGTCGAGTATCTCTTCGAGCTCTTGAAAACTCTCCACTCTTTTTCCGTCTATCTTTAAAATGATGTCTCCGAAAACTATCGAACCGTCGGGATAGAATTTAGCCGGACGGAGGTTTGCTTTGAAAGCTCCGCTTCCGGGAGCGATCGCCAAAACCGCAACGCCTTTTATGCCGTATCTTTGATCCAGTATTTTATTTATTCTGTCGTCGCTTTCTATTCCCAAAGAGGGAGGGACATATTTTCCGTAAGCTATCAGTTGCGAAACGACTCTGTTTACCGTATCGATCGGTATCGCAAATCCTATTCCCGCACTAGTTCCCGAAGGACTGTAGATGGCGGTGTTTACGCCTATCACTCTTCCGGCGCTATCGAGCAGAGGACCTCCGGAGTTTCCGGGATTTATGGCCGCGTCGGTTTGAATGACGTGTTTTATCTTTACTCCGTTTCCTTCGTCAAGATATCTATCGAGAGCCGATATTATTCCCATCGTCATAGTCCAATCCAAGCCGAAAGGGTTTCCTATTGCGTAAACGATTTGGCCGACTTTCAAATCTTTTGCGCTGCCTATTAGGATCGGTTTTAGAATTGCCGAAAGAGCGGGTTTAATCTTTAAAACGGCAAGATCGTGGCTTTTATCTGCGCCCACCAAAAAAGCGTCATAATAAAAGCCGTTACTCAATCTCACTTTTGCTTCCGTCGCTCCTTCTATAACGTGAAAGTTGGTAACTATGTGTCCGGCTTTGTCCCAAACGAAACCGCTTCCGGTGCCTCTTGGAACGTTAAAGACGCTCATACTCCAAGGATCGACCATCGTTTGCGATGTGGATATGTAAACTACGCTGTCTTTTGCGTTTTCGAAAATTTTTATGTTGGTTTTTTCGAGTTTAGTCAAATCTCCTCTCGGAGCTACGGGTTTGGGTTCGGCCGTTAGAAGGATTTCGAGCAGGGGTTCGTATCTGTATAGCAAAAGAAACAGAAAAAGAGCGAATAGAAGAGTAAAAAAATCTCTAAAAGATCTCATTTAAAATCCGTTTGCGCAAAGGAGAAAAAATTCTCCTTTGTCGTTATTTTAAAGGCCCTTTTTCCAAAGCCTCTTTTGCGTATTTTCTTCCGAGTTCGAAAGCTTTGATGTTTTGCTCCAAAACTTTGGGCGGAACTTTCTTCTTCATCGTTTCAAAAACGGTATCTATATCCATAACTTTAGTCATTTCTACCGCTATCGCAAGAGCGACTACCGATTGAGTAACAACGTTTCCGACTTCATATTTTGCGATTCTGATGATCGGAATTTCGTAGATTTTCCATTTTTGTTTATCTTCGTCGGTCGGATGAACGAGATCGGGATCTATGACTATGATTCCGCCCTCTTTAACTCCGTTTTTAAACTGATCGTAGCTTATTTGCGCAACGGAAAGCATAAATTCTATCTCTCCGTCTATTGCGTAAGGGAAAAGAATCTCTTTATCGTCAAGCAAAATATCAACGACAGTCGGTCCGCCTCTTACTTGGGAAGTATAAGTAGCGGCTTTTACTCCGTAACCTCCCGTCGAGATTTTAGCCGCGGCCAAAATCTCTCCTGCAAGAAGCACACCTTGTCCTCCAACACCCGTAAATCTTAATTGATGTCTCATGTGTAGCTCCTTACAGTTTTACTTTTGCTTTATTTTGAGCCGCTTCGATAACTTTATCGTATAGCTCGCAATATTCCGGTCTCTCTTCTTTCTTTAAGATACCCGTAGGGAATTTGCCCGCTTTCTCTTCGTCGCTTAGTTTGTCCCATTTCTTTTTCGAAACGGTTATGCTGTCTATCCATTCTAAAGTTTGAACCGCTTCTCCCATTTTGTTTTTTCTTCCCAAGTTGATGTGACAGTTGGAGAATACGTCGAAGAATGAGAAACCTTTATGTTGAAATCCTTCTATAAACATCTTCTCCAATTTCTTAGGATCGTTTACGGTCTCTCTCGCTATGAATGTGGCTCCGGCTCCTTCGGCTAGTTTACAAGCGTCGAAAGTCGGATCTACGTTTCCGTATTGAGCCGTGACCGTCCACATTCCTTGAGGAGTGGTCGGAGAAGTTTGAGAGTTTGTCAATCCGTAAATGAAGTTGTTTATCAAAATAAAATTTAGATCTATGTTTCTTCTGCATCCGTGAATCGTATGGTTTCCTCCGATTGCGAGACCGTCTCCGTCTCCGGCGACTACGATAACGTGTTTATCGGGATTTGCGAGTTTGATTCCGGTTGCGTAAGCTACCGTTCTTCCGTGAGTCGTATGGACGGTGTTGCAGTCTATGTAGGAAGAGAATCTTCCCGAACATCCGATACCGGAGACTACGCAAACGTCGTCCATGTTCCATCCGAGCTTGTCTATAGCTCTTATGACGGATTTTAAAATAACTCCGTCACCGCATCCCCAACACCAAAGTGTAGGCATTTTATCCGTTCTTAGATACTCATCATAATTAAACGCCATTAGAACATCTCCTTAACTTTTGCTACCATATCTAGTGGTGGTATAGGTCTTCCGTTTGCGGTTCTTAAAGTCGCAAA
>CAZPVZ010000085.1:0-3643 GCA_964590185.1 uncultured Campylobacterales bacterium
CTTCTCATCCCCTCCCCTTCGAGAGAAACTCGCAAAAAACGCCCTCTTTTTTCATTAAAAATTCTTGAGTTCCTTCTTCTATAATTTTACCTTTATCCAAAACGTAAATATAATCCGCTTGTCTAATCGTACTTAACCTATGCGCTATAATTATAGTAGTTCTTTCTTTTAAAAATTCTGATAAGAGAGCTTCAAAAAGAGACTCTTCGGTATAAACGTCAAGCGCCGAAGTCGATTCGTCCAAAATAACTACATTCGGTTCGGCTAAAATCATCCGCGCTATGGAAAGCCGCTGTCTTTGCCCTCCCGAAAGTTTTATGCCGTCTTTGCCGATATGAGTTTGCAGACCTTTTTTTAAACTTTTTATAAAATCATCAAGTTGTGCTATTTTTAAAGCTTTCCAAATTTTATCTTCACTAAATTTTTTTCCAAAAGTTAAATTATCTAAAATTGTTCCGTTTAAGAGTTGAGGATTTTGCAACACAAGATAAACGTGTTCCCTAACGACGTCCAATCCTATCTCTTTGACGTTTATCCCGTCATAAAAAAGCTCTCCCTCCTCTATAGGATAAAATCCGACCATTATTTGAGCAAGGGTCGTTTTTCCGCTTCCGCTCGCTCCTATGAGAGCCACTTTAGAACCTTTCTCGACCTTCATCGAGACGCTATCTAAAACCTTCTCTCCTTTTTCGTAACTAAAAGTGACATTCTCAAGCTTTACGGAGTTTGTCTTCGAATTTTCGAAAGGATTTTTCAAATGCGGATAAGAGGGTTCCTTTTTTAAATTTAAAACTTTATTAATTCTTTTCAAAGCGCTATCCGCGCTATGATAGGCATACTGAATATTTAAAATCTCCTGAATCGGAGACATCATAACCCATAAATATCCGAAAACGGCAAGCATCAAACCTATGCTAAGATCGCTGTAAAAGACCATTAAAATACCGGCGGCTCTAAAAATCTCGAACCCGGCCAAGAATATAAAGTACGAAAACTTCGTCGCCGCATCCGTTTTAAATTCGAAATTTACGGAAGCGTCTTTGATTTTTTCAGCCTCTTTAATAACTTTGTTTATAAAAAATCTCTCTTTATTAGCCGCTTTTATCTGCCTGAAAAGATCAAGTGTTTCGTTTAAAGCTTCGGTAAAAACCTCAAATCTTTTATTCTCCTCCTTTTTCAGCTTTCCGACTCTTCTTGCGAGTTTGGTAGAAGTCAAAACGACGAAAGGATTTAAAAAGAGAATGAAAAGAGCAAGTTGCCAATGGATAAAAAGCAAAACTACGGCAACTCCCGCAATAATCAAAACGGAAATAATAAAGCGGCTTACCGAAACGGAGAGAAAATTATCTATAGTGTTTATATCGACTATAAGTCTTGAGGAGATATTGGCACTGCCGAAAGTCTCAAATTCGCTTAAAGCCGTTCTTTCTATATGTTTTAAAACCTTTTTTCTTAATTCGAAAGTGATGTCTTTTGAAATTATTTTAAATATTTTGCTTTGCAATACGCTTAAGAGAAAAAATAGTGCCCTCAAAAAAATAGTCGTAACCAACACCGTCAAAACATAAAAATAAGCTTCGTGTTTACCGAAAATGCTATCGACCGTGTGAACTATAAAACCGGGTTTGTTCAGTAAAACCTCATCCACCAAAAGGGGAATCAAAAGAGGCGACGGAACGCTTACTATCGTCGCTAATACGGCTATCAGGTTGGCTACTATTAATTCTTTTCTATATTTCTTTAAATTTTTAATCAAATTACCGATAGAATATAAGTTTTGCATTTAATATTATACCAAAAAGAAAAAAGAATAAAGAAAAAATAATAATTTTTTACATTTTGAATAAAATTTATTAAATAAAAAATTAAATTTTTTAGATAGTTAATATACTTTAGGAAAGAGAAAATAATTAAAAAACCAACTTTAATGAAAAAGTTTATGGGAAAATTTTAATTTCGAGCTTATAACCGCAACCGCTATCGCATAATCTTTCTCGTGAGTAATGGATAGAGCGGTTTCGAAAATGGCGTATTTTTCGACTATTTCTTTAGAGAGAGTAAAAAAAGGAGCTCCGTTTTCATCCTTATGAATTTTTATATCGAAAAAAGAGCATTTTCTTCCTATACCGGTGCCTAAGGCTTTTGAAACCGCCTCTTTAGCGGCGAAGAAGCCGGCGGCGGTTTCGACCTTTTTTACGAGAGAGATCTCTTCTTCGTCCAAAAACTTAAAAAGAGCCCTATCGCCGAACCTTTTTATCATCCGATCAACGCGATCTATTTTAACTATGTCTATCCCTATCATAAAATAGCCCTTTTTTAGGGCTATTTTAACATAATCTACTGAATAACGAAATCGGTAAAAAATATATTTTTAATCTCTCCGTCCGTTAAAATCTGATTTATACTATCTACTATCTCATCTTTAAGTCTCTCTTTGCCTTTTACGGTGCTTATCTCCTCAAAAGTTTTCGAGGATAGAATTTTTATGATGATATCTCTAATAATCGCCTTTTTCTTATCGAGTTCGGCGGAAAGCTCCTGCTTATCCATCTCCAAATCGATGGTCGTCTTTAGGTATCTGCTTCCGTTTTCGTTTAAGAGATTTACGATAAACTGATCCATCGGATACATCGGACCTACCGTCAAAAGATCCTTCATCTTTCTCTTCTTTTTGACCGGTTTGGCATCCTCAACGCTCTTTTCCGTCTTTACGGTATCGGGATTTACGACGTCGTCCCCGTCGTCGCTCAAAAGCAGATACGCCGCCACTCCTCCGCCGACAAGCAGAAGAAAAAGCAACACGATGATAACGATCAAAGCTATATTTCCGCCGCCGCTTTTCTTTTCGACGGCCGCAGCTTGTGCCTCTTCAGCCATTTTTATCCTTTAATATATTATTATTACTTACAAAATAAATATCGTTCAAAATGGAAAAAGGTTAAAAAGTGATAAAGGCAATCGAAAATTTTTTCGCGTTTTTCGGAAGAGGTTATTACAAAATAGTCGATATGTTATCGAGATTCGGAGCCTTTATACTCTTTCAAATAAAATTGTTGCCTTTATTTTTCACCCCTCCTTTCAGAGTGAAAGAGATTCTCTCTCAAATGGAGACCATCGGAGTAAACTCCGTGGGAGTCATCGCCCTAACCGCCATTTTTACGGGAATGGTGGAAGCGGTGCAACTGTATCAAGGCTTTCATAAATTCGGGGCGGAAAGTATGATGGGATATACGATTTTCATTTCCATAACGAAAGAGCTCGGTCCCGTTTTCGGAGCCTTGATGCTAACAAGCCGCGCCATAAGCGCAATGGCGGCGGAACTTGGTACGATGAGAGTAACCGAACAGATAGACGCCATAGACACTTTGGCGGTAAACTCCAAAAAATATCTGATTATCCCGCGAATAGTAGCCACAACCGTTTCGGCTCCGATTTTAATAATCATCTTCGATTTTTTGGCAAACGTAAGCTCCTATCTCATATCCACGATAGCTCTCGGAGTAAATCCGGAATCTTATAAAAATACGATAGAGACTTTTTTGGAATTCAGCGACATAGGAACGGGACTTATAAAAGCCGTGGTTTTCGGATTTTTAATCAGCTCGATAGGAACCTACATAGGATATTTTACAAGAGGAGGAGC
>CAZPVZ010000086.1:0-6114 GCA_964590185.1 uncultured Campylobacterales bacterium
CGTAAGTTAATAAAACGAGTTTCCCGTTTTCGACTTTTCTAACGCCGCATATTCCGTATTCTCCCTCTTTGAGTTTGCATCTTTGAGAGCATGCCTCGCATAAAATTCTTCCGTCGTCAAGTTTTTTTGAAAGCCATGCGACAGCTGACATAAGCGCCTCCTTCGATTTGAGTTTATTTTAATTATAGCACTTTTATCGCCGTCATAATCTTTTTAGTTGAAATTTTGCGAAGTAGGAAAAGAAGGAAAGTCGAGAGGAGCTTACGAGAAGAAAACGCGTATCGATTGCCATACCATGGCGCTACATAATCCGGCAAATACGCCGGCAAGCAGATCGTCTCCCATCACTCCCAATCCTCCCGGAACTTTCTCGTCCACTCTTCCTATGATCGAGGGTTTCCAGATATCGAATATTCTAAAGAAGAGGATAGACAATATCATCTGAGCATAGGTTGAGGAGCTTAGAGAAAACGCCAGCCAAATTCCGGCTACTTCGTCTATGACTATTTGACTTGAGTCGTGAGTTTTCGTTTCTTCTTCGTATTTGTTTATCTCTCTTACGGCTATGATGGATAGCAGAATCGTCAATAGAAAAAGAGTCGATTGGGGAAGATACGAAAGTATCAAAAAAGCCGCCGCCGCTCCGGCTAAGGTTCCTACCGTTCCGGGAGCTACGGGAGATAGTCCGGTATAGAAAAAAGTTAAAAAAAGTTTTCGTCCCATGATTTACCCTTTAAGTCAAAGAAGCCGTTTGGTGAAGTTTCATAAGCTGAATATAAAAGTCTCTTGCGGTATGCGGGTCTAGAAGCGTCGAAACCGGAAAGATGTTTGCGAATTTGTCCATTATGTTGTGAAATCTGTTTGGGAAAAGTTCGCTTAAGATGATGGCCGATATCTCCTTTCTAACCAAAACGGCGGGCGGCAGTACTCCGACTTTCAAAAGCTCCAAAATCGGTTCGGAGTGGTAGGAGATGTGGTGATGCTGACCGTGGGGACATGTATCGGTGCTTACTAAAGTTTTGCATATGTCGCAATAGACGAATTCGTTTACCACCTCTATCTCTATATCTATTCCTTTGAAAGTGTCTATGATGGATTTTGTCTGCTTCTTATCGTAAAACATTCCTATTCCGGAGTGGTTTTTGCCTATGACTATTTTATCGCAGCCGAAATTTTTAGCCGCTATGCTGTCTAAAATCACGTTGTTATATCCCGCAAAAATGTAAGTGTTTTCGAAAGGGACTATCAAAACTCTGTTTTTGGGCAGAAAGTTGTCGGTAAAATATCTTAGAGTCTTATAGCGCAACTCGTATGACAGTATATCCTGTTTGTAGGGTTTTAACAGAAAAATAACCAACAGATCCGTTTTTTCGAGAGCCAGTCTTATAACTCTTTCATGCCCTCTGTGAAAAGGTTTCGCCGCCATCATTATGGCGGTAGTGTGGGTGGCTTCTCTCTCTTTTTTTGCTTTTTCGATTTTCTCTTTCACTATTTTTATATCGTCAAACTCTACTTTAAACTCTCCGCTTACGGCGTAATTTCCGAGACGGCTTAAAGTGTCTTTTACTCCCGGATGATCCGGATCGGTGGTTGAAAATATTTTTTGCACTCTTTTTTCTCTATCTATCGGGAAGACTTCATCTACTTTTATATAACCTTTTTTTTCTTTATTGACGTAGATATCTAAAATCTCTCCCTTTTTGGCGTTTTTTAGGACTTCCTGATTCCTTTTGCCGCTTGGAGCCAATATGAACGAAAACGGGAATGTGGTGTTTTTGTAGATCCCCGTTTCGTCAACCTCTCGAGCCTCTTTTTCTCCCATCAGTTTTGTAACGGGACGGAAGATACCTTCTTGAAGAAGAGATAAGGTCGCTAAAGCTTCGATATCGATATAGAGTTTATTTCTTTTTTGTGATGCCATACTTTTTTCTTTTTTCCCACAAACTCTTCCTCGATATTCCGAGTTTTTTCGAGAGTTCGGTGTCGGGAAATTTATTTTGAAAATTGATTATTACATATTTTACATAATTGTCAATTGAAAGAATGTCCGTTCTGTCGAAAATCTTATCTCCCTCTTCGATGGTAATCGTATTGATATCGAGCTCTTCGTGCATGTCGGTCGTGGATATTATCACCCTTTTGTTTTTTATCGCCTCCAAAACCTTGTTTTTTTCGCTTTTTTTAAGATTTTGCAAATTTATCATATAAACGAGTTCGCCGTCTTTTATTTTTGAAAGTCTCTCAAGCGCGTCCGAATCGCTTAGAGAGATGAAAGAAAAGGACTCTCCGTATTCGCTGGCATAATTAAAAACCAAAGCGTCGGCGTTTTTTTGAAAGGTCGTTTTTATAAGGAGAGGAAGTTTCGTTTTTTTGTCAAGCTTATGAACTTTCGTATTTTTAAATAGATTTTTAAGATACTCTTTGTAGGTCATATTCTCCTTTTTGGAGATGTTGTAATCCAAAAGGTGATTTAATTTTCTAATAAGCTCTTCCATCATGAAAGGTTTTAGTATATAGTCGTTCGCTCCGTGTTTTAAAGGATTGGAGACGGTATCGTTGCTTATGTACGAGACCATTAAAATAATGATGCTCGATTTGTACTTGTCTATGACCGGATAGAAATTTTGTCCGGAAATGTTCGTAGATAATAAAACCGCGTCGTAATGATCCTCTTTTTTCAAAGCCTCCTTAACGGTCGTGGCCATTTCGCAAGTATGGCCTATTTCCGCAAGTTTCGAGGCTATGCTCTGTGCTAAGTATATTTCGTTTTCTACGATTAATATTTTCATGTTCCCACCCATCTGTAAAATTTTAATAAAGATACCGCGCTTACGGCCACTCCTTCGCTCCTTCCTATAAAACCCAGTTTTTCGGTAGTGGTAGCTTTTACGTTAACTCTGAAAGGTTCTATCTCCAGTAGGGAGGATAGAGTTTTTCTCATTTTTTCCTTATAGTTTAAAAGCTTCGGTTTTTGAGCCATTATCGTAATATCGACGTTTACTATTTCAAATCCTACGCTTTTTACGAAATTTGCGCTCTCTTTCAATAAAATTTTCGAATCTATGTTTTTATATCTTTCGTCGCTGTCAGGGAAAAGTTCGCCTATGTCTCCCGCGCCCGCCGCTCCCAAAAGAGAATCTATCAAGGCGTGGATGGCCACGTCTCCGTCGGAGTGAGCTTTGAAACCGTAAGAGGAGTCTATTTTCACTCCTCCAAGATACATGGGTTTTCCCTTCTCGAAGGGGTGAACGTCGAATCCTTCTCCTACGAAAATGTCGTTAGAGGGAGGTTTGAGACAATCCAACTTTTTTAGGTCGTGAAAATAGGTTATTTTGTGAGCTTTCAAAGAGCCCTCCACATATATGACCTTTCCTCCTATCGATTTTATGGCTCCACTTTCATCCGTAAATATCTTTTCCTGAGATAGAGCCTTTTTTAAAATTTCCGTTTTTGAAAGTTGAGGAGTTTGGATAAGCTTAACCTCTTCTCTATCTATCGTTTCGTTTTTGTAAACCACCGTATCGCTTACTTTCAGATAAGGAACGATGCAATCTCCTTTTCCCTTTTGTTCTAAGATCCTATCTATCGTATCTTTATCTACGCAGGCTCTTGCTATATCCGAGACCAAAACGTAAGGCGAAGAGACCTTTTCCAACGCTTTATAAAGCGACTCTTGTCTGCTCTCTCCTCCTACTACGAATTCAAAATCGGCAAACTTTTTCATATATTTAATCTCGTTTGCGGCGGCGGTAATTATTATTTTGTCGTTATTTGTGTAATTTCGAAACCTTTTTGCCAGATCGAGCCACAAAGGAGTGCTTCCGACTCTTAACCACTGTTTTTTAGTGGCAATTTTGAAACGGCTCGAATGCCCGGCACTTAGGAGAATTATGGATAAATCGGGCAATTTTTGTCCTTTTTTTCTGGAAATGTTACGATATTATACACCACGAAAGCTTTTTTTTATCTTTTTTTTGTTAAATTTTGTTTCGTCCTGATAAAAACATAAGGAATTTTCATGAGAAAGGAATGGGTTAAGAAAAGAGAGAAAGATAAAGTAAAAACTCAGATGTATTATGCCAGAAAGGGCGTGATAACGGAGGAGATGGAATATGTAGCGAAAGTGGAAAAACTCTCTCCCGAACTTATCAGAAAAGAGGTTGCGAGAGGGAGAATGATAATTCCGGCCAACATCAATCATACTCATTTGAAACCTATGGCGATAGGTCTTGCCGCAACTTGCAAGATAAACGCAAATATAGGAGCCTCTTCTTTAGCGTCCAATCCCGAGGAGGAGGTTGAGAAGGTTAAAATTTCCGAAAAGTACGGAGCCGATACGATAATGGATCTCTCCACCGGCGGAGATTTGGACGAGATAAGGAAAGAGGTTATTAAAAACGCCTCCGTTCCGATAGGTACGGTTCCGATGTATCAGATACTTCACGATATCAATAATAAGATAGAAGATCTTACTATCGATAAGATGTTGAAAGTTATCGAAAAACAGGCCGAACAGGGAGTTAGCTACTTTACGATTCACGCCGGATTTTTGTTAAGGTTTATGCCTTATGTTGCTAAAAGAAAGATGGGAATCGTAAGCAGAGGCGGCTCTTTGATGGCGGCTTGGATGATGCACTATCATAGAGAAAATCCTTTTTATACGGCGTTTGACGATATTTTGGATATTTGCAGGCGTTATGACGTTTCTTTGTCATTGGGAGACAGCCTAAGGCCCGGATGTCTTTACGACGCAAGCGACGAAGCTCAGCTTAGCGAACTTAAAGTGTTGGGAGAGCTTACTTTAAGAGCGTGGGAGAAGGACGTTCAAGTTATGATAGAGGGTCCGGGACACGTTCCTTTAAATCAGATAGAGAGAAACATGAAACTTGAGAGAGATTATTGTCATGACGCTCCTTTTTATATATTGGGACCTTTGGTTACCGATATAGCCGCCGGATACGATCATATAGCGAGCGCTATCGGGGCGGCGGTGGGAGGATGGTACGGAGCGAGTATGCTTTGCTACGTAACTCCGAAGGAGCATTTGGGACTTCCCAACGCAAAAGACGTAAGAGAGGGTATAATCGCGTATAAAATTGCCGCTCACGCCGCCGACATCGCAAGAGGTAGAAAGGGAGCGATGGACGTTGACAATATGATGAGCGATGCGAGATATGCGTTTGATTGGAATAGACAGTTTGAGTTGGCTTTGGATCCGGATCGAGCGAGAGAGTATCACGACGAAACTCTTCCTCAGGACGTTTTTAAAGAAGCCGAGTTTTGCTCTATGTGCGGACCTAAATTTTGTGCTTATAAAATAACGCAAAATATTGTGGAAGAACACGGTGAAGCTATAAATAATTAAATAAAAATCAAAATTTTAAGGAGTTAGACAGAATGTTAAGCGTAGAAAGCGTTAAAGAGAAATTAAGAGAGGTTATTTATCCGGGGTTTACTAAAAGTATCGTGGATTTCGGGTTCGTAAAAGACGTGGAGGTCGGCAAGGACGCCGTTTATATAGAGGTTGAGATAACCTCTTCTGCTCCGGAGGTTGAGGCGCAATTGAGAGACGATATCACTAAAAAGTTAGAGCTTTTAGGAGCCAAACAGATAGATATCGTTATAAAAAAACCGAAGATGCCGAGAGAAACCAGCAGTAGAGGAAAAAACATAGCTCCTCAAATTAAAAATTTCGTTATGGTAAGCAGCGGAAAGGGAGGAGTCGGTAAATCTACGACAACCGTCAATCTAGCCATAGCCACGGCTATGCAGGGTAAAAAAGTGGGACTTTTGGATGCCGATATTTACGGACCTAATATCCCTAGAATGATGGGTATAGTCGGAGTTCAGCCCGAAATCGTCGGAAATAAGGTAAAACCTATAGAGGCTTACGGAGTGGAAGTTATGAGTATGGGCTCTTTGATGGAAGAGGGGCAGTCTCTTATCTGGAGAGGCGCTATGATAATTAAAGCTATTCAGCAGTTTTTGCAAGATATAATGTGGAGCGATTTGGACGTTTTGTTTATCGATATGCCTCCGGGAACGGGAGACGCTCAGCTTACTTTGGCTCAAAGCGTTCCGGTTACGAGCGGAATTTCGGTTACGACTCCCCAA
>CAZPVZ010000087.1:0-20398 GCA_964590185.1 uncultured Campylobacterales bacterium
TGGCACCTCGATGTCGGCTCATCGCATCCTGGGGCTGGAGCAGGTCCCAAGGGTATGGCTGTTCGCCATTTAAAGCGGTACGCGAGCTGGGTTCAGAACGTCGTGAGACAGTTCGGTCCCTATCTGCCGTGGGCGTAGGAAGGCTGAGGAGAGTTGACCCTAGTACGAGAGGACCGGGTTGAACGTGCCACTGGTGTACCAGTTGTTCTGCCAGGAGCACCGCTGGGTAGCTAAGCACGGGTAGGATAACCGCTGAAAGCATCTAAGCGGGAAGCCAACTCCAAGATGAGCCTTCCCCGAAGACCCCAAGAAGACTACTTGGTTGATAGGCCGGGTGTGTAAGCGCTGAAAGGCGTTTAGCTGACCGGTACTAATAGGTCGATTGGCTTACGAATAAAAGATAAGGGCGCTTCGATCTCCCTTATTAAGTGCATAAGGTTAGGACTTCTTTAGACATAAGAAGAGGAGTTAAGAGAGATAATAGTTTCTATTATTTTTCTTAACTCTTTGCCGGTGGCAATAGAGAGAGGGAAACGCCCTGCTCCATTCCGAACCAGGAAGCTAAGCCTCTCATCGCCGATAATACTGCGCCTTACTGGCGTGGGAACGTAGGTCGCCGCCGGCTTGAGTTTAATTTTTCCGCTACGAATTCGTATTTAACTTTCTCTCTTTTATCGCCAAAATCGCTTGTAAATAACACTTTTTCTCCAAACGGATCGCTTACGGCCATTGCGGATTTATCGTATGTCTCTTGAGTGCCGTTATGAGATGTGAGGTATCTTATTTTTCTGCTTCCGTCGAGTTTTATTTGTATTATTAATCCCTCTTTTTCGGTGCTTACGAAACACCATCCCCTATTTTTGTAATTTCTGCAGCTTACGTGTCTGGATGAGCCTATTTCCAATTCCGGATTTTCATACAATATGAGAGATTCGTTATTTTCGAGATAGTATGCGTTTAAGCTTCCTTTGCCGGCAAATTGCACGTACATTTCGTTTCCTTTTCCGTCGAAGCAGATATCTCCGTGGTTTCCGTAATCATATAAATTTCTTTTAAACGATATGTTTTTATCGTATAAAGAGACTTCGGAACTTACGAATTTGTTATTTTCTTTTTTATTCCATAAGACGATTATATATTTTCCGGAAGGAGAGATACTCACCCAGTCGAAATATTTCGGTTCGTATGAATTTCCCCACTTGTTTTTGAAAACTCTCTTTTTGACTATTTTTCTTTTCTTTAAATCGATCGTCAAAATCCATAAATCTTTTCCCTTTTTGCATGCCAAAGCGGCGAATTCGTCATTTAAGGAGATATTTCCTTCGCCGGGTCCCAAAGCTACTCTATCGAAACCTTTTATACGGATTATTAACGATTTTTCTCCCGTCTTTACATTATATTTTATGATTTCTCCGTTATTTTTGAAGATGAAAACCGTAAAAGGATCTTTGTGAGACCATATCGAAGTTGTGAAATGAAACTCTTTCGGAAATTTTTTCACTATTGCGTAACTTCTGCCGTCGAGTAACCATTTTGTTTGAAGTTTTATGAGAGAAGAGTCGCAGTTGAAAGGTTGATTTTTGGAATAGGCGTGTTTTGGGTAGCTGTTTTCGAAAGTTTTATAATCGGTTATTCTTGTGATGACGATTTTATGAATGGGATCGTAAACGGGTTTTAAATACGGAGGAAGTTTTTTTATTTCGAATTTTTTAAACTTTATCGGATCCGTTCTTTTATTTTTCTCTTTTGTTTCCGCAAATAGGGCTATGGCGCTTAAAAAAAGTATTTTCAAAAAAACTTTCATTTTATTCTCTCTTCTCTTGAATATTTTTATTAATAATACCATAAATAGTCCTATAAAAGTTAAAAAAACTATAACTTAATAATTTCCGATAATAAAAATGTAAGTTTTATTTTACTAATATAAATAAATATTTCCCCTTAAATAAAGGTTTTTTTGAAGGATTCGTAATTTATGAATATCACTTTCGTTAACAGAATGATGGGGATCAAAATAGGAGGCGGAGAAAGCTTCGATCTTAATCTTGCAAGAGCTTTAAAAAAAAGAGGACACCGGATAGAGTTCGTAGTGGGAGTGGCCGAAGATAAGGAAATTTTTTTAGAAAAAGAGTTTAAGACCGTAAAAATTAAAACGCCTTATCTTAGAAATTTGCATTATAAATTTCCTCCTACCAACCCTCTTTTTAAGTTTATTTCCGTAAGCGCTTCCATGATAGACGGAACTTGGTTTGAGAATAAGGCTTTTGGATATCTGAAAAACGGTAAAAGCGATATTTATCAGCTTTGCGGGCTTAGCGAATTGGGGGAGAGGTTGGAGAAGGCCGGAAGAGTCTCTTCGATTTTTTGGCCGGGGCCTCCCTCTTTTAGGAGAGCTAATTCGATAAGAGCCTGTTCTCTTCATTTCGCTCAAGGAGATACTTTAAAAAGATTGAAGATGATGGTTGATGAAGTTTACGAGATAAATCCCGGTATCGACAAGGAGATTTTTTATCCTCCCGAAAATAGGAAAGATAGGGAGAAAGTAAAGTTCGTTTTCGTCGGAAGACTCGTTCCCGTCAAGAATATTCCTTTTTTGATCCGCTCTTTTAAAAGAGCTTTGAAAGAGTTTAAAAAGATGGAGCTTCTTATAGTCGGAGAGGGAGAGAGCGAAAAAGAGTTGAAAAATATTTCCGGCGACAATGAAAATATAAAATTTTTGGGATTTAAGAACGAAAAAGAGCTTTCCCGAATCTATAGAGACTCGGACGTATTTTGCATTGTAAGCGATTATGAGTCTTTTAGCATAGTTACTTTGGAAGCGATGGCTTCCTCTTTGCCCGTAATAGCTTCTAATAGCGGATATTTGCCTAATCTTGTGAGAGGGTGCGGAGTGATAGTGGAAAGCGGGGACGAAGAGGGATTGAAAAGCGCTCTTTTAAAACTTGCAAAAGATAGGGATTTGAGAGAAAGATTGGGAAGGGCCGGTTATGAAAAGGTATCTAAAAATTTCGATTGGGATGAAAGCGCGAAAAAGGTTGAAAAACTTTATGAAGAGGTTTTGGGTTTATGAAATATTTAATCATTAGAGATGACGATCTATCTTATTGGACCGAAAGTCGGGAGATAGAGAGAATCTATGAACCTCTTTTTAAAAAGGGCGTTAAAGTATCTTTTGCGGTAATTCCAAAAAGCGTTAGGATGTTCAATCCGGGAGATTTCGCGAAGATGTATCAGGACGAAAAGGAATCTTTTTTCGTCGGCGAAAACGAAGAGATTACCGCTTATATAAGAGAGTTGGTGGATTCCGATAAGGCTGAAATAATGCTTCACGGTTACAATCATCTCTATTTTATCTCCGTTAACGATAAAAAATATATAGCTAACAAGGAGAATTTGGATCGGTTCAGAAAAGAGAAGGCTTTTATAAAATTTTTGGGCGAATATATGGACGCTTATGATGTTTTGTATGAAAAAACGAAAAAGGGCAAAAGATATCTTGAAACTCTTTTTGATACGAGAGTGAAAAATTTCGTTCCTCCGAGCAACCAGATAGCGAGAGAGGGGGTGAATGCCGTTGCGAGAAACGGCCTGAACATTTCCGGAATTGCGGGAAGAAGATATGACAGGGAGAGGAACTTAAGCGGTCTTATCTCTTATGCGAAAAGGGTTTTTTTCAAATTAAAACATCAAAATCTTACCTATCCTTATGTTATCGATTATAAAGATCATAAAGAACTTGCCGGTTATGCGTTCACTCCTTCTACGGATTGGGATAGATATAAAAGGCAGTTTGATTTTTGCGAAAAAAACGATATTCCTTTTCAACTGGCCACGCATTATTGGGAGTTGAGGGGAGGTCTTTTGGAAAAGTTTTATGAGTTTGTAGAGTATGCGATGAAAAGAGGGTTTAAGAGCGTTTTTTTAAAGGATGTTTTGAGATGAAAATAGTTTTTGTTTTACAAACTCTAAAGAGAGGGGGAGCCGAGAGAGTCGTATCCGTTTTATCCAAAATTTTTGAAAAAGAGGGACATAGAGTATTTATAGTTTTATTTAGAAAATTGGTGGAGTACGATTATGGAGGAGAAATAGTTTCCATAGAATCCCCTCCCGCATCTTCGAAAGCGGTTAAGATTTTGAGATTGAGAGAGAGAGTTAAAAAGTTAAAAGAGTTTTTTGGAAAAGAGAAACCGGATGCTATATTTTCTTTCGTGGAAAGTAGCAATTTCGCTTCCGTTTTAACGGGAGAGAGAGTTATAGTTTCGGTAAGAAACAATCCTTTAAAAAAACATGAGGTATGGCAGAGAGTTTTGATAAAGACGCTTTATAAAAGAGAAAACGTCTTAAAAGTCGTTGCGGTTTCCCGAAAGATAGAAGATATTTTAAAAAAAAACTTTTCTCTTTCCAATACGGTTTCCATTCCGAATCCCGTAGTTTTCGATTTCGGAAATGAAACTAAAGAGTATTTGGGCAGATACGAGCCTTTTGTTTTGGCGGTAGGGAGGTTGCATCCTCAAAAGAACTTTCCCATGCTGATAAGAGCTTTTAAAAATTCAAAAACTTCTAAAGAGGCTAAACTTTTGATAGCGGGGGAAGGAGAAGAGAGGGGAAAACTCGAAAGATTGATAAGAGAATTAAATCTTAAAGAGAAGGTTTTTTTACTCGGAGAAGTGAAAAACATAGCGGATTATTATAAACAGGCTTCCATGTTCGTTTTATCTTCCGATTACGAGGGATTTCCGAACGTTTTGGCGGAGGCTTTGTCTTTCGGAGTTCCTTCCGTATCTACGGAGTGTCCTACCGGTCCGGACGAAATGATAAAAAATTTTGAAAACGGGATTTTGACTCCGGTCGGAAACGAACTCTTTATGAGGTATGCGATAGACAGATTATATTTTGATACGAAGCTTCAAAAGAAGTTTAGATATAACGCTCCCGAATCGATCGCTCATTTGAAGGCCGAAAATATAGCAAGGAGATGGCTTGAACTCGTTTAAAAATTTTTTTAAAAAGGATTTTCTTTATAATGCGCTTTCTCTTATCAGCGTTTTTTTCGGATTCGTTTTTATAGTTTTGATAGGAAGGAAGTTCGGAGCGAGCAAGGAAAGCGATATATATTTTTTATCCGTCGTGATAATAAACTATTTGGGCTATTTCGTTCAAAGCGTTTGGGAGGCGTTTACTCCTTATTATGCGGAGATGAAAATTTCGGATAAAAAGAGAGCTTATGCCCTTTTTTCCGTTTTGTTAAATTATTTAGCGGCGATTTCCCTTTTCATCGTTTTTTGTTACTATCTTTTTTCCGGTTTTATTAACCTGCCTTTTTTTAGCGCCGATTTGAAGAATTTTTTGGATGTTTTTATATTTTATCTTCTTTTCCAGAATATTCTCTTTTTAAATAAGACGATTTTAAATTTGGAAGGTTTTTACGCGTCGTTTTATTTGGTGGATATATTCGTATTTTCGGTAAACATAATAACGATAGAGTTTTTCGTAAAAGACGATCTTACTCTTATAGCCTATTCCACGCTTATGGCTACCGCTATTGCGAACGTTTGGCAGTTTAAACTTATTTTTAAAAATATAGGGATGAAATATTCCCTCTCTTTTTATTCTCCGAATATCGGCAATATTTTGAAAAACTCTTTCAAATTGAAACTCGGCTCCTTTTTTATAGGGATCAAAGATATCATCATAGCTTCCGTTCTAACGGGTTTCGGAAGCGGAATCTATTCTCTTTACGCTTATGCGAATAAGTTTTTGGGAGTTATTTTGCAAATAATTAATGCCCCGATAGTAAACATTTTCGCCGCGAAAGCGACGCATCTTATTGCGAAAGGGAGATTTTACGATACGGTTTCGTATATGAAATCGGTTCTTTCCAAAACCGTGATTTTGTATGTTTTTTCTTCGATATTTACATATTTTGCCATACCGTTTATAATCGCCGTTTTGTTTTCGGATAAGTTTACGCAGGATGATATTTTAACGGTACGCACCGTTTTTTTTATCATGTCTTTTTACTACTTTTTTACGGTTTTATACTCTCCGATAGGGCGTGTTTTGACAATTTTAAAGAGATTCAATTTTCTTCTTTTTTGCGATTTTCTTTTTACGGCCGTGTTGGTGCTTTTGGTAAAAAGCTTTCATTTTGAAAAGATGGAGACTCTTTTATATTTTCTCGTATGCGCTCACGCCGTATTGAGCGCGGTTATGATTTTTTATTTCTTTTCGGTTATGGAGAATTTTAAAAAGGGAAAGGTTTTAAGATATGTCTAAATACGCTTTTTTGATAAATTCTCTTTATTCCGGAGGGGCCGAGAGAGTGGTATCGACTCTCGTAAACGATTTTTATAAAAGAGGATTTAAGATAGATTTGATTTGCATAGAGAAAAACGATTTTTTCCCGGTGCCCAAAGAGACGGAAGTTTTGTATTTGAGCGATTTGAAAGGGGATGAGAACGGGATATTGAAATTTTTTTATCTTTTCTTTTTGGCCGAAAAACTAAAAAAAATTATAAAAGAAAGGGAAATTGAGGTCGTTCAGAGTCACGTTTTCAGAGCAAATTACATAAATATTCTCGCAAAGATTTTGGGGGCGAAGCATACCGTTCAGATAGTTAATGCCGGGAGGATAGGAAGATATCTTGAGAGAGGCTTTTCGGGGAAAATAAATTACAAACTGATCGAATATCTTTATCCGAAAGCCGATCTTATCATTTCCAAATCGGAGGGATTGAGACTTGAAATGAAGGAGCTTTTCTCCTTCGAAGCCGCTCAAAAAGTGATACACAATCCTTACGATATAGGAAAAATTGAAAAATTGTCTAAAGAGAGGGTGGACGATTTTATTTTTAGGGAGGATAGGTTTTATCTGATTTCCGTGGGGCGTTTGATATATCCTAAAAGGCAGGATATTTTAATAAAAGCTTTAAGCGAGTGTGAAGAGGATGTGGAGCTTTTGTTTTTGGGAGAGGGTAATTTTAAAAAAGATTTGATTTTATTGGCAAAGAGACTCGAAGTTGAAAACAGAGTCCATTTTATGGGAAAGGTTAAAAATCCTTTTAAGTATTTGGCAAAGTCGGATCTTTTCGTTTTAACGAGTCAAAGCGAAGGTTTCCCCAATGTTTTGGTGGAGGCCATGATATGCAAAACGCCGGTAATTTCTACGGATTGTCCTAACGGTCCGAGGGAGATTCTGTTTCCTTCAAGCGATCCTTTTAAAAGATTGGACGAAGGGATGGAGATAGGAGATTACGGAATTTTGATTCCGATGAATAGCGTAGAGGTTTTGACCGAAGCGATAAGACTTTTAAAAGGAAACGAAAAACTTAGAAAATCTTTGAAGCAGAAGGCTTACGAAAGAGCCGTGATGTTTAATGTGGATAGAATATCGACGATATACCAAGAAACTATTTTAAATAAGGGCTGATTTATGGCTTTTTTAAACGGCTTTGTAGATTATGAAAAATTTTATAATAAAGCTGTTGCCGATGAACTTTTATTGAAAGCTAAAGAGGATGTTTTTTGGTATGAGTACGATAAGGGGGTGCTGGGATTAAATAGACGACCTTTGATTTATAAAGAGGGAGTGGCCGTTTGGGTTGACGGAAATATCGTCGATATGAAAGACGGCGAGGAGATGGTTTCTCTTTTTAAAAGAAAAGGGGAGGAGAGTTTTAACGATTTTGACGGAGGATTCGTTCTCGTTTTATTGGATGCAAAGAACGCTTTTTTGTATATCGTAAGGGACAGGTCGGGAATTAAACCTTTTTATTATTTTGAAAGCGAGAATAGGTTTGTTTTCGGCTCTTTGCTGAGAGATTTTTACAACTATCCTTTTTTTAATAAAGAACTTGATTTAGAAAGTTTGGCTCTATTTTTGCAGTACGGTTACATCACTCATCCTCATACTATTTATAAAAATCTCTTCAAGCTGAATGCCGCATCTTATCTTGAGATAGATTTAAAAAAAAAGAGCGTTATTGAGAAAAGCTACTGGAATATTTTGGATTTTTATAACGATAAAAGCGATTTGGAAGAGTCGAAAATAAAAGAAAGAAGCGAATATCTTTTGGAAAAATCGGTAGAGAAGAGATATAACTCTTCCTCCTCTCCTAAAGGCTCTTTTTTAAGCGGGGGGTACGATAGCGCCGCCGTATCTCTTTTTTTATCTCGAATGAGTTTTGAAAAGATAGACACTTATACGATAGGTTTTTATGAAAACGGTTATGACGAGGCTCCGTTTGCTAAGGAGATAGCTAAAAAAATAGGAAGCAGACACCACGAATTTTATTTTTCTTCGGAAGATGCGAGAGCGGTCGTGGAATCTTTGCCCGATATCTATGACGAGCCTTTCGGAGACAAGGCCGCTTTGCCGACGGTCTTTTTGGCTGAAAAAGCTCGTGGAGAGATAAAATCTCTTTTTAGCGGAGAAGGTGGAGACGAAGTATTCGCTACCGGCGGCGATATGGATCTTTTCCTAAAGATAAACAGATTTCCTTTGATTCTTAGAAAATGCGTATCTTTTTTGATGAGAGAGATTCCCCCCTCTTTTATAGAGAAATTTTCGTTTACCAATTTTCCTACGAGATATGAAAAATGGAGCAACCTTTTAAAAAGAGGGGATATGGTCAATTTCATCAAATTTAAAGAGCAGGTTATGGGAGCTATGGAGATAAAAAAACTTTTTTTAAGAGAAACTTTGCCCAAAGCTCCCTATTTTAAAGAGGATGAATTTTTTAGAGTGGATGAGAAAAACTTTTTGGATATGATGCTCGGGGTATATTTTAAAGTTTATATGAGTGATGACGAGCTGGTGAAAATCTCCAATCCGGCCGCTTTTTTCGGTATGGAACTTCATGAACCGTTTTTGGATAGGGAGCTTGTGGAGTTTTTAGCGAGCGTTCCCGTTTCTTTGAAACGAAAAAATTCCGTAGAGAAATATCTTTTGAAGGAGATCGTTCATAAATATATTCCCAAAGAGATTATGGACAGACCCAAAAGAGGTTTTAGCGTACCTTTGGATAAGTGGCTTAGAGAGGATTTAAGCTCCTATCTTGAGATATATTTGAAAAAGGAGAGGATTGATAGGGAAAATATATTTGATTTTAAAGAGATAGAGAGGATAAAGAAGGGGTTTTGCGAAGGTAAGAACGAATACGCCAAAAGGATTTGGTTACTTTTGATGTTCGAGATGTGGTATGAAAAACAGTATGCTTTATAAAGAAAAATATTTCGAAGGCTCTTTGCAAATAAGGATACTCTCTTTTTTAGTAACCGTATATGCCGCTTCTCAGATAGTTTTCGCCATTCACCCTTATAATAAGATTAGCAATGTTTTGAATCTTCTTATTATGGTTTATTACTTTTTTATTTTTCTGTTGGACGAGAAGCGGAAATTTTTCATAAACGACGTGGTTATCGCTTACGCGCTCTTTTCCGTTTTTGCGATAAGTAGCGTTTTTTGGACCGTAGATCCCGTAACTTCCGGAGAAAAAGCGAAAACTCTTTTTCTTTTGGTTATAAACAATATCATAATGTATAACGTTTTTAAGAGGTTTGATATAGGCAACGCATTTTTAAACGGTACCATTTTGGGCTCTTTTATCAATTATTTTATAGCTTTCGATTTGATACACATTCCGATGCCTACATATTTGGGATATCGGTTTTTCGGAACGATGGGAAATCCTAACGCTCTTTCCATAACGATGGTTTTGAATATCGCCGCGAGTATGATCTATTTGCGGCAGGATATCGATACGAAATACAAGATATTAAATGTTATTAATATTATTCTCGCTTTTTACATGATTATTTTGACCGTTTCCCGAACGGGCCTTATTTTGGGAGCTTTTTTGGTTTCCGTTTATGTTTTTACCATGCTGAAAAGTTTAAAAAGAGTTGGTTACCTTGCGGGAGTGGTTTTGTTGATAGTTTCGTATCTGCTCTTTTTTGCGGATACGGAAAAGATAGTTAAATATCTTGAAGACGTTTACCTTAGGCTTTTGAATGTGATAAACACTCTTGCGGGAGCGGATATGGAAAAGAGTACTTTGGAGAGAAAGGAGTATATAGAAAAAGGTCTCGAGATGTTTTTCAATCACCCTTTCGGAGGAATAGGAATAGATACTTTCAGATATTACTACGGAGGGTACTCGCATAATAATTTCGTCGAGCTTTTGCTTGGGGTCGGTCTTGTGGGAGAGTTGCTATACTATTGCATTTTCGTTCTTTTGTTCGTAAAGATAGCCAAAGTCGGAGATAGAGATTTGAAATTTTATCTTTATGCGATAGTTGCGGCTCTTTTGCTTGTTGATATGGGATCGGTTTCTTATTACGACAAACAGATCCTTCTTATGTTTATTTATATAAGTTACGTTGCGGAAAAGTATGCTTTCGGCGGAGAAAGGTTAAAAACTATATGAAAAGTTGTCGATAATTGTTAAGATAATGAGAATATGAGGGTAAAATGAAAAAAGATAGCGTTTATTATACCGGCGTTTCCATAAACTTTAAGAAAATTTTATATTTACTGTCAAAATATAAAGTATTTAACATGTTTTTATTTTTAGCTTTTTTAACCGGAGGTATTTTATATATCTATTTTACCACTCCCGAATATAGAACTTACATGACGATAGAGATAGAGAGGGGAAACAATCAAAACAATCAAAACGACCTTTTGACCGGTATAAGACAAAATAGCGAAGGCATAGAGACGGAAATGGACGTATTGAGATCCAGATTTTTGGTGGAGAAGGCTTTAAAGAATTTGGATCTTGAGGTTCAGTATTTTAAGAAAGAAAACTTTAAAACTTTCGAGATTTACGGTTTCGCTCCTTTTAAAGTAAAAGACGTGAAAATAAAAAACGATTTTTATTACGGCAAACTTTTTAAGATAAAAGTTCTTGACGGCGACCGTTTTCATCTGTTTTTGGAAAAGGGAATATTCGAGAAGCTGCTTGAGTGGGTTCATATTAAAAATCCTAAAAAGAGATATTTCGAAAAAATTTATACTTTCGGAGAAAAGATAGATAACGAAGATTTCTCTTTCGTTATAAAAAAACTAAAAAGAATGAAACCTCAAGATAGCTACTTTTTTAAAATAAATCCTTTTTACTCTTTGGTAAATAGCGCTTTAAACAATCTCTCCGTAAAGCCTTTCTCTTTTCAATCCTCCGTTTTGAAAGTGGAGTATCAAGATACCGATCCTAAGAGAGCCAAAGATTTTTTGGACGCTTTGGGAGAGGAGTATCTTAAGCAGAGCATAGAGAGGAGAACGAAAGAGACTTCCAACAGTTTGAAATTTATAGAAGAGCAGTTGAAGATAGTAAATAAAAGGCTTCAGGAATCGGAACGGAAGCTAAAGAAGTTTCAAGCGAAAAACAGACTCGTAAACATGGGAGTCCAATCGGAGGATTTGATAAGAAGGATGAGCGCGTATGAGGCGAGACTTGCGGAGGCTTCCATAGAAAAAGACTCTTTGGATATTTTGCTTAAAGAGATAAAAAGAGGAAATTATGAAGCGATAGTCGGTTTTTCCGCTCAATATCCCGTTTTGGCCAATTTCATAACGGAGTATCAAAACCTCTTAAGTCAAAGAGATAGACTTTTAAACGAATATACGAAACTTCATCCTCTCGTTCAGACCAATTTAAAACAGCTTGAGAACGTAAAAAGAGCCATAGAAAAAACGGTAAGAGGCATCAGAAGAAGCGTAACGGTTCGCATAAAAGAGTTGAAAAAATCTTTAAAAAAGATGGAGAGACAGCTTATAGCCCTTCCGTCCGTAGAAAAAAGATATGCAAATTTGGAGAGGAGATTTAGGGTTAACGAAAGACTTTACAACTATCTTTTGGAAAGAGAATCCGAGATGAAAGTGGCCAAAGCCGCAACCGTTTTGGAAAAAAGGATTTTGGATAGGGCGATAGAGAACAGAACTCCCGTTAAACCCAAAAAATCTCTAATTCTTGCCGTAAGCTCGTTTTTGGGACTGGTCGCTATCGTATTGGTTACGATTTTAAGATACGTTTTGGATACGAAAATAAAGACCAAAAGGGATATAGAGGAGATAAGTAAAATTCCCGTTTACGGGGAGATTCCTTTTATAGAGGATAAAAAACTTTACAGAAGCGCCTACGTTTTGGACGATCCCCGTTCTCCGGCAAGCGAGGCTCTTAGAAATATAAGAACTCGCATAGAGTTTTCCCCTCCCGTGAAGAAAAGCAAAATCATAGTTATAACCTCTACCGTTCCCAACGAGGGAAAAACGGTGGTAACGGCCAATCTTTCCGCGGTTTTGGGGATGGGCGAGAAAAAGTGCATAGTGGTTTCGTGCGATTTAAGAAGGCCGGAGCTTCATGCTAAATTCGGTATTCCAAACAGTATAGGGCTTAGCCACGTTTTAACCGGAAAGGCTCGATTGGAAGACGTTATTTGGGAGCATGAAGAGCTTAACAATTTCGATATCATAACCTCGGGTTTTATTCCGCCGCGTCCTTATGAGCTTTTGGATTCCAAAAAGATGGATGAGGTTATAGAGAGTCTTAAAAAGGAGTATGATTATATAGTGCTCGATACTCCGCCGATAGACCTCGTTTCGGACGCTATTTTGCTGATGAAATACGCCGATTTGGTACTTTTTGTGTGCAAGTCCGAGTTTTCGGACAGAAGATTTATAGAAAAGATAAACGAAGTGGTTGAGAAGTATCGTATAAAAAACGCCGGATTTATTTTGAACGCGGTTAAGGAAAAGTATAGGGATAAGCTTCCTTTAGATGAAAGATATTTGATGTATTCTCGCTATTAATTTTTGTAGGTTTTATATTTGGATATAATTTGAAAAAATAAAATAAAATATTTAAGGATATGAATGGATCTTTTAAGAATAGAGGGAGGTAAAAAGTTAAGAGGAGAGGTTGAGATATCCGGAGCCAAGAACGCCGCTTTGCCTCTTTTGGCTCTTTCCATCTTGGCTAAAAATAGAGTGGAGATTTCTAACGTGCCCGACGTTAAGGATATAAAAACTCTTTTGAAACTTCTCTCCAATCTCGGGGCCGATTACTCTTTTTCCGATCATAAAGCCGTTATAGATACAAGTTGCATATCTCATACGAAAGCCAATTACGACATAGTAAGAACGATGAGGGCGTCCATACTTACTTTAGGTCCTCTTCTTACGAGATTCGGTCATTGCGAAGTGAGTTTGCCGGGAGGGTGCGCCATAGGACAAAGGCCGATAGATTTGCATCTTAAGGCTTTAAAACAGATGGGAGCGGAGATAGAGATAAGGCAAGGGTATGTCGTGGCTAAGGCCTTGAAAGGATTGGTCGGCACCACTATCGTTTTCGATAAGGTAACCGTAACGGGAAGCGAAAACATAATTATGGCGGCCGCTTTGGCAAAGGGAAAAACGAAGATTATAAATGTGGCTAAAGAGCCGGAAGTGGTTCAACTGTGCGAAGTTCTTGATGAATCGGGAGTTAAAGTGGAAAACATAGGCAGCGACGAAATCGTTGTACACGGAAGGGACGGAGAGCTTTTGGATATAAAACCTTTAAAAATCATTCCCGATAGGATAGAGGCGGGCACTTATCTTTGCGCCGGTGCCATAACCAACTCTTCTTTAACCGTCAAAAAAGTCATTCCTTCGCATATGGAATCGGTAATCATTAAGTTGCGGGAAATGGGATTTGGAGTGGAGACGGGAGAGGATTTCGTTAAAATAGAACCGGCTTCCAAAATAGAACCGGTTAAAATAGCCACTTCGGAATATCCGGGCTTTCCTACGGATATGCAAGCTCAATTTATGGCTCTTGCGACTCAGGCGGAAGGAGCGAGCGTTATAGAGGAGAGACTTTTTGAAAACCGTTTTATGCATGTAAGCGAACTTCAAAGAATGGGAGCGAGAATCACTCTCAAAGGAAATATAGCTACGATAGAAGGGAAGACTCCTTTAACGGGGGCGGATGTCATGGCTACCGATCTTAGAGCGAGTAGCGCTTTGGTATTGGCCGCTTTGACGGCGGAAGGAGTAACTTTCGTTCATAGAATATATCATTTGGATAGAGGGTATGAGAACTTGGAGGAGAAATTGACGAAGATAGGAGCCTCCGTCGAGAGGCTAAAAGAGTAGTTTACTCTCCGAAGATGATTATTTCGTAGCTGCTTTTTTTCTTAACGAGACTCTTTTTCGGTTCGATGGTGGAGAGATCTTTGTATTTGTTTAACTCTTTTTTTAGCTCCTCTATCTCTTTTTCGAGTTCCTCTATCGTCTCTTTTAGTTGCAAGATGATATCGACTCCTGCGAGATTGACCCCGAGGTCTCTCGTCAATCTCAAAATCGTACTGATTCTGTCTATGTCTTTTTGAGAGTAGAGTCTCATCTTACCTTGCGTTCTTGAAGGAGAGATGAGTCCCTCTCTCTCGTACTGTCTTAAAGTTTGAGGATGAATGTTCAAAGCCTTCGCCACCACGCTTATTAAATATACCGGTTCGTCGTAACTATGCATTTGCGTCTCCTGGTAGTTTTTCTTCCATCATTTTTGCGAGATCTCTATCGAGTTCCTCTTCTTTGGGTATTTTTACGTTCAATTTGAGATAGAGATCCCCTTTTCGTTTCGTTTTTCTATCTATCATTCCGTGTTCTTTTATTCTTAATTTCTGATTGCACTGAACTCCTTTGGGCACTTTTACGGTAACCTCTTTGTAAGGAGTTCTTACTTTTATTTTACCGCCAAAAATCGCCGTTTTCAAGGCGATTTGAATATCTTTGATAAGATCTATTCCTTTTAGTGTATATTCCGGACTCGGAGCGACCTCTACGCTTAAGATTAAATCTCCTCTTTGATTTTGATAGCTTTTTCCTTTCCCTCTTACTCTTAGTTTTTCTCCCGTTTTTATTCCCGCCGGAATTCTGACGTCGAAATTTTCTCCGTTATAGTTGATGGAGTGAGTTCCTCCGTGTAAAGCCGTATCGAAAGGAATTACTATCTTCGCGTGGACGTCCAGATCCGGCGCCGAAAAGCCTCCTCCGAATCCGAAACCGCCGAATCCTCCGAAACCGCCGCTACTGAAACCTCCTCCGAAAATGTTTCTTAGTATTTCGTCCAAGTCGGCGGCGTTTGCATGACTTTGCGTAAAGTCGTGAAAACTTTGGCCTCCGAACATATCGTCGCCGAATTGGTCGTATTTGGCTCTTTTTTCGGGGTCGCTGAGTATTTCGTATGCGGCGTTTATCTCTTTAAATTTCTCTTCGGCTTCCGGACTTTTGTTGACGTCCGGATGGTATTTTCTTGCTAATTTCCTGTAAGCTCTTTTTATTTCGTCCGCAGATGCGTTCGGACTCACTCCCAATGTTTCATATAAACTTTTGCTCACTCCGATCTCCTATATTTTTTATAGCAATTATATCATAAAACTTTAGTCTATGTCAATCATGTTTAATGTTTCGGATTGGGTTAAGCAGATTGAATGAGAAAGCGTTTGAGATAAAGAAGAGTCTCTTTTAAAAGAGTTTTTGTATTATTGCGTATTATTTGGTTATAATTTCAATAAAAAGGAGTCGTTATGCCTCATCATAAGCATCATGAGAAACTCGAAAAAATAAAAGAAGCCATAAAAAATCATCCGGAACTTAACGAAGAGGAAAAGAGCAACGCCTTAGCTCATATTAAAGAATGGTATATGGAAGATAAGGCTTTCGGAACTTTTCTCGAAGAGCTTATGAAGATAAGCGAAAAGATAGAGCCGCTTTTAAAAGAAGCGGGATTAATTTAAACGGCAGGAGATTTGATGAAAAAGATCGTTATAGGGGTAGTTGTTTTAGTCGCGATAGCTTTGGGAACTTTCGTAATCGTTAAAGGAAAAGACACTTACGATCCTTCCAAATATTATATAAAAGCGGAAAACGGATTGAAAAAGGGGAGCGTTATAGATTTTAAGCTTCCGGATCAATTCGATAAGGCTTATAAGCTTAAAAACGATACGAAACTTTTGATTGTGGTATTTGCGAAATCTACCGGACATACCGTTAAGGCTTTTTTGAAAGATAAACCCAAAGGTTTTTTAGAAAGCAAGTCGGCTTTGTTCATAGCGGATATCAGTCCCATGCCGGTTGTCATAAGAAACGCTTTCGCGCTGCCGGATCTTAGAAAAAGCGATTATAGCGTTTTGCTGATATACGACAAAAAACTTGCGGCGAAGTTGAAAAACCGAGAAAACGCCGATAAGATAACTCTTGTATATTTGGAAAACAAAAAGATTAAGGACGTTAAATACATAACTTCGCAAAAGGAGCTTGAAGAGGCTCTTAAATAGAATTTTTACGGAGAGAGAGGATAGATAAACTTATGGAGATATTTTATATAGCCGCGGCTTTTATAATCATAATAGCGTTAAAATCTCTCTCGTCCGTTTTGGTTTATATCATACTTTCCGTTTTTATAACGATTTTGCTCGCTCCCGTTTTCAAGTTTTTCGACGAAAAAGGGCTTCCCGCCGTTTTGGCGTTTTTTATTACTCTTGCCGGTTTCGTGGTCGTTTTTAGCGGAGTTTTTTATATAGTGGAAAATTCCGTAAAAGAGTTCGTTTCCAACATCTCTTTTTACGAGGCCAAATTAAATTCCGTCGTAAACGACGCTAACTCTTTTTTGAAAAAATACGATTTGAAATTGGATCTTTCATACTTTCAAAGCATGGATTTCGTATCGGTTCTTAAAGGTTTCATAGGGAAAGCCGGAACCGTAATTTCCGGATTTCTGGTCGTTGTCATAGGCGTTTCCTTTTTGCTTTTCGAGTCTAAGGATTTCGGCAAGAAGCTCGATTTGATAACCAAAAATCCCGACTACTTCAAAGCTTTTTTCGAAAGCGTGCAAAAATATTTCATTATAAAAACCTTCACCAGTTTTTTGACGGGACTTTTGATAGGGATCACGCTGTATGCGTTCGGGGTGCCTTATGCGTTTTTGTTCGGCTTTATCTCTTTTTTGTTTAACTATATTCCGGTAGTCGGTTCGATTATAGCTTCCATTCCGGGAATTTTGATAGCTTTGGTAACTTTCGGGTTCGAAACGGCTTTATATGTAAGCGTTTTTTATCTTGTAATAAATATCTTCGTGTCCAATATTTTGGAGCCTAAAGTAATGGGGGAGGGGTTGAATCTCTCTCCGGCCGTCGTTTTTTTCTCCCTCATATTTTGGGGGTGGCTTTTCGGGATGGTCGGAATGTTTTTGGCCGCCCCTTTGACGATGACTTTGAAACTCGCTTTCGAAAATTCCGAAAAGACCGAATGGATTAGCGTTTTGCTTTCCAACTATAAAGAGAGATAAATTTTTGTTATAATCTAAAAAAAGCGTTAAAAGGTCGGGAAATATGATAAAGGTTTTAATGATAGAGGATGACGTGGAGCTTGCCGAGATTTTGACCGAATATCTCGAGCAGTTCGACATAGAGATAACGAATGTGGAAAATCCCTATATAGGTATGTCCAAACTCGATCTTGAGAAATTTGATCTTTTGATACTCGATCTCACTCTTCCCGATATGGACGGATTGGAGGTTTGTAGCGAAATAAGAAAAAAATCGGACATACCCATAATAATCTCTTCCGCAAGACACGACATAAACGATAAGGTGGAAGCTCTTGAAAAGAGGGGAGCCGACGATTATCTTCCTAAACCGTATAATCCGAGAGAACTTCAAGCGCGAATAAAAAGTCTTTTGAGAAGGAGGGAGAAGTCGGACGGGAAAAAAGAGGACGGTTCCGTCAAGGATATAGTTTTGGATGAGGAGAGGATGGAGATTCGCTTTCACGGAAAACCTCTCTCTCTAACGAACGCCGAATACGGAATACTCGCCTATTTGATAAAAAAAGAGGGGGGAGTGGTTTCAAGAGAGGAGCTTATTTACAATGTGGAGGCGATAAGCGAGGAGAGTACGAACAAAAGCATAGACGTCATAGTCGGAAGGATTAGGGCGAAACTGAAGGAGAATCCCAAAAATCCGAAATACATTCATTCGGTCAGAGGCATAGGCTATAAATTTTTACAATGAATAAATACTCCATTACTTATAAAATCACTTTTATCTTCTTCCTTGCCGCTTTGGGAATTATTTTAGCTTTCGTGTATCTTATGCGCTTCGATCAGGAGCGTTATACGGACGAGCTTAACAACAAATATACGATAGTTTCCAAGATATCTCTCACCTATCTTTACAATCGCGAAGTTGACGACGTTTTAAAAAATAAACTCAAAGAATACGGTATGAAAATCATAGAAGATCCTTCGAAAAAGCGTGAAATTATAGAGGGATCGGAGAAGATTCAAAAGATATCTTCTCCCATCGGAAGCAGTACGATTTTATATTTTAAAAGAGAATACTATCTTTTGATAGAAGCGTTAAGAGAGACGATCGTTTTGAAAGATACGCTTTTTCAGCCTTACAGATATAGAATCATAGAGCTTATATTTACGGCCATTTTCATAATTTTACTAATTACTTATATATTTACGATAAGGAGAGTCATACCTCTTATAAAACTTAAAAAAGAGATAGACAAATTTGCGATGGGCGATTTGAACATAGAGTGCAAAACGGACGGAACGGACGAAATCTCCCAAGTATCGAACGCTTTTCACCATGCGGTGGAGCAGATCAAAAAGCTTAACAACTCGAGAGTTCTTTTTTTAAGAAACGTCATGCACGAGTTTAAAACGCCGATAACGAAAGGCGTTATAAGTACGGAGATGCTTCCGGAATCGAAGCAAAAAGAGAGGCTGCAGAGAGTTTTCAACAGACTCGAATCTTTATTGAACGAATTTATAGCGATAGAGCAGTTAACTTCCGGATTCGGAACGAGAGAGAAGAGAGAATATAGAGTTATAGATATTATAGACGAAGCTTTGGATCTTTTGTTGGCGGATAAAAATTCGGACAAAATAGAGATAGAGGTCGAAAAGAATCTCGTTATTACGGTGGATTTTAAACTTTTTGCGATAGCGATGAAAAATATGATGGATAATGCCATAAAATATTCCAAAGATCATAAAGTTATCGTGAGAGCGGATAAAAAAAGGATAGAATTTATAAGTTGCGGAGATCCTTTGGAACACGACATCTCCTATTATATAGAGCCTTTCGTAAAAGGAACAGTAAGTTCGAGAAGTTTCGGTTTGGGACTTTATATAGTGGATAGCATTTTGGACGCTCACGAGATGAAGCTTATGTACGAACACAGGGACGGATATAACATATTCGCTTTTGTTAGCAAGAAAGGGGATTTGAAATGAAAATAGCTCTCATTCAACACGCCTTTAAAGGCGATAAGGAATCGACGATCGAAAAGAGCGTCGAGATGATAAGGGAAGCTAAGCAAAAGGGCGCGGAGCTTGCGATTTTGCAAGAGCTTCATCAAGGAAGATACTTTTGCATTACCGAAGAGGTGGAAAATTTCGATCTTGCGGAAAGTTTTAAGGAGGATGTGAAGTTTTGGAGCAAAGTCGCTAAAGAGAACGGTTTGGTTTTGGTCTCCTCTCTTTTTGAAAAAAGAGCGAGCGGGCTTTATCACAATACGGCCGTCGTTTTCGATAAAGACGGTTCTTTGTGCGGCAAATACAGAAAAATGCATATTCCGGACGATCCGGGATTTTACGAAAAATTCTATTTTACTCCCGGAGATATCGGTTTTGAACCGATAGATACGAGCGTGGGAAAGTTGGGGGTTTTGGTTTGCTGGGATCAATGGTATCCGGAAGCGGCTCGGATAATGGCTTTGAAAGGGGCGGAGATTCTTATCTATCCTACCGCCATAGGCTGGTTTGACGAAGATGGCGAAGCGGAAAAACAAAGACAGTATGATGCGTGGTTTACGGTTCAAAGAGGACACGCCGTAGCGAACGGAGTTTTCGTGATTGCGGTAAATAGAGTCGGATTTGAGAAAGACGAGAGCAACGCCATAGAAGGTATAAGATTTTGGGGAGCTTCTTTCGTAGCGGGTCCTCAAGGCGAAGTTTTGGCCAAAGCGAGTCATGAAAAGGAAGAGGTTTTGGTTGTGGATATAGACAGAAGGAGAGTTGAGGAGGTTAGAAAGATATGGCCTTTTTTCAGGGATAGAAGGATAGAGTTTTTCGGAGATATCTCAAAAAGATTTTGCGATTGAGAGTTTAAAGTAATTTGTAATTTTTTTTGTTATAAGATAATGGATCTTCGATAAAAAGGATATCTCATGAAAGCTGTAATTATGGCGGGAGGATTCGGGACTCGGATTCAGCCTCTTACGAACTCCAGACCCAAACCCATGCTCCCCGTGATGAACAAACCGATGATGGAACATACGATGATGACTCTAAAGTCTTTAGGCATTAAAGATTTTATAGTCTTGCTCTATTTTAAACCG
>CAZPVZ010000088.1:0-2723 GCA_964590185.1 uncultured Campylobacterales bacterium
ATCGTTCTCTTCTTCGTTAATAATCTTTTTCAATTTGACTAAAATTTCTCCCTGATGCTCTCTATCAAGCTCGAAAGTGGAATTTTGAACTCTAATGCCGTATTTTTCCAAAATTTTAGAAACTTTTCTAAGTCTCGAAGGTTGAACAATGACCCGATTTTCAGGGGATTGAGACGAAAATAAAGATTTCACTCTTTTTACTCTCCAATACTTCTTTTTCACGATTTCTCCGACCCGATTTTATGTCCACTCATACACCTTTCTCAAGCTTCCAATCAATTTATTTTTACGAAATGCTAAAAAAAGATAATTTTTTTGAAAAAGGGAAAACGATGAACTTATAAAAAAATTCACTATGACAAAATATGTCGTTTTTATTTTGTATAATTGCTTCCGGAAACATCATCAAAAGGAAAATAAATGAGTAAAGAAGAGTTGGCTTCCGCATTAATCGGCTTTATAGTCTTAATTTTATGGCGTTACTTTTACGATATATCCTGTTTTTCGGTTATTTTTCCTCTGATAGTAAGCTTCTTTATTTTCATATCGATTTACGAATTTAACAAGGAGAGAAGAAAATGCAAAGCCGACTGTTATTTTAAAGAAAACTCTTTTTTCTACAGATGGCTCACTCGAAAGAAAATCACTTTTATTTTATCTCTTCTCGCATCTTTTATTTTGACTCTCGTTTTAGTCTCGAATATTATAAGCTTTACGACGGCCGATTTTTTCATATTTGCGGGAGATATTTCGATACTTTACATCTTATACGATATTCTTAAAAGAAAAAACTTCCTAAAAGAAAAAGTAAAATCCGCGATACTTATAAATACCGTTTCTTGGATCAATGCAATAATTTTATCCGTCTTGCTATTTTTTATAACTCTTTATCAAACTCCTCCGCAATACATCCGAAACGACCTTTTAGAAACCGTAAACCAAGCGGCGGAAAACTACTCCTCTTTATGCGGTTTTATAGATACTTATCTATTTTTCATCGAAACCGTTCAAGCCGTAAAGTGGTGGGGTATATTGAAATTTTCTTTGATAGATTTCGGATACCGCATAAAAGAGATAATATGGATAATATTTTTAATAAACAACTATCTTTTGGCATTCGCATTCGGCAAATACATACTAAAAATAAAAAATCTCTCCGAAAGGATCGCAAATGAAAAATGACCGCTTTAACAAACATTACTTATATCAGAACAAAAACGAAAAAGATGAAAAAGAGGAAAAAAGCGAAAAATCATCGAATCTATCGAAAATATTTTGGAGATCTTTTTGGATAACCATAATCATTCTCGCTTCCGTATATGTGGGAATCAAGATAGAAGTTTACAGAACTTCGAAAGCTTTATACGAAAAACACTCTATTGAAGAGAAAAAGAAAACCAAAAATCCGTTTCTCACATTTTTTAAAGAAAAACTTCCCAAACACGAAGAAGAGATAAAAGAAAACATCTCCAAAGCTATAACGGATTCCCAACAAGAGATAAAAGAAACGATCGATTATGAAATCGAAAAGGCATTCTACCCGGTATATAACCACATAGACGACTTTATCGATTTTCATTACAGCGTAACGGGAGAATATACCGAACTTGCGGAAATGCTATTTAACGAAACTTCGTCGGCTCTAAAAGAGCACCTTTTCAAACCGGCGCATTTGGATCAAAATCTCCAAGAAGCCATAAAAAACATCAATGAAAAATCCTTAGATATCATAAACTCAAATATCCGACAAGCAACCAAAAAGCTAAAAGAGAGCGCAAATTTAAACGACGAGGAGATAGAAATCTTAACAAAAGCTTTACAAATCTCACAAGAAGATATTTTTTCTCGTTTCTCAAACATCTCATATACGATACTAAGAGGAGGAGGTATGTTGGCCGGAGCGTTGGGAGCAAGCTTAGGAGCCAAACTGTTTGCGAAAAAGATCGGCAAAGTCTTAGCCGCCAAACTCGCCGCCAAAATCGCCGTAAAAACCGGAGCTAAAGCGGCGGGAAGCGGAGGAATGGCGGCTACCGGAGCGAGCGTCGGAGCTTTGTTTGGAGGTCCTATCGGAGCTACGATAGGAGGAGTGGCGGGAGCTATCGCCGGATGGTTCGCCACCGACAAAATAGTAGTGGAAATAGATCAGTTTTTGCATGAAGACGAATTTAGAGAAAAGATAATAAATCTCATAGACGAGCAAAAAAATCAAACGAAAGAGAAAATAATGGAAAGCTACGATGAAATTTTAAACGAGTTTAGAAAAGAGCAAGAAGAATCAAACGAACAAGGCTTAGAGAAACTAAAAAACGTCCCGATTAAAGACATCATGTAAAAATGGTCGGAGTGGCGGGATTTGAACCCGCGACCTCTACCACCCCAAGGTAGTGCGCTAACCAGGCTGCGCTACACCCCGTTTAATCCTAAAACGAGCGAAATTATATCCGATTTTTACTTACGAGTATCTAAAAAGCAGCAAAAACATAAAGAAATATTTCCGATTATCCGTTATAATACTCTTAAAATAAAAATACCGATTTTTTATGCTACAATCATAAAATATTTTTAATCAAAAGGAGTAAAGAATGAAAAGCGTTCGAAAACTTTTCGCTATTTTGGCGTTATCTTTGGTTGTTCTCTCCGTTTCTCCTCCCACGAAAGCGAATGCGGACGATGCGCAACTTGAAGCTTTCATAGAGAGGCTTTATCAAAACATAATGGGAAGA
>CAZPVZ010000089.1:0-4996 GCA_964590185.1 uncultured Campylobacterales bacterium
TATTTGTTAAGAGCCTCAAGAGTCTCCTCCGCGGTTTGACTCTCTATCTTCTTTCCGCCTCTTATGGCTTCGAAAGTCTTTTTCAAATCCAAAACGTCAAGATATTTCGAAAAAATATGTTTAAAAGAGTCCAAATTAGCAAGTATCCAAGTATCTACGGCGATATATTTATCGCCTTGTTTCACCATCAAACCTTCCGCTTTTTGAAGGCTTTCGGCGAGGTTTCTGGATAGTTTTATGCTCTCTTTCGTAACGCTTGAAGCTTTCGGAAGTTTATCGGCTTCGCTCTTTACGTCAAGCTCTATGGCCGTTTTGTCGATATTCATTTTGTTTAGGGCTTGATTCAAAATGGAACCCGAATCGGTCAAAAGTCCCCATAATACATGAATGTTGTCAACTTCCGGGTTTTTATTGTGAAGCGCTAAACTTACGGCACTCTCTATCGCTTGAGTCATTTGATGAGTCAGCTTCTCGAATATATTGTTCATTTCTTTCCCCTTAATTTTTTTTAGTTGTCGCAATTATACAACATTTAGTCTATCTTTGTCAAGGTTTTTAAGTAAAAAAATTTAAGTTTTGTGAAAGTTTTGTAAAAAAAGCTGCCGAATCGCTTTTTTAGAGGATTTTCTAATCATACTTTTAGCGAAATTAAAATATAATAGACCAACTTTTTAATGTTTAAATAAACATTTTGAAATTTTAATAAACGGAGAATATAAGAAAATGCAAAAAAGTATAAAATATCTGTCGATGGGATTCGCTTCCACGATACTTGCAACTTCACTTCTATTTTCTCCTTCGCTGCTTGCAAAAGCCTCCCCGGCAAAAGGCGAAGAGAGCGCAAAAGAGAAACTCGAAGCGTTAGCCAAATTTACCAAAGTCATAAGTTTGGTGGAAAAATATTACGTTGACGAAGAAAACATAACCGATATCATAGACAAAGCCATTTCCGGACTTTTAACGAATTTAGACGCCCACTCCTCCTTTTTAAATAAAAAAAGCTACAAAGAACTTCAAATCCAAACGGAGGGAGAGTTCGGGGGACTCGGAATCACGGTAGGCATAAGAGACGGAGCTTTGACCGTGATAGCTCCGATAGAGGACACTCCGGCATACAAAGCGGGGCTTAAAGCGGGAGATATTATCCTGAAAATAGACGACAAATCGACTCTGAACATGACTCTTGACGAAGCGGTCTCTCTAATGAGAGGAAAACCCGGAACCGACATCGTTTTAACGATAATAAGAAAGGGAGAAACAAAACCTCTAACGGTAAAAATCACGAGAGACATCATAAAAGTAAAATCGGTATATTCCAAAATGGTGGAAGGAACGAACATACTATATTTAAGAGTTACCAACTTCGATAAAAAAGTGGAAAGAGACGTAAGAAAAGCCATAAAGGCTCACAAAAACATAGAAGGCATCATTTTGGATCTTAGAAACAACCCCGGCGGACTTTTAAGCCAAGCGGTGGGAGTCGTGGACCTGTTCGTAGATAAGGGAGTCATAGTATCTCAAAAAGGAAGAGCCGCGGGAGAAAACGAAGTTTACAGAGCCTCTTCCATAAACACGGTCTTTAGAGGGCCTTTGGTAGTTTTGGTAAACGAAGGAAGCGCAAGCGCGAGCGAAATCGTAAGCGGCTCCTTGCAAGATCACAAAAGAGCCATCGTGGTGGGACAAAAAACTTTCGGAAAAGGAAGCGTTCAAGTCATTATGCCTTTAAACAAAGACGAGGCTTTAAGACTTACGATAGCCAAATATTACCTCCCCAGCGGACGAACGATTCAGGCGGTCGGAGTAACTCCGGATATAGAGGTCTATCCCGGCAAAGTCCCTCACGAAGAGGATAAACTCGCCATCAAAGAGAGCGAATTGAAAAAGCATCTCAAAAACGAACTCGAAAAGATAGAGAAGAAAAAGAATAAAAAGAAGAAAAAAGAGGAGATGGATGAGAAAAACAGAAAGAAAAAATTCATAACCAAAGAGGACATTATGAACGACCTGCAATTAAAAACCGCGATAGATACGATAAAAGTTTTAAAAATCACGACATCTAAAAAATAAAATAAGGAACGGATTTTGGAAAAAAGAGAACTTTTATACGAAGGAAAAGCCAAAAAACTTTACAAAACGGATGATGAAAATCTGCTAATAGCGGAATTCAAAGACGATCTAACCGCTTTCAACGCCCTTAAAAAGGGAAAAGAGGAGGGAAAAGGCGCGCTGAATGCGAAAATAAGCGCAAAACTTTTCAGACTCCTTGAGAAAGAGGGCATCAAAACGCATCTCGTGGACGTTTTGGGAGACAATCTGCATCTTGTAAAAAAGGTGGATATCATACCGATAGAGGTCGTCGTCAGAAACATAGCGACCGGTTCTTTAACGAGAAGACTCGGGATAAAGGACGGAACGCCCCTTCCCTTCTCTCTCGTGGAGTTTTATTATAAAAACGACGAGTTGCAAGATCCTCTCATCAACGACGAACACGCACTTTTATTAAATCTTGCGGAAAGCGAAGCGGAACTTGAAGAGTTAAAGAGACTCGGAAGAGAGATCAACGTCATACTCAAAAACTATTTCGCCAAAAAAGATCTCAGACTCGTAGATTTTAAATTGGAATTCGGAAAAGACAGCGAAGGAAACATACTTCTTTCCGACGAAATAAGCCCGGATAGTTGCAGATTTTGGGATATGAAAACGAACGAAAAACTCGATAAAGATAGATTTAGGGAAGGAATAGGCGGCATAAAGGTCGCCTACGAAGAGATACTAAGAAGAATTTCGGGAGACATTTGATGAAAGCAGTCGTAAACATTCAACTTAAAGAAGGGGTTTTGGATCCTCAGGGAAAAGCGGTACATCACGCTTTAAAAGCGCTCGGATTCGACGAAGTTTCGGAAGTTAGAGTGGGAAAACAGATAATTTTGGAAATAGACGAAACCGATAAGGAGAAAGCGAAAAAGAGAGTTAAAGATATGTGCGAGGAGCTTTTGGCCAACACGGTTATAGAAAATTATTCGATAGAGGTATGAAAAATGAAAGCCGCCGTCATCGTTTTTCCCGGAACCAACTGCGAACTCGACACGAAATACGCTCTTGAAAAGCTTAAAATAAAAACGACTCTCGTTTGGCACAAAGAAAAAAAACTTCCGAAGACCGATTTAGTCGTATTGCCGGGAGGTTTCAGCTACGGAGACTACTTAAGAAGCGGCGCCATAAGCAAATTTTCTCCCGTTATGGAGGCCGTAAGCGAATACGCGAAAAAAGGCGGAAACGTTTTGGGAATATGCAACGGGTTTCAGATACTTTTAGAATCGCATATGCTCCCGGGAGCCATGATGAAAAACGAAAACGTTCATTTTATCTCCAAATATCACAGATTAAAAGTCATAAACAACGACAACGCCTTTTTAAACAAAACTAAAGAGGGAGAGATTTTAAACGTTCCGATAGCCCACGGAGAGGGCAACTACTACATAGACGAAGACGGATTGAAAGAGCTTTACGATAACGGGCAGGTTCTTTTAAAATATTGCGACGAAAACGGAAACGAATCAAATCCCAACGGATCGGTCGATTCGATCGCCGGAATATGCAACAAAGAAAAAAACGTTTTCGGACTTATGCCCCATCCCGAAAGAGCGGTAGAACATATCTTAGGTTCTACCGACGGAATAAAAATGTTAGAGGGTTTTCTCTCTTGATAAAAAGATACGCTTTAGTTTTCCTTCTTCTCTTTTCTTATCTTTTTGCCGTAATTCCGGCCGAAGAACCGTCCGTTTTGGGAAACGAAGGGGAGACGCAAAAGATAGAGAGTTTTCCTCTTCCCAAATCTTTATCCCCCTCCCCCGCGACCCAACCTCGGCAAGAGACGGCTCACCTCAAACCCAAATCGATCTTTTTATCTTACGAAGAAGAGATAAAAACCGTTTACGTCAACGAGATATTCAAAGTAACGGTAAAAATTATAGCGGCGATGGAAAACCCCTCCTTTTCGTACGATTTTTCCGGAGGAAAGGATTACGAACTTAAAAATCCCTCCGCGTTTTTCCACCAAATAGACAACAATCAATACATGATAACTTTCTATTTCAAACTCAAAAGCCCCTCGGCAACTCTCCCGAATATAAAAATAACGGCAAGAGACGACAAGGAAACGAAAGAGAGCGAAACCCTGCCCCGTCTAACCCCCAAAATAATCTCTCTAAAAAAGAGTCCCGAATTTTGCGGAATCTTAGCCGACAATCTAAAAGTGATAAAATTCAAAACGACGAATTTCGACGAAAAAAAATATATGTTCGTTATGAAAATCAAATACGAAAGAGCGAACATAGAAGATTTTCACATAGGGTGGACTCTAAAGGATAAAGTGGAGGATAGAAAGGGAAATTTTTTAAAGGGAGAAATCATCTATTTAGCCTATATCCCTTCCAACACTAAATATTTTAATTTCAAATATTTCAATCTTCAAAAAAGACGGTTCGAATCCTTTTCATATCCGGTAGTTCTCGAGAAAGAGGATTTAAGCACTCAGCTTGAGCTAAATCCGAAAGCGAGCAAATTCGATCTTTACAAAGATGGAATATTGGGCTTTTTGGCTCTAATATTCGTTCTCGTTTCCGTATTTAAACTGAAAAAAAATCAAAAAAGCGGATATTTATACCTTCTTTTGGCTCTCATAATAGCCGGATATATTATTTACGATCAGCTTCCGTTTTCGGACAAAGTGGTGAAAAAAAATACGAAAGTGAGAATTCTCCCTACCGAAAACTCAACCATTTTCTATACTCCCGAAAAAGATATAAAAGTGAAAGTTCTAAATAAAAGAGGAGAATATATCAAAGTTATGTTTCCCGATAACAAAATAGGATGGGTTAAAGATGAAGATCTTCGCTAAATTGAGAGGCGTTTACGTCCTCATAGAGTTTTCTTTAACGGTAGCGGCAATCATACTCCTTATGTATCTTTTCCCCGAAAAAAATAGAGAGATAAG
>CAZPVZ010000090.1:0-20660 GCA_964590185.1 uncultured Campylobacterales bacterium
ATCTCTTTTTTCATCTTTTCTCCTTATTTATCTCATTTTGGATATAATAGCACAAAAATTAACTCTAAGAGGATTTTATGGGAAGGCTTACCGAAAAAGAGGCTTTGGATCTTATAAAAAACGCCGATTTGAACGAGCTCGGCGCTATGGCTTTGGCTAAAAAAAGAGAACTCCATCCGGAAAAAATCACGACTTTCATAGTCGATAGAAACATAAACTATACCAATATCTGCTGGGTAAATTGCGACTTTTGCGCTTTTTACAGACATCAAAAGGACGATGACGCTTACGTTCTCTCTTTTGAGGAGATAGGCAAGAAGATAGAGGAGCTTTTGGAGATAGGCGGAACTCAGATACTCTTTCAAGGGGGAGTCCATCCCAAACTCAAGATAGAGTGGTACGAAGATCTTGTGGAGTGGATACATAAAAACTATCCTCAAGTTACCATTCACGGTTTTTCGGCGGTGGAGATAGAGTATATAGCGAGAATTTCGAAACTCTCCTACAGAGAGGTTTTGGAAAGACTCCACGCAAAAGGACTCTTTTCGATGCCCGGAGCCGGAGCCGAGATACTCGTTGATAGAGTCAGAGAAATCATCTCTCCCCATAAGCTTACTTCCGATCAGTGGCTTGAGATTCATAAAACCGCTCACGAGATAGGTATGAAAACCACGGCTACGATGATGTTCGGAAGCGTAGAGAGCGACGAAGACATAGTGGAGCATCTAAGGAAGTTAAGAGAGCTTCAGGATCAAACGGGAGGTTTTAGAGCCTTTATTATGTGGAGTTTTCAGCCGAACAACACGAAGCTCAAAGAGAGATTTCCCGAGATTCACAAACAGTCCTCAAACCGCTATTTGAGACTTTTGGCGGTAAGCAGACTCTATCTTGACAATTTTAAAAACATTCAAAGCTCTTGGGTTACGCAAGGGAGCTACATAGGTCAGCTCGCTTTGCTTTTCGGGGCTAATGATCTCGGTTCCACGATGATGGAGGAGAACGTCGTCGCGGCGGCGGGAGCCAAAAACAGAATGAATAAGCAAGAGATGATAAAACTTATAAAAGATATAGGCGAGATTCCCGCAAAAAGGGATACGGCTTACAACATTTTGGAGAAATACGCGGCATGATGAAAATTTTACGAATTTTAGCGATACTTTTTATGATAGAAGGAGTTTTAGTGTCAGCGGTAGTTAAAGAGATGGAGATAAAAAACAGCAAAATTCCCCTTATTTACGAAGAGGATAAAAATCTTCCGATAGTTTCGATGCAGATCGTTTTCAAAGCTTCCGGAAGCATTACGGAAGAGAAGCCCGGACTTGCGAGATTTTGCGCCAAGATGTTAAACGAAGGAACGAAAAAGCTCGGTTCGGTCGGTTTTGCGAGGGCTTTGGAGGATAGAGCGATACATCTTAGCGTAAATAGCGGGACGGAGACTTTCGTTTTCGAGATAAGCTCTTTGAAAGAGCAGTTTAAGGAGGCGGTTAAATATCTGAAAGAGCTTCTTCAAGATCCCAATTTCACCGAAAACAGTTTCGAGAAGGTAAAGACTTTGACTTTGGGAGAATTGAAAAGAAAAGAGACCGATTACGACTATATAGCGAGTTTGAATCTGAAACTTCTTCTTTTTAAAAACACTCCTTTGGGTCATCCCTTTTTCGGCGACTATAAAAGCGTGAACTCTTTTAGTTTAAAGGACGTGGAAGAGTTTATGAAAAAAAGAATCGTTTTAAAAAGAGCGATCGTTGTTGCCGGGGGCGATATAAAAGAGAGCGAAATTAGAGAGCTATCGAGAGAGATTTTGGAGATTTTGCCCGAAGGAGAAGAGGGGAAAGTGGGATTTTACGACGCAAGCGACGAAGAGAAGCAAAAGGTGGTGAAAAAAGAGGAGGTTAAACAAGCCTATATCTATTTCGGATCTCCTTACTATTTGAAAGTCGGCGACGAAGATAGCTATAAAGCCAAGGTCGCCTCTTTCATACTCGGAGCGAGCGGTTTCGGCAGCAGAATGATGGAGGAGATAAGAGTAAAAAGAGGGCTTGCCTACTCGGCGTACGCAAGAGTCAATCTGAATAAATCCTACAGCGATTTTACCGGATATCTTCAAACGAAGATAGAGAGTAAGGACGAAGCTATAAAGATAGTTAAAGAGGTTGTAGAAAATTTCGTAAAAGAGGGAGCTACGAAAGAGGAGCTTAAACAGGCTAAAAAATTTCTTTTGGGAAGCGAGCCTCTTAGAAACGAAACTTTAAATCAGAGATTAAACAGAGCCTTTTTGGAGTATTATCACGGATTCCCTTTGGGATACTATAAAAGACAGCTTGAGTCGATAGAGGCTTTGTCTTTGGAAGATTTAAACGATTTCATAAAAAAACATCAAGAGATTAAAAAGCTGAGTTTTTCCATAGTTACGAAATGATTATCGAGGGGAGCGATCGGAAAAAATTTGAAAAATTGGGAGCGTCCAATCTTTTGGATCTCGCTCTGATCGCTCCCTCTTCCTACGAAGATAGAAGACTCTATCCCTACCTTAGACTCTCGAAAGAGAACGCTTTCGAAGCGGTTGTTAAAAATTTTTATGAAACTCCCAAATATATAAAGCTAACTCTCTTTTTAAAAAACGTAAACAAAACTTTGGAGGCTTTGATATTTCATCCTAAAAGCTACCATAAAAGAGCCTTCACGATAGGCAAAGAGTGCTACATAACCGGAAGAGTGGAAAACTCCTACGGAAAAGTTCAAATCTTTCAGCCGAAAATAGTCGATTCCGTAGGAGAGATTATCCCGAAATACAAAACTCCTCTCAGAAGCAAAACGGTTTCGGAGCTTATGAAAAAGTATCTAAAAAGAGAGTCGCTTTCGGCTTACGGTCTTAGGGAAGAGGAGATAACCGTCCTTTTAAACCTCCATTTTCCGCCTCCCTCCTTCTCTTTGGAAGATGAAAGCGTAAGAAGGGTTTTAAAATTCGTAGAGATTTACAACTATATGCTAAAACTCTCCAAAAAAAAGAGAGTCTATAAGGCAAGCAGAAGGATTTTTGCGGATCCGAGCGGTTTTATAAAGTCTCTCCCTTTTAAATTGACAAACGACCAATTGAAAGCCATAGAGGATATAAGAGAGGATCTATCTAAAGAGATTGCGGCAAGAAGGGTGATTATGGGAGATGTGGGGTGCGGAAAGACGATCGTTATGTTAGCCGCCGCTTTTATGGCTTATCCCTCCAAATCGGTTTTGATGGCGCCGACTACCGTTTTGGCGAAACAGATCTATAACGAAGCTTTGAAATATCTTCCCAATTTCAAAATAGCTTTGGTTACCAACAAAACCAAAGAGGAGAGTCTTGAAAAGTATGATTTTTTGATAGGCACTCACGCGCTTTTGTATAGAAACCTTCCGAAATGCGATTTGGTGATGGTTGACGAACAGCACCGTTTCGGTACCGTACAAAGAGAGATGATAAAAAGGCTGATATCCAAAGACGAATCGACTCGTCCGCACTATCTGCAGTTTTCCGCCACTCCCATTCCGAGAACCATGAGTCTTATAGAGTCCAATCTCGTTAGCTTCTCTTTTATAAAAGAGCTTCCGTTTAAAAAAGAGGTTACGACGAAAATAGTTACGAAAGAGAATTTTAAAGAGCTTATATCGCATATAAAGAGAGAGGCTTTAAACGATCGCCAAACGATAGTGGTCTATCCTCTCGTCGAAGAGAGCGAAGTTATAGATTATCTATCGATAGAGGAGGCTAAGGAGTATTGGCTTAAGAATTTCGAGGGAGTTTACGTAACTTACGGAAAAGATCGGGAGAAAGAGGACGTTTTGGAGGAGTTTGCCGAAAACGGAAAGATTTTGATAGCGACGACTTTGATAGAGGTCGGGATATCGCTTCCGAAACTTTCCACTATCGTTATAGTGGCGCCTGAGAGATTGGGGCTTGCCACGCTTCATCAGTTAAGGGGAAGAGTCAGCAGAAACGGACTTAGGGGATACTGCTTTTTGTTTACCAAAACTCCCGGCAACGAAAGGCTTAGGGAGTTTTGCAAAACTTCGGACGGTTTCGAGATAGCCAAACTCGATCTTAAGTTCAGACAAAGCGGAGACATTCTAACCGGAGAGCATCAAAGCGGAAAGAGTTTTAAGTTTTTCGATCCGGTGGAGGACGAGAAGATAGCCAAAGAGGCGAAGATGAGGGTCGATGCTTTTTTGAGAAAGAGAGATAAGATATTATAAATTCAAACTTTTTGTAAAAAGAATAAAATCTTTCAAGGAGGTTTTATGAGATTCATTGGTTTAATGATTTTTATTTTAAGCGTTTTATTTTCAAAAAATTTCGTCTATCCCAAAGGTAAATTGGGTGAGATCGTTAAACTCGGAGAAGATATATTGTTGCATACCGATACTAATTCTTTATCTAAAAGTTATGTAAATAGTAAGCTTCAATGTGTAAATTGTCATAGAAAGGGAAAAGACGGTAAAGTCGGAACTACCGATAAAATAGGTACTTTTATAGGAACGGCCACCTCTTTTCCCGCATATTCTAAAAGATATGACGACGTTATAAGTTTGCAAAACAGAATAGACGGTTGTTTTCAAAGATGTTTGGGAGGAAAGAAATCGATAGTAAATACGAAAGTGGGTATTGCGGTGGAAAGTTATATAACTTGGCTTTCTGAAGGTATGAGAATAAATATGAGTTCGAAAGCTCCGAGAACTCCTCTAAAAATAGAGTTTTGGAGCAAAAATAGAAAAAAATTTAAAAAACTTTTTGAAAAGGTAACTCATAAAAATTATTTAAATGGAAAAAAACTTTATGAAGACAAATGCGCTTCTTGTCACGGAATTAACGGAGACGGAAACGGAGTTTTTCCGCCGCTGTGGGGCAAGGATAAAAATGGAAAGTGGCTAAGTTATACCGCTGACGGAAGTATGGCGAAATTGGAAAACGCGGCTGTTTGGATTCAAGATAATATGCCGTTATCTTCTCCCGGAAGTTTGAATGACAAAGAGACGGTGGATATAACTTTATATATAAATTCTCATCAAAGAGCAGATTATAAAGGTTTTAAAGTAGAGGATAATTTTAAAAAATTAAATCTTAATTTAAATGAGATTATAGGTAAATGAGAAAAGAGAGCTGATTTACCAAATCTCTCTTTTTAGATGGCAAGGGTTTATGCCTCTTTTTCTGAAATAGTCTTGGTGATACTCTTCGGCTTTGTAAAATTTATGCTCTTTTGCCGGAATCAATTTAGTCGCTATCGGTTTTGAAAATTTTTCGCTCAGTTTTTTTATCAACTTTAAAGCTATCTCTTTCTCTTTTTCGTCGTTATAAAAGATTGCCGATAGATACTGCTCTCCTATGTCCGGTCCCTGTCCGTCGGTCTGTGTGGGATCGTGAATCTCGAAAAAGAGTTTCGCTAAGGTCTCGAAATCGGTCTCTTTAGGATCGTATATAACCTCTACCGTTTCCAAATGTCCCGTATCTCCTCGGCACACCTCTTCGTAAACGGGATTTTCCTTCTCTCCTCCCATATAGCCGGAATGAGCGGCAAATACTCCTCTCTCTTTGTCGAAAAAATCTTCCACTCCCCAAAAACAGCCTCCGGCGAAATAGGCTTTTTTGTATCCGAGTTTTTCTACGGGGATAAAATCCAAAGATATCGAGTTGACGCAATGGCGCGTGTTTTTAGGAGTGAAACCTTCTCCTTCGAAAACGTGTCCCAAATGGGCTTTACACTTTTTGCACACTATCTCGGTTCGTATTCCGTCTATGTCGGGAACTCTCTCTACGTTGCCAAGATCATCGTCGAAACTCGGCCATCCGCTATTGGAGGAGAACTTGTCTTTGGAGCTGAAAAGAGGGGTTTGGCATCTTTTGCAAACGTAGATGCCGTCTTCGTAAAAATCGTTATATTTGCCCGTAAAGGGCGTTTCCGTTCCTTTATGAACGATAACTCTCTCTTCTTCCGAAGTTAAGGGCTTATAATTTTTTTCGTTCATCTTTTCTCCCGAATTTTTTCGCTATTGTAGCATTTTTAGGAGAAAAAATATCTTATTTAACGTGATCTTCCGATTCCATTATCCAAAGGTCTTCTTTTTTTACGCATCCTTTGTTTTCAAGCTCTTTTAAAATTCGGAGCGACTCTTTGTAAACTTCTTCAAATTTTTTACTCATTATTTGGTATTTCTTTTTCTCTTTTCGAGCGTGTTACCAATCTTAGAGTCGCTTTTTGCAAAGCGTTCAGAAAGACAAGAATGTGCATAAATTTGTTTATTCGATAGCGTTTGTGAGAAAATGTTTTAATTTTTCGGTTAAATAAAAAATATATAGTTTACTTATTTAAAAAATGTTATTAACTTAGTAAACTATTTTAAACAAAAAGGGAGGAAAGCGCGTATGAAAAGGGTGTTTTTTTGGATTCTTTTGTTAAGCGGCATTGTATGGGGGAGAAACTTTATCGATTTTGAAGAAGCGAAAATCATAGCTTCTAATTATAAAAAAGCGGCAAGTGAAAAAATATTTAAAAATTGGAGAGAATCAAATATCTCTTCGATAGAGAAATTTTACGATATAAACGGGAACGTAGTGGGTTACGAAGTATCTTTGAGCGATAAAAACGGATTTTTTTTCATATCGAACGATAAGAACACTCCTTTAATACCGTTCGTATCCGGCAAGGGGTCTTCAATGCAAGAGACTCTTAAGGAGTATGAGAAAAAAATAATGAAAGATTTTGAAAGAAATGGAGTCAGCGTAAAAGATAAAAGATATTTTTTATCGTTACCGATATGTTACGGAGTGGGGTTTAGGATTGTTGAAAAAGAGAATCTTTCCGTTTTGGAAAGTGCCGATTTTCAAAAAGGATGGTATATATTCTCCCCCTTAAAAGAGTGCGCTAAAATAAGATACGAAACCGAAAGAAAAAGGTCCGTATCTTCTTATGCGAAAGAGAATGAAAAATTAAAAGCTTATCTTTTAAATCCCGATAAAAAGTCCGATTTTTTTAAAAATATCAAAGTAAAATTTATACCTTTTAAAAAAAGCAGAATATCCAAAGATATGGGCGGGTACAATTTCAGTAATTTTTATCAGGAGTTTAAAAGTTGGAATAACGGAGAATGTATGACCGGATGCACTCCCGTTGCGTGGGGAATACTTCTTGAATATTGGGACAGACACGGTTTCGGGAATTTGGTGGGTACTATTTACGATAATAACAATAGAGATTTAAAAGATCCCGACGTAAGTTATATGCTAACGAGATTAAGGCTCTATTTGGGAACTTTTTGTAACGGCAGGAACGGTTCGACGCATGGAATCGATACTCCGAAAGGAATAGATTATGTGTATGAGAGAGGTTATTACGACTCGGTGGCATATCGAATTACTAAAAACGAACCGTTGTTTAATGTATGGATAACTCTAATGGATAATATAAATCGCAACTATCCCGTGATAGCCAATATGTATCAGCCGGAGTGGAAAAACGGGCATTCGACGACCGCTTACGGATATATAGACGAGGAGGGAGAAATCGGAGACTTTTTTTGCGTAAAAACCGGGTGGAGAGATCCTACTGACAAATGTTTTTCTTCAAGATATTTGACCGATATAGTTGAAGTTTACATTAATAAACCTCAAAATATACCTCCGATAGCGGATGCCGGAAGAGATAAGAGAGTCGTAATAGGAAATAGCGTCGTTCTTGACGGTTCGGGCAGTAGGGATGAAGACGGATATATAAAAGAGTACGTTTGGAGCGTTAACGGACACATTTTGGGTTACGGAGAGAAGATAACCGTAACTCCTCCGAGTGTTGGAAGATTTACCATAAAATTGACCGTAACAGATAACGACGGTTTAAGTGACGAAGACACTATGATTTTGACGGTGGTAAGTTCCAATCCGGCTCCGGCTCCTTATCCTTCCCCCAAACCTACGGTATCCGGCGCTAAAATGATAGTTTCGGCTCTAAACGGTTATTGTATAGACATAGCAAAAGCGGACAGATCGATGGGAGCCAAGTTGATAACGTGGGAGTGCCACGGAGGAGAAAATCAGATATGGTATTATGAAAACGGAGAGATAAAATCGGCTTTAAACGGTTATTGCATAGACATAAAGGGAGCCAATTCTTCCGCGGGAGCCGAGTTGATTACTTGGAGATGTCACGGAGGAAGTAATCAGAAGTGGTATTATGAAAACGGAGAGATAAGATCGGCTCTAAACGGCTATTGCATAGACATAGCCAAAGCCAATCCGTATCCGGGGGCTCCGCTTATAGTTTGGCCTTGTCATGGAGGAAGCAACCAAAAATGGAGTTTTAGATAAAAAATATGGTAATATTTAAAAAAAATTGTGAGGGAGAGTTTGATGGAAGACGCTCATATGATAGGACTCTATGCAACTTTCGTTTTTTTGATATTTTTAACCGTTATGCCTTATTTCGTAATAAAATACGTTCAAAAAAGAGGAAGAGACGGGATAGAAAAGAAATCGAAGGAGTGAAAACGGGGAAGCTACTCCCGTTCTCGCTCTTGAAAATATTCCGCAAGTTCCTCTCTGTCCACTTTATAAGAGGCCTTTTTATAGATATTTTCTTCAAGTTTTTTAAGAGCGTCGCTTATAAGTTTATCCTCTTTCGCGTAGGGAAGAAGAGTTTCGAAAAGCTCCTTATCGCTTTTGGCTCTTCTTATCTTTTTAACGATCGGAGTCTCTTTCTTTTGGGGTTTTATCTCTTTTAGTTTATAAAATCCCCATACGGTAAATATTCCCAAAACGTATCCCAAAAATAGAAAGAGGTATTTTGCAAACGGATTTTCGCTCTCTTTAGATAGGTTTTTAGCGTTTTTGCTTTTTTCCGTCGAAACCGGTTCGGTTTTTTTCTCCTCTATGATCGGTTTTTCGTTTTTGGCGGAGGAGGAAGATCCGATAACTTCTATGTGAATCGGTTTAGTTTTTTTGATCACCTCTTTTTTCAAATTTTTATCGAAATATCTAAACTCTATCGAAGGAATGGTAAAGGAACGGTCGGCAATGATGGCTACTTTTTGAGTGAAAGTGCCGACGTATTTTCCGTTTTCTATTTTCGTGGATATTTTGGGATCGTCAGAATAAACGACGGCGTTTGGAATGTCTATTTCAAACTTTTTAATGTCGTCTATGTTTCCTTCGCCCGCTATTTGAATGGTTAGGTTTACGGGCTTGTTGGCTTTTACTCTCTTTTTATCCGTTTTCGCTTTTAATATGAAATCTCCGTAAACTTCCAGATTGTCGGGTAAAGGTTTTACGCTAAGTTCCAAAGAGTTGGAGAAAATCTTTCTCCATTTTATTTTTGTCGTAAACCGTTGGAAAAACGGGTCGTTAAAAAACGGATCGTTGAAAAAGGGATCGTTAAAAAATCCTCCTCTCGTTTTTACCGCTTTTCCTATCTTCGCCGCAATCGGAGGAATTTTGAGTTTTCCGCTTTTTTGAGGAAAGACTATGAAACTGTAAGTTTGCGTTATATACTCTCCATCCACTCCTTTTTGGGATCCTTGTATCCTCTTAACCCAAAAATCTTTAAATTTGGGCTCTTCTATTTCCACTTTATCTATATTTGCGTCGGCTCTTTTTTTAAAGATTATATCCACTCTAACCGGTTCTCCGACGTAAACCTCTTTTTTCGAGGCTTTAAGCGTTAAAGAGACCTCTCCGTGGGAGTTCGAGGATGGTTTGGGGGTTAAAATTTTTATTTTTACGGGTTTTGTTTTATACTTCTTTCCGTTTATTTCCACTTCAAAAGAGGGAATCGTAACATCTTTGGTCGGAGAAAAAATGTAAGTTCTCGAAACGCTCTTTTTAACTTCTCCGTTTATTATAATCGTGCTTTGGGAGTCGGAGGTTCCGGTTATCAAAAAACCGTCTATATCCTTGATGTTCGGAAATTTCACGTCTCCTTTACCGCTTGCCGTTATCGTGAAAGAGACGCTTTCCCCCGGATAGATTGCGGGTTTGTCAACTTCGACCCTTACGCTTGCGGCCGAAAGAATTATCGGAAACAGCAAAAATATTAAGAGTTTACCAAGGTTTAATCTCTCTTTTTTCATCTTCTTTCTCTCCTTTTGTATTTAAGGGAAGCATTAAAGTGTTTATACCCCTTTGATTTAATAGTTTGTCGTATTTTCTTATCTCCATATCGCTTATGGGCTCTTTTTTGCCGAAAGAGGGTTTTGGTTCTCTTTTTCCCTTTTCGGTCTTTTCGTGTTTCTTTTCGGAATTTTTTTCCTTTTTCTTTTTGTCTTTTTCTCCGTTTTTATCGGAGTTTTTATCCGAGCTCTTTTTATTTTCGTTTTTTTTCTTATTTTGTTCGTTTTGCTTATCATTCTGTTTATTATTTTGTTTATTTTGTTTACTATTCTGCTTATTATTTTGTTTATTCTGTTTATTATTTTGTTTATTATTTTGCTTCTTATTCTCTTTTTTCTTCTTTTGTTTCAATTTCTTTAATAGTTCCAGATTGAATCTGGTATCTTTGTCCTCTTTGATTTTCAAAGCCTTCTCGTAAGCTTTGATAGCTTCGTCTATTCGATTCAGATGAGCGTAAGTATTTCCCAAATTGTGCAACTTTTTAAATTCGAGTTTTTTATCTTTAATGCTTTCGTAAAGTTTCAAAGCCTTTTTGTAATTTTTGCTTTTATAATAAGCGTCCGCCATATTAAATTTCACTTCGTCGCTTCGATTGTCCGTTTTTTCGTAATACTTAGCCGCTTTTTCGTAATTTCCGCTCTCGTAAGCCTCTTTTGCTTTTTTCAAATAGATAAAGTCCGTTATCGAAGCGTTCGCCGATACGATTGCAAATAGAAACAAAAACAGAATCTTTCTCATTTTTTCGTCCTTAACGGAAATGAAGATACGGCCGAGAGAAATAGAATCAAAGCCGCTAAAAGAGGATAGTAAAAAAGCTCTTTTCTATTTTTTATCGTCAACTCTTTCTTCGTAACCGCTTTGAATTTCTTCTCTATGCTGTTTATCAGGTATTTGATATCGTCCTCCGAATAGGAGTATTTCATATAGGCTCCTCCGCTTTCTATCGCAAGTTTTTTGATGTTTTCGTTAAGTTTCGTTACGACTATGTTTCCGTTTTTATCTTTTAAAACTCCGTTTCCCTCTTTTATAACTCCTCCTTTTTCGGTGGCAACCGCATAAATGAAAACTTTGATGTTATGTTTTTTCGCGTACTCTATCTCTCTTTTAAAATTCTTTTGATCTCCTCCGTCGGTAAAAATTAACAGAGCTTTTTTGGAGCTGTTTTTCAAAAGCTCTTCCGTTACTTTTAAAGGCTCCAAAATATCCGTACCTTTTAATGTTACGTAATCCAAACTCATATTTTTAACGAGATATTTCAAAGTATTGAAATCATCCGTCAGAGGTGATATCAAAAACGCTCTCGAGCTAAATCCTATGACCGCTATTCTTGCGTTTTTAAAATATTTAAGTAGAGTGTAAAATTTTCTCTTTGCAAATTCGAATCTGTTCGGATAAATGTCGTTGGCGAACATGGATTTTGATATATCGAAAGCCACCACGAGGTCTATAAACTCGCTTTTTACCTTTATCTCTCCCTTGTCTATAACCGGACGGGCGAGAGAGATTATCACAAGCAGCAAAGAGAAAGAGAGGAGAAGAACTCTCGTTCTTTTGGAGAGTCCGCTTTTTGCTCTTTGCATCTTTTTTAAAAGTTCTTTGGAAAAGTATCTCTCTATCCCAATATCTTTTTTAGTGGCTAAAAATATTAAAATTAAAGGAACGATAGATAAAAAGAGTATTTCCGGATTTAAAAATCTCATTTTCACTTCCTATACAACAAAATGAATATCGTCAAAAATAGTGCCGCTAAAGCTAAAAAATATTGAAAAAAATATCTTTTCTTAAAGTACTTTTCGGCTTTTATGTCGCTCTTTTCGAGTTTGTCTATCTCTTGATAGATTCTTTTCAATTGAGTGCCGCTTCTTGCTTCGAAAAATTTTCCTCCGGTCTCTTGCGCTATTTTTTGCAGTACGAAAGGATTATAATCTCCCCTTCCTCCCACTCCGATGGTATAGACTTTAATTCGGTATTTTTTCGCCGTATTTACGGCCACTTCGAGAGGAATGGAGTTTGTGTTGTCCATGCCGTCCGTTAAAAGGATGGCTATTTTCTCTTTAGCTTCGGAATTTTTAAAAAGTTTCGTGCTCATAAAAAGAGCTTCGTAAAGCGCCGTTCTGTGCGTTCCGGCTATTCCTACGTCTATACGGTTTAAAAGTCTTTTCAGACTCTCTTTGTCATACGTCAAAGGAACGGCCACGTAAGCAAAGTCGGCGAATATCGTCAATCCTATTTTGTCGTTTTTTCTTTTGTCGATGAAATCTTCCACGATCCTTTTGACTATCTGAAACTTTCCTCCTTCGGCCATTGAACCGCTTGCGTCAAGAATCAATGATATTTCATATCCTTTTTGATTTTGCAAAACTATCTCATCTTTTACGACGGGAGAAGCAAGAGCGACCGTTAAAAACAAAACGGTTAAAAACTTCGTTAAGTTTAAAAGAGTCCCCTTTTTGGAGGAGACTTTTTTTAATAGATTCAGATTGGGAAAAAAGAGACTCTTTAGCCTCGGTTTGCAAAATTTGAAACATACGAAAAACAAAATCAAAAACAAAAATGCCGTCGGATGTTCAAAAGTAAAATTCATTTAATAACCTTTATAAAATCTTTCATTTTTTTAATATCCTCTTTCGATAAAGGCTCTATCTCCTTTTTGTATTTATATTTTTCGAGCTCTTTTACGATTTTTTCGAACTCTTTCAGTTTCTCGGGATCATCTTTTACTAAAACGTATCCGCTTTCGCTAAATTCGTAAACCGCATCTTTCGTTTTTTCGAAATCTATGTTCTTTATACTTTCCAAAGCGAGCTCTCTTTCGCTTTTTCTTCTTTTTTTTCTTTTCAAGCGTTTTTTAACTAAAAAGTAGATCGAAACTCCTATCGAAACGGCTATCGCAAAGAGAATTGCCGAAAATATTATAAAGCTCGTATCATGAACCTCTACGGGAGGTTTTATGTCTTTTAATTTCTCCAATCCTTGCATCTTATTTCCTAAACAGATTTGATAATTTAACGAAAGGGTCCTCGTCCGTATATATTTTCGTAAAAGATACTCTATTTTTTAAAAAATGTTCAAAAAGTTTCAAATCTTTCCTTTTTAGCTCTTCGGAGAACTCTTTTACGATCCTATCGTCCGGATAAAAGATCTCCTCTTTTAAAGTTTTCGGATCGCTTAATGAGATTTCTCCTTCGAATTTCGGATTTTCTTCGAACCGGTCTCTGACGATTATCGCATACACTTCGTATTTCGCCGATAAGAGAGACAGATCCGTATTTTCATAGAAATCTCCTATCAAAAAAAGTATCGATTTTCTCTTTACGGTTTTCAAAAAGTAATCGCAAAAGAGTTTGTAATCGACTCTTTTTCCGAGAGGTTCTATCGATAGGGCGTATTCCAAAACGGGATAGATCGAATTCATGCTTTTTGTCGGCTTGAAAAATCTCTCTTCTTTATCGCTAAAAAAGAGCGCCGTAAATCTATCGCTGTTTTTTATCGTGGAATACGCCAAAATTGTCAAAATTTCGCTCATAAGCTCCTGTTTTTGTCTTGCCGAACCGAAATAGATGTTTCCGCTTACCATAAAGGCCGAAACTATGTTAAGCTCTCTCTCTTCGTTAAAGACGTTAACGAAAGGCTTTTGTTCTTTTGCGGTAACTTTCCAGTTTATTTTTTTAACGTCGTCTCCGAAAGAGTACTCCTTTATCTCGCTAAAATCCAGACCGTTTCCTTGAAATATCGAAACGTTATTACCTATATTCGCTCCGAAAATACGCCTTTTGGTTCTTATTAAAATCTCTTTTGCGGTTTTATTCATCTTAAGCCTTTACGGTAGAGGGATCTTCTCCAAAATCTTTTTAATGATTTCGTCGGCGGTTACTCCGCTTGCTTCGGCCTTATAATTTAAAATGATTCTGTGCCTTAAAACGTCGGGAGCGACCTCGGCTATGTCGTAAGGAGTTACGTAATCTTTTCCTCGAATAAGCGCTATCGCTTTGGAAGCTTTATAAAGATTTATGGAGCCTCTCGGACTTGCTCCGAACTCTATAAATTCGGAAACGGAAGAGACGCCGTAATCATTCGGAAATCTCGTTGCGAAAATTATTTTTAGCATATATTTCAAAACGGCGTCGTCAACATGAACCTCCTTAGCTTCTTTTTGAAGAGCTTTCAGGTCGTTTTTGTCGGCAACCTGATTTATCTCCTCGAATTTGCCGTCGGCTATCCTTTTTACTATCGTAAATTCCTCATCTATGGTATTGTAGGTAACGACCGTTTTTAACATGAATCTATCGAGCTGAGCTTCGGGAAGCGGATAAGTTCCCTCCTGCTCCACCGGATTTTGAGTGGCCAAAGTCAAAAAAGGCCTTTCTATCTTAAAAGTTTTGTCGCCTATCGTTACCTGCTTTTCTTGCATAACTTCCAAAAGGGCGGCTTGAACTTTAGCCGGCGCTCTGTTTATCTCGTCCGCCAAAAGGAGATTCGTAAAAACCGGTCCCTTTTTTATCTTGAACTCTCCCGTTTTTTGATCGTAAATCTCCGTTCCCGTTATGTCGCTCGGAAGAAGATCCGGCGTAAACTGAACTCTTTTAAACTCCAATCCCAAAGCTTTCGCCAAAGAGTTTACGGCCGTCGTTTTCGCGAGACCCGGAACTCCTTCTACGAGTATGTGCCCTTCGCTTAGAAGTCCTATGAGCATGGAATCTATCAAATTTTCGTGTCCTACGAGGATTTTTTTAACCTCTTTTTTTATCTCCTCTATTTTTCGAGCCATAAAATTTCCTTTTAATTAAAATTTGATTCTAATGGGGGATTTTTTTCGGGTAATTTTTTATGATAATTATAAAACGAATTGATTAATATCGAATAAACGAAGAGTTAACGAAAAATTAATGCGGAATTTTTAAAATTCGTAAGCGGAAAAAAACGAAAAGGGAAAGGGAGCGAAGGATCGCTCCTTCGGCTCTTTTTAGTAGCTAACTTTCAATGATTTTAAACTCTCTATCGTTAAAGCTCCTTCCGGAAGACCTACGGCTCTTTGATATTTGATCAATGCGGCTTTTGTCAAAGGACCGTAAATTCCGTCGATCGGACCTTTGTAATATCCTTTGGCTTTCAAAACTCTTTGAAGCTCTCTGATAACTTCCGGATTCATGTTCGTTTTACAAAGGATGGGTTTCCATACGAGTTTGGCTTCGGAAACTTTGATTCTTTTGGTGATGGTTTTGTAAACCGGCGGAATCGTTTTTTTGATAACTTTCGGTCCTTCAACCATTTTTTTGACTCTAACCGTTTTATATACCGGAGGAATTTTTATCTTTTTAACTTGTGCCGGTTTTACCAAAACTCTTTTTGTAATGGTTTTATACACCGGAGGAGTTTCTATCTCTTTCGTTTGAGGAGGTTTTACCATAACTCTTTTGGTAACCGTTTTATATACCGCCGGAACTTTGACCAAACACATAATTTCGCCGGTAATTTCGTTAACTTTTTCGATGGGGCCGGTTCCTTTTTTCCATTCGGTATGTTCGGGAGAAACCAAAACTTTTTCGGTTACGGTTTTATATACCGCCGGAATCGTTACGAGTTTTTTGCCCGGAGCTTTTACCATTACTCTTTCGGTTACGGTTTTATATACGGGAGGAATGGTTACTATCTTCTCTCCTCCTTCTTTAACCAAAACTTTTTCTTCAACCCACTCGTATTTTGCCGGAATGGTTATAAGCTTCTCTCCCGCCTCTTTAACCAAAACTCTCTCGGTAACGGTTTTGTATTTGGGAGGAGTCAAGACTCTCGCGTAACACTCGCCCGGTTTTGCGTTGGGAGGGAAAAGATCGCATTTGTACTCTTTGCACGGAGCCGCTTTAGGCTTTTCCGCCTTAACTTTCTCTATTTCCTCTTTCAATCTTTGAATCTCTTGCTCTTTAGCGCTTAGAGCCTTCTCTTTTTGTTGAAGCTCCTGTTTTCTCTCTATCGCCAATTCGGCACACTGTTTTATCGTTTTGCATTCGGTTAATTCCGCAACCTCGCTGCTTTTTTGGGCACATCCCGTCATTAAGAGAGATATTGCCGCAATATAGACGGAACCTTTTAGGTAATTCATACTTTACTCCTTTTGAAATATTGAGATTTGAAAAAATTATATTACATTTTACCTTCCGGATTTCTTATCCATATAAACTAAACTATATTGCTAATAAGGTAAATAAAAAATAAATAAATTGTCATATTATAAAATTTGTCATATAGTAAATACAAACGTCTCGAAAGAAAACGGAAGGTTCAAATAAGAAAAAATGTCGGGAAGGTCGATAAAAAATATCGTTTTATGCTCGATTGCCGTTTTTTATGGTTTCTCTTATCTCTTCTAAAATTTTTCTTATATCTTCATTCTTGGCCAAATTTTTAAATTCGCCTTTCGACCGCTCTTTGTAGTAGGGAGCGCTATTTTCCCAAAAAGATGAATCATTTTCATATATTTTGTTGCTGACAAAAGTTTTTATATTTTTTATATCCAAATCGGCGCATTTTTCGTCAACCTCTTTGATTTTATTTAATAGAGTATTTATCAAACTAACTTTATAATTAAATTCCATTTTAACGCCCGGATGATTCAAAACGAAAAAGAGAGTCCGATTTTTTTTGTATATAAACAGTATCGACTCTTGCAGGCGTTTTGGCAAAAGGGATTTCAGTTTCAAAAAACAGCGGTGATGAGCCGCTTTTTTCATGGAGGGTTTGGAAACGATATGATTTATAATCTCTTTAGAGCTTTTCATATTTTTATTATAGCATTTTTTTTAGTTGCGTCTTTTTCGGGTTGCGGATATAAAGGCGATCCGGTATATATCGAAAAAAAGAGTGGGTAATGAGATACGATTTGATTGTTATAGGGGCGGGGATAGCCGGCCTTCACGCGGCTTTGAGGTTTCCTAAAGATAAAAAGGTTTTAATTATTTGCAAAGAAAATTCGTGGGACTGCAACACCTTTTACGCTCAGGGAGGAGTTGCGGTTCCCGCCGACGAGGACGATATAAAGGTTCATATCGAAGACACTTTGAAAGCGGGAGCAGGTCTTTGCGATAAAACGGCCGTCGAGATAATGTGCAAAGACGGTTTTAAGATAGTAAGGGAGCTTATAGATTCCGGATTCGAGTTCGATAGGGACGAAAAAGGCAATCTTTTATATACCAAAGAGGCCGCTCACAGCAGAAACAGAATTTTGCATGCCGGCGGAGACGCTACAGGCAGAATGCTCCATCTTTTTCTCATGAAAAAAAACCTTTTCCCTCTAATCCATCAAGCGACGGTAACGGATCTTTTGGTGGACGACGGAATTTGTTACGGAGTTACCGTCTATAAAGAGGGCAAATTCAAAAACATCTACGCAAAAAACGTTTTGATAGCAAGCGGCGGAGTCGGTTCTTTATATAAATTTCATACGAATGCCAAAACGATAAGTGCGGACATTCAAGGTATCTGTCTTGAGAAAGGGTGTGAGCTTAGAGACATGGAGATGCTTCAATTTCATCCGACCGTCTTCATACATAATAAAGGAGCGAGAAAACAGCTTCTGACGGAGGCTTTAAGAGGAGAGGGAGCTTACATAGTCGATGAGGACGGAGAGAGATTTTTATTCAGATACGACGAAAGAGGAGAACTTAGCCCCAGAGACATAGTAAGCAGGGCCATGTTCGATTGGAAGAATAAGACGGGTAAGGAGATATATCTCTCTTTTGACAATTTTACGGAAAGTTTTTTCAAAAAGAGATTTCCGACCATTTATTATCATTTAAAAGATCTCGGATTTAACCTTCCCAAAGACAAGGTACCGATATCTCCGGCTTTTCATTATGCGATGGGAGGAATCAAAACGGACATAGACGGTAAAGTGGAGAATATGAAGAACCTTTATGCGGTAGGGGAGGTTGCCTCTACGAGAGTCCACGGAGCTAACAGACTCGCAAGCAACTCTTTGCTGGAAGGTCTCGTTTTCTCCGTAAGGGCTGTAAATAGGATATTGCGGGAGAACGCCGAGTTTAAGCATAAAGATTTTCCTTTAAAAGACGAAATTTTGATAAAAGAGGGCGATAAAAAATTAAAAAACGAGCTTAGAACTCTTATGTGGGAGCATGCCGGAATCATAAGAAGAGAGAGCGGTTTGATTAAAGCTTTTGAAAGAGTTAACGATATGTTAAACGAAGATATAGGAAAACTTTTGAGATTGAGACTTTTAAGCTCAAGGAAAATCATAGAAAGCGCGATACTTAGAAAGGAATCTCTCGGCGCTCACTTTATCGTAAAGGATTAGAATGAGGTTTTTTATTATGATGATACTTACATTTTCCTTCGCTTTTGCGGAAGGAGAAACGATGCACCTTACAAATAGCTGGGTGGGATATCTCGTAGCTTTGATATTCGTCGTAGGTTACTACTTTATAGCCACCGAAGAGAAATATGAGATAAATAAGGCAAAACCGGCTCTTTTCGTGGGAACTTTCTCCTTTTTGCTTATAGGAATATATTTTACCCTAAACGGTATGGATCCCGCTCCTTTGCATCACGAGCTCGAAAATCTTATTTTGGAGATTGCGGAGATATTCTTTTTCCTATTCGTCGCTATGACCTATATAGAGACGATGATTGAGAGAAACGTTTTTGACGTTTTAAAATACAGACTCATTTCGAGAGGATACACTTATAAAAAGCTCTATTGGATTACCGGAACTCTCGCTTTTTTCATATCTCCGGTTGCGGACAATCTGACTACGGCTTTGATACTCTCCACCGTCGCTTATACGATAGATAAAGAGAATAAAAGCTTTTTGGTTCCTTCGGCCATAAATATCGTAGTGGCCGCAAATGCGGGAGGCGCTTGGTCGCCTTTTGGAGATATTACGACTTTGATGGCTTGGACCGCCGGAAAAGGGGAGGTTATAGACTTTTTGGCCCTTTTCCCCGCTTCCTTCTTGGGATGGTTTTTAACCGCTTGGCTTCTATCCGTTTACGTTCCCGAAGGAGAGCCGCATTTTGACATTAACACGACCGAAAAAAAGGAGCTGAAACCGGGAGCCAAAACCGTTATATATATGGGAATCGGCACGATCGTAGTTGCCGTTTTGGGACATCAGTTTTTTCATTTTCCGGCGATGTGGGGTATGATGTTCGGTCTTTCGATTTTGAAGCTTTACTCCTACGAACTGAAAAGGAAAGGAGAGGAGTTCGATATATTCGTAAACATGAGAAAAGTGGAAAACGATACGCTTTTGTTTTTCTTCGGTATTCTCTCCGCCGTCGGAGCTTTGCACTTTTTGGGATTTTTGGAGTATATTACGAAACTTTATGATATAATCGGCCCTACGATAGGCAACGTAAGCGTAGGTTTCATTTCGGCGATAGTGGATAACGTTCCGGTTATGAGCGCGATTCTTAAAGCCGATCCATCCATGGATCAGGCTCAATGGATGCTCGTTACTTTAACCGCCGGAGTCGGAGGAAGTCTTATAAGTTTCGGAAGCGCCGCGGGAGTCGGAGTAATGGGCAGAATGAGAGGGATTTATACCTTCTCCAGCCATATGAAATATGCTTGGACGATTTTATTGGGATATGCGCTTTCGATTGCCGTATGGTACGTTCAATTTGAAATAATGGGGATTTATTGATGAAAAACGTTCCGATTGTCGTTTTGGATTTCGGTTCTCAATATACTCAGCTTATAGCGAGAAAATTGAGAGAAGAGAAAATATATTCGGAGATAGTTCCTTATAACGAAGAGATAGAGAAAATTAAGGCCAAAAATCCTAAAGGTCTCATTCTATCCGGAGGGCCGGCAAGCATTTACGCAAAAGACGCTTATAGAGTGGATGAAAAGATTTTCGATCTCGGAATCCCGGTTTTGGGAATATGCTACGGGATGCAGCTTATAGTCGATCATTTCGGAGGAAAGGTCGTTCCGGCCGATCATCACGAATACGGAAAAGCGAAACTCGTTTTGGATGAAATAAACGGACGAATATCTCCGATTTTCAAAAACACTCCTTCAAATCAGATAGTATGGATGTCTCATGCGGATAGAGTCGAAGAGCTTCCGAGCGGTTTTGTCAAAATAGCTCATAGCGACAACTCTCCCTATGCGGCCATTGCGAACGAGGAGAAAAGAATTTACGCCTTTCAGTTTCATCCGGAAGTTCACCATAGCGAATTCGGAAAAACTCTTCTTAAAAATTTCGCAAAAGAGATATGCGGTTGTGAAACTACTTGGAATATGGGCTCTTTTGCCAAAGAACAGATTGAAAAAATCAGAAAAGAAGTCGGAGAAGGAAAAGTTTTATGTGCCGTTAGCGGAGGCGTGGACAGCTCCGTGGTCGCGGCATTGCTTCACGAAGCGATAGGAGATAGGCTCGTTCCCATTTTTATAGATACGGGACTTTTAAGAGCCAACGAGAGAGAAGCCGTTGAAAATATGTTTAAATTGAATTTGAAAATTCCTCTCATAACGGTCGATGCGGAAGAGATATATCTTAAGAGACTAAAAGGC
>CAZPVZ010000091.1:0-7429 GCA_964590185.1 uncultured Campylobacterales bacterium
GAAGATGCCTCATCGCGATTATGGAAAACTACCAAAACGAAGACGGAAGTTTCAACATACCGGAAGTTTTAAAACCCTATATGAAATAGTAGATGGCTGAAGAAGAGATAGTTATCCTCGAAGAGGAGGAGAAAAAGGAGGCGCAGGAGAAAAAAGAGCAAGAGATAGAAAAAAAAGAGGAGGAAGAAAAAGAAGAGAAAAAAAGATCTTTAGACAAAAAACTCCTCCTTATCATTTTAGCGCTAACGCTCTTAATCGCCCTGCTTATCGTTTTTCTTCTTTTTTTGGCATACGAAAGAAAAAAAGATAAAAAACCTTCTCAAACCCCCGTATCGCAAATCGTAAAAAAGATAGAAAATAAAGAGAAAAACGCCTCCATTTCGGTTTCCGCACTCGAAGAGATGATAAAAAAGGCAAACTATCTCTACACCCACGGCAACAAAAAAGAGGCTTTGAAAATATACGAAAACATCTCTTTATACAACGAATCGATATCCGATTACAACATAGGCGTAGGCCTCATGAAAGAGAAAAAATATAAAGAGGCTCTTAAATATTTTCAAAAAGCGGCCGAAAACGGAGACAACGAATGCGCAAGCTACATAAACGGCGCCGTCTGCGCCCTAAAACTAAAAGACTCCGCCGCATTTAAGGATTTTTTGAAAAAAGCCAAAGAGTTCTTGCCAAAGGAGGTCCACTCTCCCCTATATTCCCACTATATGGCGACGATACACTACTATATGGACAACTATATAGAGAGTTTGATTCCTCTAAATCATCCCTCAAGCGACTTTTATAAAGATAGAGAAAATTATCTCTCCTCAAAGATAGAGACCTATTTGGGAAACGATTTAAAAGCAATAGATTATTTGGAGAGAGTAAAAAAAATCGATACCGAATTCACACTCGCTCTCCTTTACGCAAGAGTTAAAGAGTACGACATAGCGGCGAAAAAACTCCTAAATTTGATAGAAGAGAGAAAAGGAGACGAAAAAAAGATAAAAACGGCTCTCGCTTTAATAGAAAACAAAAGAGGAAATTTCGAAGACTCTTCAAAACTTTTAAAAGAGCTGTACAAAAAATATAAAAGCCAAATAGAAAATATCTATCCCATAAAAGTATTTTTAAAAAAATCCCTATTTGACGTAAAAGAGGCTCAAAAAGAGTTTCAAGAAAAGCTCTTTTTCAAACCGGCTAACGTTTTAAATCTTCTCTTTTATTACACTCCCTATAAAGTTTTCAACGCCCGACAAACCCTCTCCTACATAAAAAAGGGAGGAATTTCCCTCTTTATAGACGAAACGAAAAGCGCTTTAAACTACCTTAAAACAAGCTCGACCATCTCAAAAGTAAATCTCGCAATTTCAAAAGGAATAAAAGAGGCCCTAAACCGCAATATCTACAAAGCCAACGCAACTTTTAAAAAACTTTTAAACGACTACCCCAAACACTCGGTTTTACATTTCGATCTCGCACTAACTTACGCTCAGATAGGAGATTTCTCAAACGCTTTAAAGCACTTTCAAAAAAGCTATCATCTAAACAACAAAAACTATTTGGCCGGAGTATATGCCGCTTTGTTAAAAAATCTGTTTAAAGAGGAGAATAAAATTCTCGTAAGCATTTTAAAAGAAGATATAGAAGAGGATGAGTCTTTGAAAGAGAGAGAGAAACATTTTCTTTTCACCCTCATTTCGTTAGCCGCAAACTTCTCCTCATCTTTGCTGGATTGGCTGGAAGAGGAACCCGAAACCCCTCTTCAAAAAGCTCTATCCGTAATAGTTTCTCACAAACTTAAAAAATATGACGAATATAAAAAATTTTCAAAAGAGCTTCACAACACGCTTCCTAAAGATCTGATAGCCGAAATTTTATACATAGATTCCGTAAATAGAGGAAAAAATATTCAAGAGTACGCAAAAAGCGTCCAAGATAGATTTCTAAAACCCGACGCCGATCTATCCACTTTTTTTAACGGTTATTTCATATCCAAAATATTTTTCACGAAAATCTCTCAAATATCGGGATTGTTAAATCACGTAAGAATGCTTTTAAAAGAGAAAATAATAAAAAGCGATAACGATCCTACCGGAATTTTACAAACCTTATCATACGTGGATATCTATACCAACGATTTCGAAGAGGCTTACGTTATCTATAACGAACTCATAGACACCCACAAACAGCAAGATACCAACACCCTCTTTTTCGCCGCCGTAGCCTCGATAGCCGCAAAACACCACGCAAACGCCATAGCTCTTTTGGAACTTGCAAAACTCACCGATCCCGCAAATTTCGAAAGCAGATACGCGCTCGGACTTCTTTATCAGGAAGCCAAAAATTTCGAAGCCGCTTCCATTCAATATTCAAAAATAGGAAACAGCGGCTTTAAATCCGACTATTTCGATTTCGGAATAAAAAAATGAAAAAGAGTCTTTATAAAATCCTTTTTTTAACGATTATTTTATCGCTTCTTTTACTATTTCACGAAAAGATCTTACAAAGCTACGCAAAACTCTTCGTAGTCTCAAACGCCACGAAAGGAGCCGACATAATCTTGATACTCGCCGGAAGACCTCAAGATAGAGTTTTAAAAGCGATAGAGGCTTACAAACAAGGTTACGGCAAAAAGATCTGCTACACCGATCCGGCTAAATACCTATCTGAATTGAAATATCCGGAGATCTTTCTATCTCAGCAGGAAATCATAAAAAAAACGGCTATGAAAGAAAACGTAAAAGTTTATAAAATCCCCAGCTTACGAGAAAAAGGAGCCACAAGCACTTTCGACGAAGCCTACGATACCGCCGCTTACGCCAAAAAGCACTCCGTAAAACACATAATTTTGGTAACGAGCACCTTCCACTCAAGAAGAGCCTTATACGCATTTAAAAAGATATTCGAAAAAGAGGGAGTGAAAGCGAAAATAGAAGTCTATCTAACCAAAAAGGATCTAAACAGAGTAAAAGGATGGTGGAGGAGAGAAATCGATCTTAGCTCCTTGGTAACGGAGCCTTTTAAAATGATCATCTACTTTCTCAGAGCCTCCAATTTGAAATTCGTAAAAGAGAGATGATTATCCTCTCTTAATCTTTTTTACAAGCTTCTTAGCTTTCTCCAAAGCTTCGTTAGAATCTTCTCCCACCGTTAAAACGACCGCCATTCTTCTTCCCTTATGAGCCTCCGGTTTGCCGAAAATCCTTATAAAACTATCTTCCGTAAAGATATCCTCCTCAATTTCGAAAGAGGGAGCGACGCTTTCGAAATCGGCTTTGTAAGCTCCGCTCGCTCCGGGAAGATAAAATCTAAAATCCAAAGGAAGCCCCAAAACGGCTCTTACGTGCAAAGCGAATTCGCTTTGACTTTGAGTTATCATCGTAACCATTCCGGTATCGTGAGGTCTCGGACTGACTTCGCTAAAGTAAACCTCGTCCCCTTTTATAAAAAGCTCCACTCCGAAGATTCCTCTTCCTCCCAAACCGTCGGTTATCTTTTTAGCGATCTCCTTTGCGTTTTGCAAAGCCTTCGGACTCATATCCATAGGTTGCCAAGAAAATATGTAATCCCCGTCCTTTTGGATATGTCCTATCGGAGGACAAAAAATCGTCTCCTTTCCGTTTCTTGCGGTCAAGAGAGTAATTTCGTAATCGAAATTTATAAACTCCTCCACTATAAGTTCGCTCGCATCGCCTCTTGCCTCTTTAGCCATCTCCCAAGAGCGTTTCAAATCCTCTTCGTTTTCAGCCACGCTCTGCCCGTGTCCGGAAGAGCTCATAACCGGTTTTACAACACAAGGATATCCTATCTCCTCAGCCGCCTTTTTCAACTCTTCGAAACTCTTTACGAATCTGTAATCGCTCGTTTTAAGCTTAAGCTCCTCCGCGGCGAATTTTCTTATATTTTTTCTGTTCATCGTCTTATTCACCGCTTCGGCGTTAGGAATTACGGTAAATCCCTCTTTCTCGGCTTCAAACAGCGCCTCTATGCTAATAGCCTCTATCTCCGGCAAAATATAAGTCGGTTTCTCTCTTCTGATAACCTCCAAAACCTCCTCTTTATTTTTCATATCTATTACGTAATATCCGTTTGCTACCAGATGAGCCGGAGCGTGTTGATACCTATCCACGGCTATCACCTCTATGCCGAGTCTGTTGGCTTCAATAGCCACCTCTTTCCCAAGCTCCCCGCTTCCAAGAAGCAATATCTTTATGCTGTTGCTCTTTAAAGGAGTAGTCAGTTTCATATCATCCCTCTTCTTTTATTTTGTCCGAATACTCTTTTATCTCGTTTTCCAAAAACTCTATAATTCTAATTTGCAAAATCTTCGTATCTTCGTCGCTATCGCACTCCAAAAATCTCTTAAGCATCTCTATATTTATCTTTTTTACGAATCTGGGAGTCTCCTTTAGCTCCTTGTCTATATCGATCAAAAGCTCGTCTATGTCAAGTCCGTTTAACTCTATAATCTTATGAACGTATTCCAAAACGGTATGAACGAGAATATCGGCTCTGTTAGGCTCGTTAGGATAAATCTCCTTAGCGATCTCCTCCAAAAGCTCCTTTTCGCACTCCTCCACCCGTTTGTTCGCCCCTATCATAGCCGCAAGCTGTTTGGCTCTAAACTCCAAAGAGCTATGATGATAAACGAAAAGCTCCCTAAAAAACGATAAAATCGCTCCCGTTTTAAAAAATCCCAATATTATAACCTCTCATTACGAAAAATCTCTTTATCGCGATTGCCATTTTACGAATTTTTTGCTATAATCCCCTCAAGCGTTCAGGAAACCGAGGTTTCTTGAACGCTCCTCTTGAGACCTGTGCAATAGCCTCTCGAGGCAACGCTTCAGGGCGGGAACGCAGCAGAGCACCTCGTTTGGCTATGTGCCGCAGGTATCTTAAGAGGAGTTCTTCAAAAAATACTCCTCAATCTCTTTAGCTATTTTATAAAAATCGACGCCGTTTATCAATCCGTTTTCTTTAATTTTCGAGAGAATCTGCTCTTTTCCCAAAATAAGCTCGCTCGATTTAACTCCGTGAGATATGGAAACGACCGCTTCTATAAAAGCCGAAAGCCTATCGCACATCTTTAAAGCCACTCCGTCTATCGCGTTATAAACGTCGTCGTTATAAGGAGAGAGAGTATCTACGACTTTTATCTCTTTTTTGTATATTTTGTTTAAAAACTCGTCTTTTTTCGTATCGTTATCGTAAAGTCCCAAAAGATATTTAAACTCGTCCTTTATGTTTTCCGGTATCAAAGGCAAAATCTCGTTTTCTATCTTTTGAATCTCAAACTCGTTTATGATATCGTCCAACCCGCTTACGCTGTATTTTACCGGAGAGATGATGTCTCTTGTCAAAGCTTCGGGAAGATCGTGAAACAAAGCGGCGAAAAAATTGTTTTGAACTCTTTTTTTAGAGGCTTTTATCTTCAGAGAATAAAAGTAGCTCAAAACGGCAACAACCAAAGTGTGTCCCAAAACGCTCGTTTGAGGAATGCGGGGAGTTTGAATCCATCTTTTTTGAAATCTAAGCCTTCCGCTCAAATCCACTATATGATAAAGCTTTTTATTTAAAGCTATCTTCCTAACTCCCAAAAGCTCGTAATAATCCTCTATCTCCTCTTCTATCTCCTTTTTCGTCTCCTCTATGTCGGAAACGAAACCGCTCGTTTGATATATGATAGAAAACTCCCATCTTGTCGAGATATACGAAGCGGCCTTTAAGATAAACCTCTCTCTTTCGTAAATCTCTTCGTTTTTTAAATACTCTTCGAATCTTTTAAAAAAATCGCCTCCGTTTATGTCGCACAAAATATCTCGTAGCGTCTCGACGACCCACCCGTTTAACTCCCTCTTTTTCTTTTTCAATATGGCTCTAAAAACGTCAGGACGAATATCGGTAACGACTATCCTCCTTAAAAGCTCGAAAATTCCGGCCTCTATCAAAGAGGAAAAATCAACGCTTCCCTTCTTTTCAAGCTTTGCCAAAAAATAGGCGATTATAAACTTATGAGCCTGTTTGTCAAGCTCGACAAACTCCACCATACGAGGATAGTCGTTCCACCTTTGAATGAAGGCCGATTGGAAAATAAACTCTATCAGTTTGGGATTTATCATTTTTCTATTTTTTCGCTATCTATCTCTATAACCGTATGAACGTTCCCCCTCGGATTGAAATCCATCGTAATTTTCATCTTTTTGGGTTTCAATTTCTCATAGAGGGTATCGTAAATCTCGTTCGCGCTATCTTCGTGACTTATATACCTATCCATAAAACTGTTTATATAGAGTTTCAAAGCCTTAAGTTCCACAACCCATTTGTCGGGAACGTATTCCAAATAGATCGTAGCGAAATCGGGATAGCCGCTTCTTGGACATTTGCAAGCGAATTCCGGAAGAGTTATTTTTATAAGATACTCTTTTTTATGCTTATTCTCCCAAATCTCCAGATCTTTATCCGGGTCAAACTCTTTTATCTCTTTTTCTCCGTATCTCATAAAAAATTACCTTTTGCAAATTTTTTCCAAATTATACAACGATTTAAGAAAAAGAGAGAAAAGTTTTTAGAGTTTTAGGAACTCTTTTTCCACATCATAAAGCTCGTATCTGATCTTTTTAAACTTCTCCGCCTCCTCAGCGTCCGAAATCTTTAAAACCTCTTCCAAAACTCTTGCGCTTTCTTGAGCTCTTTTCATATTAGAGACGAATACCTCTTTTAGCGAAGAGCGTTTAGATTCGCTTTTTGTGGTGGCTTTTAAAGGATCGTTTTTTATATCTCTCGAAAGAAGCAGTTTTTCGTATTCGTTCACGAAAGCTTCGTGTCTTAAATCTTTAAGTCTGTAGGCGTTTACGGAGTCGTTAAAATGATATCTGAAAATATCCTCGCAAACTCTTATTCCCTCTTTCAGGCGGTTTAAATTAGCGTCAACTATGCGGTAAAGAGGGGAGCTCCCCTCTTTGTTATTCGTCATTTCCCAAAATACCGAAAAGCTGTAAAAGAGTGATGAAAAGATTTAGAAAATCAAGATACAAAGCGATAGCTCCCTCTATCGGAGAAGAGTATGCTCCTCTTATGATGTTTTGAGTATCGTAAAGCACCATAGCGCTTATAATCAAAAGAAAAATTCCCTCTATCACGACAAACGCGATAGGACTTTTGAAAAAGAAAACGTTAACGAGAGATGCGATTATAACTATAACGAAAGCTATCATCAAAGGTTTGCCCCAAGAGCTGAAATCTCTCGTCGTATTCATAGCATACAAACTCAAAGCCCCGAAAATAACCGCCGAAGTTATAAAAGCGTTAGCTACGAGCGTAGCTCCGTTACTCATACTTAAAATGGTGCTTACGAGAGGACCTATCAAAAATCCTCCGACAAAAGTGAAGGCAAAAAGCGCCACGAGATTAACGCCCGGTTTGTCTTTTA
>CAZPVZ010000092.1:0-11574 GCA_964590185.1 uncultured Campylobacterales bacterium
ACGCTTTCGGTAGCTTCCGGAGTAACGTCTCTCGGAGCCGGTCCGGTTCCTCCGGTAGTTACTATCAAACAGCATCCGTCCTCGTCGGCAAGCTTTCTTATCGCATCCTCTATCAAAGGTCTCTCGTCCGGAATAAGTTCATATACGCTTTCCCAATCGTTTTTTATATATTCGTTTAAAGTTTCTATTATCGCTTTTCCTGATTTATCCTCGTAAACTCCGGCACTGGCTCTATCGGAAACCGTTACTATTCCTATCTTTATCATCTCTTTTTTCATCTTTTACTCTCCCTTTAAAATATGTCCCACGCCTTTTATATAATATGTGGTTACGAGTCTTTTAAAAAATTCCCGCACATTAAAAGCATTTATAATTTTATCCTTTTCTCCCAAAAATACTTCAATCCTAACTCCCCTCTCAACGACGGATTCAATCTTTTCTTTCTTCCATTCGTAATAAAGAAGACGCTTAAGTTCTTCGTAATCTCCAAGACTCAAATACTTTTTCATATCGATACGGGAAGGGTAGGATACGCTTTTTAAAAAATTTTCCACATAACTTGCGGAATTTTTTCCGAAATGGATAAGCTGAACTCTTTTAAACTTCTCATCCCTATCCTGAAAAAAAGCCGGAGAAAATAGCAAGAGCCTATCGACTCTATCTTCCGAACGATAAACGTATTCGAACGCTTCTATCGCCCCTTTGCTAAAACCGGCGACGACGAAATCCCCTTTCGGAAGGTATTCTTTAAAAATCTCTTCTTCGCCTTTTAAAGAGAAACCGCTAAAAAATTTCATTTACGACTTTTTTCAGCTCTTTTTTGCTTACGCTCTCTTTCTCAAGCAAAATATCGGCTATTTTGGAAATGACGTCTTTCATCCCCTCCAAAAACTTCTCCATCTCCTCTCTCGCCGATTCCAAAACCTCTATAACGTCCTTTTGTTCCAAATAGAGATGATCTCCCATCGCATACTGCTCTATCATAATCTTAGCGAGCATCTTGGCTTTCGCTATATCCTCTTTAGCATTGGAATAACTTTCGTTGAAAAATATCTTGGAAGCCACCGAACCGGCCAAATAGACTTTTATCTTGGAGATAATTTGACTCTTCGACTCGATCTCTCTCTCAACCTCCTTTAAAGAGTCGCTAACTATAGTAATCCTTTCAAAATCCACATCGAACCAATAAGCGCTTAAAGCCTTGGCGGCTTGATAAATAGCTTGAATCTTTTTCTCCTCTTCGCTAAAACTTAAAACTTTTCTCTTTCCCAAAAGAACTTTATCTTTAACGTCGAGAAAATCCTTCGTTTCTATCAGATTGGAACCTCTTCTTAGCGCATTAATAGCAGCTTCATTGACAAGAGTCGATAAAGAAGCTCCGCTAAAACCGACCGTCATTTTGGCAATCTCTTTTATATCCACGCTGTGAGGTTTGTTTTTCAAATAGATACTTATAATTTTTTCCCTGTCATAAAGATCGGGAAGTGGAACGAAAACCCTTCTATCGAATCTCCCCGGTCTCAAAAGAGCTTCGTCTATTATCTCTATCTTATTGGTGGCGCCTATTACGATGACTCCCGAACTCTCTTCAAAACCGTCCATCTCCGTTAAAAGCTGATTTAGAGTGGATTCTCTCTCGTCGTTTCTCATAGCGCCCCTCGCTCTTCCGACCGCATCTATCTCGTCTATAAAAATAATCGAAGGAGCGAATCTTTTGGCGTAAGCGAAAAGCTCTTTCACTCTTTTAGCACCCATTCCGACATAAATCTGAACGAAAGATGCTCCGCTTTGATAAAAAAACGGCACGTCCGCCTCTCCCGCTACCGCTTTGGCTATCATCGTCTTGCCGACTCCCGGAGGTCCTATCAGCAAAAACCCTTTAGGAAGTTTTATGCCGAACTTCTTATATTTTTCCGGGGATTTCAAAAAATCGACGATTTCGTAAAGCTCCTCTTTTACGCTCTCTATTCCCGCCACGTCGTCGAAAGTAATATTTGATACGGCGGGCTTTATATTCATGGGCATAACGGCCTCAAGCTCCAAAGAGTCGGCCTTGTCGTTAATCCTCTCTTGAGGTTGTTCCGTATTTTTGTTTTTTCCGAAAAAAATTAAAATCGATAAAATCAAAATAACCAAAATCAAAAAGGCGCTCTCTTCCTTAACGCCATCATCGGTCGAAACCTCTACGGGCACTCTCTCCAAAAGCGCCTTCATATCCACCCCGGCTTTTATAATCGAATATTTTCCTCCGGTAACGGTATATAAAACGATCCTCTCCTTCTCTATTTTCGCCTTTTTTATGACGTTCTCTTTCAGCATTTCATTATAAGTGGAGAGATCTATAACGGTAGGAGAGTTTTTCAAATACGCAAAAGCCAAAAGAACGACCAATACGAAAAATGCGGAAAGCGTAATAATCAGTTTTTTGTTATTAAACTTCGGCATAATTATAATCCTCTTTTATTTCGTAATTTTCCAAAACGACCCACTCCTTTTCAATCTCCTTCTCGCTTTTTATCAAAACTTTATTAAAAAATTGATCGTATCCTTGAAAAAATCCATCCTTTTTCTCTTCCACCAAAACTTTTAAAAAAGTATCCTTATGTTTTTTCCTAAATGAGAGGTTGTTTTGCTTAACTATCTCTTTTAACAGATTCAATCTCTCTTTAGCTACGTCCCCTCTTACCGTCTCTTTCATTTTAGCGGCGGGCGTTCCCTCTCTTTTGCTGTAAGTGAAAGCATGAAGATGGGTTAACGGAAACTTCTTAAAATTTTCCAATCCCCTTTTCCATCTCTCTTCGGTCTCTCCCGGATGGCCGACTATAAAATCGGTTCCGAGAGCATACCCTTTATCGGCCAAAAACCAAAAAAGCTCCAAATCTCTTTTAAAATCGTTCCTCCTATGCATGATTTTAAGCATCTCTTCGTCCGTATGCTGCAAAGCTATATGAAGATGTCTCTCAAGATACGGTTCGTCCAAAATCTCTTTAAACTCCTCGTCTATCTGAACGGGTTCCAAACTCCCAAGTCGTATTCTTCTAACGCCTCTTATAAGTCCCATCTTTTTTATAAGCTTCGCTATGGAAGTGTTTTTATCTTTTCCGTAACTTCCGATATTGGTTCCGGTTAAGACAAACTCCCCGAAACCGTTCGAAGCTAAAATCTCGACCTGTTTTAAAATCTTCTCTTCGTCCTGACTTCTCGCATCGCCCCTCACATAAGGGATAATGCAATAACTGCATCTGAAATTGCATCCCTCTTGAATCTTTATGAAAGCTTTCGTTTTGCTATCGAAATTTTCAACGATGGATTCGTCAAGCGAATTTAAATCCCCTATTTGGAAAAATCTCTCCTCTTGATTTAAAAACTCGTTTATCTTCTCTTTTTCGGAATGTCCGAAAACTCCGAATACGCTTCCTTTTTTGAAAAGCTCATCGCCTTTGCTGAAAGCTCCGCATCCGCCTAAAACTATTTTTAGACCTTTGTACTTTTTGCGCAAAGAGTTAATATAACCTCTAACCGTAGCGTCGGCCGAATTCGTAACGGTACACGAATTCACCACCACGATATCCGCGTCTTTTTCGTCGCGGCATATCTTAAAATCCTTAAGATTTTGTTTCATTATCTGCGTATCGTACAGATTGGTTCTGCATCCGAAAGTTTTAAAAAATACCTTTTTCATTTTCTCCCGTCGTAGGTTCTTCTCTCGATAGCGTACCGGGCTGACTCTTAAGATTAATAGTTTGAGTAGGATACGCTATCTTAATATCATCTTCCTTATTAATGGCGTCTATAATCTCCGCCGAAATACTGCTTCTTAGAGTCAAAGCCGCAAAAGAGTTGGTCATATACCAACTGCTTATCACTATTCCGTGAGGCTCTATGAAAGTGTAAATCCTCGGCTCCACATTCGTATTTTTCAAACTATACTGATTTCTCAGTTTATTCAACTGCTTCCTCGCTATCTCCGTATATCCTTTTGAATATTTTTTGACGATGTTCTTTATTAAATATACCGCTTTTTTATGGTTGGAGTCAAACGTAATCGCAACGTCTATCCCGTCCCAAACCGTTTTCAGTTTTTCGTGAGAATAGTTTGCTATAAGATTCGTAAAAATATAATTATTGGGAACGAATATGACTCTTCCCGATCTTCTGTTAACCATATAGGAAGTTAAAGTTATATCCTCCAAAATGGTCATTCTAAGCAAGGAGATATCTATAATATCACCCACGTAAACCAGACCGTCCTTTTTAACTTTTATCCTGTCTCCCACTCTGAAACTTCCGCCTATAACGATAACGAGCCAGCCGAGAGTGCTCATAAAAAGGTCCTTCATCGCTATCGCCAAACCGGCGGAAGCGAATCCTATAACGGTAATGAGATAAGAAACGTCCTCTATAAAAGAGAAAAGCAGAATAATCGCTATAAATGAAAAATTGGTAAAATTTATAATCTTATTGGCCATATAAAAGCGCTGATTGTCGCTTATATACTTTTTAGCCAAAAGTTTGAAAATCAAAGAGATAATGATAACGGCGAAAATAAAAAGAGCCACCCTTACGGTTCTTTTTATCTGTTCTTCTATCTCCAAAGAGAGTTTCAAGATAATATCGTCTATCTTTTTGCCGTAAATCTTGAAAGTGGTTTTGGCTATCTCGTAAGAGGTCTTAAATTCATTAAGCTCTTTTAAAACGTCTTCTTTTTCTTTTAAAAATCTTTTATTATCCGTCAGCGAATAAAGTCTGCTTAAAATAAATCTCTTCTCCTCCAATTTATCTATCGTATCTTTCAGTTCGATAAGCTTCTTTTCGTAATCGTTTTTTCTATGTTTTACCTGTTTTATATAAGAAAAAGCGGAGAAGATCATAAAAGGATTCGTAACCACCGGCTCTTTGGGAATATCTTCCGGTTTTAAAACCTCTTTGAAAGGAGATTGCTGGAAATCTTTCAAAAGCTCCTTTTTCGTATTTAAGGCTTTAAGTTCCTTTTCCAAAAACACCTTTTTTTGAGCGTATTCTTTCTTTCTCTTTTTCGAAACTCTCGAAGATTTGAGCAAATAGTCAAGATGCTTCAACTTCTGTTCCAACGAAGTTATGTTTTTTACGGTCTCCTGATAAGCCACGTAATTGTTATAGTTTTTAAGCCAAATATTGTTTTCAAGTTCCTTATCCAACTCCTTAAGCTGCTTAAGATAGGAGTTTATTTTGTTAAGCCGCGCCGCTTTTGCGATGGCGTCCTCTCTCTCTTTCTCCGAATCGACGGATTTTTTAGTGGCGTTATCCTCCTTTTTAACGGAAACCTTCGAATTTAAAGGAGCGTTTTTCTCGGTATTTATCGCAAAAGAGAGAGAAAAAAAGAGAGAAAAAATCAAAATCGCTCTTACAATAGACACTTTTACCCCTCAAACTCTCTAAGAATTTGCAAAACGATCTCTCTATCGATATCGTCTCTCATCTCGTAAGAACCTATTCCCTTTGGAAGGATAAACTTTATCTTCTTATCCGCGCTCTTTTTGTCCAAAAAGAAATGCTCGTAAAACTCCTCCGCGTCTTTTATCTTAAAAGTCGTTTTAAGATCGTATCTTTTTAAAAGCTCTTCTATCCTCTTTGCTTCATCTTCTTTCAAAAGTCCCAACGACAAAGCCAAGCGATTCGCCATAACCATTCCGATCGCCACCGCTTCTCCGTGAAGATAGGTTTTATAATTCGTAAGATTCTCTATAACGTGAGCGAAAGTGTGTCCGTAATTTAAAACCGCTCTTATGCCTTTTTCCTTTTCATCTTGAGACACTACCCAAGCCTTCGTCTCCACGCTTTTTTTGATAGCTACTTTCAAATCCTCGTCGTTATAAAGATTCGCTCTTTCAAGCCATTCGAAAAAATCCTTATCGAAAGTTACCGCCATTTTGACTATTTCCGCAATACCCGCCGAAAACTCTCTTTTCGGAAGAGTCTTTAAAAAAGAGACGTCTATATAAACCGCTATCGGCTGATGAAAAGCTCCTATAAGATTTTTGCCGTATTTGTTGTTTATCCCGGTCTTTCCTCCAACGCTCGCATCCACTTGAGATAAAAGAGTGGTGGGAATCTGTATAAAATCTATCCCTCTTTGAAAAATAGCCGCCGCAAAACCGGTCATATCCCCGATAACTCCCCCTCCGAAAGCTATCAATATCGACTTTCTGTCAAGTTTGTGATCGAAAAGCCTATCGAGTATGAAGTTTAAACTTTCGAAATTTTTATACTCCTCCCCGTCCGGCACGGTTATTATGTAAATCTCTTTCGCTTTTAAATTTTTCAAAACTTTCCGTATGTGAAGGCCGGAAACCTTAGGATTCGTAATGACGGCGACTTTGGTATTAAACTCCATCTTAGGAAGAGAATCTATAAAAACGGAGTAGCCTCCGGCGCCTTTTCGAGAAAAAGTGATATCGACTTTCATTCTTTTTTCCTTCCTTTTTCGGAAATTATTATAACCATTTAGCACTTAAAAAACTCTCTATCTATCAACCGGCAAAAAGAGCTGATAAGCCTCTCTCAGCATATAAGAGAGCTCGTCCATATTTTTGGAAAACAAAGAGAATATATCAGCTTCCAATAAATCTTCGGTAAACAGAACAAATTGCAAATAGTTATATCTTGCTTTCAACTCCCTCAGCGGATTCGTTTTGCTTTTAATTATCTTAACGTTCTGTTTGAAAATTTGAGATAAATTTTCGAAATGCTCTATTAAAGTTTTGTTTTTACCGGTATTGTCCGGATCGAAATCGTAAAAAACAAGATCCAAATTAAGCTGAGTTAAAATATCGAAAATGATGGAAGAGACGTTTTCCATAACTTTAGGCATATCCGTAACGACGACGCCCTCCTCTATCTCGTGAAAACTTCCCAAACCTATTTTTAAAAGAGGAAGTTTAAGCTTGTAAAAAAATCTTTTATATCTCTCCAGCATAAAATTATCGGTTACGATCAAACCTATATGGGAAAATCTGCAATCATGCTCCACAAGCTCCTTAAATTCGAAATCCTTATATTCGAAATAGACGTTTATATGAGAGGAATTGTATCGCTTAATCTTATTGAAAAGAGCGTTATAAGTAGGATTTATCACTCTTATAATAAGTTTCTTGCTTTTTAAATGCGAGTGAAAAAGCATCGCATCGTTTATCAGTTTGTCTATCTGCTCTTTAGTCATCTCTTTCATATCCACCAAAACGTATATGTTGCTTCCAAACGGCATAGGAAACTGCCCGAGCTCCCTCTTTATACCCTTGTAAACGCTTTTTAAAACGTTTGGATCGCCTATAATGAGAAGAAGATCGTTGGGACGGATCATAGTTTGGGGAGTCGGAAGTATGAGTCTTCCCTTTCTGTAGATAGCCGCTATTCTCCACTTGTTTTGCTCTATACTGCCTACGTGCCTATAAACGTAAGAACTTCCGAAAGGTACTTTCAGCTCCATAACTTCGCCGATACCGAGACCTATATTTTGAGCTATAATGGGAATGTCGGGAAGATAATCCATCAGACGATTGGCTAAAATTTCGTTTGCGTTCAATAAAAAAAGATCGTCGTCGTTAATTTCCAAATCCCACTTATCCAAAATGACTATCTGAATGTCTTTGTTTATCCTTCTTATGTTTTTATAACTCTCTTCGGTATCGAGCTTGGTGCCCATAGCTATGGTTACCTGATAAAACTCTTCGTCCAAAAGAGTCGAAAGTTTCGGGAAACTCGTAGGATCGAAATTAAAAAATCTGAAATTATCCGGCTTCGATTTGGGTAAAACCTTCTCGTGATAATAGACGATATAGTAAATATTTTTATTAGAAGAGAGATTTACCAATTTTTTTAAAAATTGTTTCGCTACAATACCGTCGGCTAAAATCAGAATTTTTTTCATTATATCGGTTTCCTAAATGTTATAATCTAAAAAACAATATTACCAGAATTATTTATCAAATACAAAGGTTAAAAATTCTTATGAAATTTCAAATAGACGCCGTTTCGGGCAACGCAAGAGCATGTACGATAAAAACCAATCGTAGAGAGATCAAAACTCCCGTATTTATGCCGGTAGGAACCGCCGCAAGCGTAAAAGCGCTCGACGCATACGATATGATAGATATCCTAAATACCGATATCATTTTAGCAAACACCTACCATCTCTATCTAAGACCGGGAGACGAAATAGTAAAAAAATTCGGAGGACTTCACAAATTCACCTCTTATGAGAGAAATTTTCTAACCGACAGCGGAGGTTTTCAAGCTTTCTCTCTAAGCGACATCTCCAAAGCGGACGAAAACGGAATAATGTTCAAAAGCCATATAGACGGAAGCAAACACTACTTCACTCCCCAAAAAGTTTTGGACATTCAATACAACCTAAAAAGCGACATCATGATGATTTTGGACGATCTAATCGCCCTGCCGGCCGAAAGAAAAAGAGTGGAGCTATCCATAAAAAGGACTTCAAAATGGGCGAAAGAGTCCATAAACTATCATAAAGAGATGCAAAAAAGGGGAGTGGGAGAAGGACAAAACATATTCGCGATCATTCAAGGGGGAATAGATAAAAAATTTAGGGAAATATCGGCAAAAGAGCTTACTCAACTCGATTTCGACGGTTTCGCGATAGGAGGACTTAGCGTCGGAGAAGCCAACGAAGATATGTACGAAACGGTTGAATGGACCGTTCAATTTATGCCCGAAAACAAACCGCGATATCTAATGGGAGTCGGAACTCCGGAAGATTTGATAGAAAATATTGAAAGAGGAGTGGATATGTTCGATTGCGTTATGCCAACAAGAAATGCGCGAAACGGAACTCTGTTTACGACTTTCGGAAAGATAAACATAAAAGCTTCCTATAACAAATTAAGCGACGAACCGATAGATCCTTCCTGCGAATGCTACACCTGCAAAAGATACTCCAAAGGATATCTAAACCACCTCTTTAGAGCCAAAGAGTTAACATATTTCAGACTCGCTTCCTTGCACAATCTCCACTACTATTTAACTCTTATGAAAGAGGCGAGAGAGGCGATAATGCAAAAAAGATTTCAAGAGTTTAAGAAAGACTTTTACACTAAAAGAGAAAAATAAGCTTTAATTATAAGTTTTTTCTATAGAATTTCAAAAATTCTTATAAAATTAAGGAGGTTTTATGAATAAAATAGCGTCTTTGGTATTGGCGGGTTCTCTTCTTTGCATAAACGCTTACGCAAAAGAGGCTCACGGCAGTGCTCACTGGAGCTACGAAGGAGACACTTCTCCGATCCACTGGGGAGATCTCGATCCTAAATACAGAATGTGCAAAGAGGGGAAAAATCAATCTCCGATAGATTTAAACAGATTCGTAGAGGCTAAACTCCCGAAAATGAAAATTCACTACGCCGGACACGCACTAAATGTGATAAACAACGGTCATACGATCAAAGTAAATACCGACGATTTGTCTAAAATAACGGTTGACGGGATTGATTTTATCTTAAAACAGTTTCATTTCCATACTCCGAGCGAAAATAGGATAGAGGGAAAATCCTTCCCTATGGAGGCGCACTTCGTTCATCTCGATAAAGACGGAAACATAGCGGTTATAGCCGTCATGTTCGAAGAGGGAGAGAAAAATAAAGCTTTGGAGAAGATACTAAACGAAAATCCGAAAGAGGTCGGCAAAAAAATACCTCTTAGAGAGAGTTTCAATCCCGGAGAACTTTTCCCGAACAAACTCGATTATTACAGATTCAACGGCTCTTTAACAACGCCTCCTTGCACCGAGGGAGTTAGATGGCTCGTTTTGAAAAAAACGGTTAAAGCCTCAAAAGATCAGATAGAGAAAATGCACTCCATTATGAGAAATAACAACAGACCCACTCAACCTCTAAACGCAAGAGAAGTATTGAAATAAAAAGCAAGGCTAAAAGCCTTGCTTAAATAAATTTAGAAACCCTCAATTTTTTAAACCCCCTCCCACACAAACTTTTTGATATTTTTCTCCTGACTTCCGCGCTAAGCGAGAAACAGTAAAAATCAAAAGATAAGAATGTCGGAAAAATGGGGTTTAAGAGGGGGTAGAGGTATAAAATTGTGTGTCCCAAGCACTTTTTAGTATGATATATATATGAGTTTGCATATCAGAAAGAAGAGAAATAAAAGCGGTAGTATAAGTATTCAAATAATTGATAGAAAAAATAGAGGATATAAAGTTGTAAAAAGTGTTGGATGTGCAAAGAACCAAAAAGAGTTGGATATTTTATTATACAAAGCTAAAATAGAATTAGAAAAAATTAGAAAAAATCTTTATCCTTCATTATTTGATAATTTTGAAGAAAAAGAAGAGTTGCTAATATTTGAAGCTTTGGGTAATAATGAGTTGATACCAATTGGAGATGAGCTAATTTTTGGAAAACTATTTGAAGATATTGGATGTAAAGGTATATTTTTAAAACAAAAACTTAGAAACAGAGAATTAAAAGAGAAAATATTTAAATCTTTAGTAATTTCAAGACTGCTTTATCCGGGAAGCAAACTTTATCTGATAGATTATTTGCACTACTTTAAAAAAGAGGAGATAGAAGTAGATACAATTTATAGACTTTTAGATAGTTTGTATAGCAATGAGATAAAATTAGCAATAGAAAAATGTATCTTTAACCACACAATGAAGATTATAAACAACCAACTTATTATAGCCTTTTACGATGTAACAACTTTACACTTTGAAAATGAGAGCGAAGATGATTTTAGAAAAATCGGTTTTTCAAAAGAAGGAAAGCTAAATCGTCCTCAGATTCAATTAGGACTACTTACAACCTTAGAAGGATATCCATTAGCTTATGAAGTATATGAGGGAAATAGATTTGAAGGAAAGACATTAATTGAAACTCTTGTAAACTTTGAAAAAAGGTTTTCCCTCAAACAAAAACCTATTATTGTTGCAGATAGAGGAATGCTTAGTAACTGCAATCTAATTGAACTTCATAAAAAAGGATATAGATATATTATTGGTTCACGCATAAAAGCTTTAAAAGATGAGATAAAAACAGAAATTGCAAATCTTGTTTTTATATCTGATCAAGATACAAAAGAGATAGCTCTTGATGAAGAACTTATCTGTAGAGAAAAAAATAAAACTGTTCAAAAAGCAAAAATACCACAAAGAATAATTTTATCCTATTCTACACAAAGACTCAAAAAAGATAACTATTTAAGAAAAAAGGGGATTGAAAGACTCAAAAATAAAATTCAAACATCTCCAAATATCACAAAATCTGATTTAAAACTCTCCCCATATGCAAAGTTTTTAGATCTAAATCAAGATTGCGAAACAAAAATTCAACTCAATCAAAAAAAGATAACAGAAGATGAAAAGTTTGATGGTATTAAAGGATTTATTACAAACGATTTTTCCCTCTCTCATCAAGATATAATAAATCACTATAAAAATCTTTGGCATATTGAAAAAGCTTTTAAAATCTCTAAAACTGATATTCGTATTAGACCAATCTATCATAGGTTAGAACATAGAATTAAAGCCCATATTTTAATAGCCTTTGTATCTTATACAAT
>CAZPVZ010000093.1:0-4574 GCA_964590185.1 uncultured Campylobacterales bacterium
TTACCCGACGGTTACGTCTTTAGAGCGTTTTTTGAAATACTCTCTCTCCACACCGCATAGAGGACATTTGCCCGGAGCTTTTTTGCCTCTGTGAACGTGTCCGCATACTTCGCAAACCCATTCCTCCTCTTCTTCGCTTGCGAAAAAGCCTTCTTTTATAAGAGCCTCTTTCAAAGCCAAATATTCGGCTTCATGCTCCACTTCCACCCTGCCTATCGCCGTAAAAAGTCTCGCAATCTCTTTAAGATTCTCCTCTTTGGCTATCTTTGCGAAATTCGGATACATTTCTTCATGCTCGTATCTCTCTCCGTCGGCGGCATATTGAAGATTTTTTTCCGTGCTATCCAATTCAACTCCGTAAACGAGTTTATTGTACGCTTTAAATTCGGCTACGGCATGATATTTCTCATTATCCGCCGCCTCTTGAAAAAAACGGGCTATTCTATGCAATCCCTCTTTATAAGCTACTTCGGCGAAAAACTCATACTTGTTTCTCGCTTGAGACTCTCCGGCAAAAGCCTTCATAAGATTTACGGCGGTTAAATTTTCGGTAATACAAACCATCTCCTCGCCGCAACATACCAAAGTGCCGCCGCCTACTTTTTGCACCTCGACCTCGTTACCGCATACATTGCATCTGTAAGTTTCGTATTGTCTCATCACTTTTCCTTTAAATTTCATAAAAAAGGCAAAAACCTTCCCTTATTATCGGCAAATCCGACAAAAGCCGTTAAGAAACGCCGAAAACCTTCTTACGAAGAAATAGGATAATTTTTTTCCGTAAAAAATTATATGCTATTTATACTTAAAAGAAAATTATTTTCCGATAAAAATCAAGGAAATCTCTCCGCACGGCGAAAAAAAACGAAAAATCAAAAAGAGAAGAAAGAGAAAAAAAGAGAAAGAGAGTTAAAAAACTCTCTTATTTGTAGTTTTTGATAGCCTCTTGGAGCATTTTGGAAGCTTCCTCTTTGCCTGCGAAATCCTTTACTTTAACCCATTTGCCGGGCTCTAAAGTCTTATAGGTTTCAAAGAAATTTTTTATCTTATTTAAAACGGCTTTCGGAAGATCGTTGATATCCTTTACTTCGTCGTAAACCGGATCTATTTTGGAAACCGGAACCGCTAAGAGCTTTTCGTCCATTCCGGCTTCATCCTCCATAATAAGCATGCCTATGAGTCTGCACTTAATCACGCTTCCGGCTTGCAAAGGATACTCTCCCAAAACCAATATATCCGCCGGATCTCCGTCTTTTGCCAAAGTATTAGGAACGAAACCGTAATTTGCCGGATAAAACATCGCTCCGTAAAGCACTCTATCTACGACTATCGCACCGCTTTCTTTATCAAGCTCGTATTTGACGCTCGATCCGTAAGGTATCTCTATAAGAGCGTTTATTTTATCGGGATTTTCTCCCGCAGGAATTTTAGTTATATCCATTATTCGATCTCCTTTAAAATTTTTAGATTTCTCTTTTTCATCTCCTCTTTAAAAAATCTACACCACTTCTCCACTCTCTCCTTATCGTAATCGGCTATATAAATCTCCGCCGTCTTTTTATCTCCCTCTATTTTGGGAAGAGAAGAAAACTCTATATCTTTAGGAAGCTCTTTCATAATATCTATAAGATAATTTTCGCTCGTATCCGCTACGAAATTGCAAAAATATTTCTTTCTGTTCTTGGGATAAAATCTATCCAAAGCTTCGATAACCATAGGATGAGCCATCTCGGGAAAACCGGGAGTGAAAAAAAATCTCTCATCTATAAAAAAGCCGGGCACGCGATTTACGACGTTTTTTAAAAGTCCGGCTCCAACCGGCAGATTCGCCATCTTAACCCTATGAGGATAGGCGCTCTCTTTAAACTGCTCCAAAATAAGACTCAAAGCCTTTTCGTTCGTCTCCATTTTGCCGCCGGTGAAAACCTTAGCCGCAACCTCCCTCGTATAATCGTCCGGAGTCGCTCCTATGCCTCCGAAACTAAACATTACGCTATTTGGATCTCTTTTTATAAGCTCGTAAACCTCGCTCATAAAAGACGGGTCGTCTTTTATAACGAAATTCGCCTTCTGCTCCCAGCCCCTTTTTCTAAGCTCTCTGTTGACGAATTCGAAATGCCCGTCTTTTCTTCTGCCGTTTAAAAGTTCCGTTCCTATTATAACCGTATAAAAAGAGGGATTTTTCACCATTTTTTATATTTTGCTCTTTATGAACTCTTCCATATCGGCTACGATCTCTTCTATCGTTCTCTCGCCGTTTATCTTTTTCAAAAGCCCTCTTTGAGAATAAAAATCCTCTATCTCTTTCAAAGGCTCCATATAAACTTTCATTCTGTTGTTAAAAACCTCAATATTGTCATCGGCTCCCCTATTTCTTCCCAAAACTCTCTCTCGCGCCACGTCTTCACCGACTTCAACCTCTATCACCGCCTCGAGAGTTATCTCTTTCTCTTTTTGCAAAATCTCGTCCAACGCCTTCATCTGCTCCACGCTTCTTGGAAAACCGTCTATCAAGATAACATCTTTATCGCTGCTTTTAATGGCGTTTACGATAGTGTTTATAACGATATCCAAAGGAACGAGATTACCTTTGGAAATTATGGAATCTATCTTCTTGCCAAGCTCGCTTCCGCTCGCCACCTCGGCTCTAAGAAGATCTCCGGTAGAGTAATGAACGATATTCTCCTTATTGTTTTGAGCTATGATTTGAGCGTCCGTAGTTTTACCGCTTCCGGGAGCTCCGATTATCAAAAAAAGCTTTTTCATTCCTTATCCTTTTTGATTTCTCTGATTCTAATATGCAACTCTCTCAACTGCTCCTTATCCACAACGCTCGGAGCCTCGGTTAAGAGACATTGAGCTCTTTGCGTTTTAGGAAAGGCTATAACGTCTCTTATGCTTTCGGTTTTGGCAAGTATCATAATGAGCCTATCGAGTCCGAAAGCCAAACCTCCGTGAGGGGGAGCTCCGAACTTCAAAGCTTCCAAAAGGAAACCGAACTTCTCTTTCGCCTCCTCTTCGGAAATGCCCAAAAGTTTGAAAACCTCCTCTTGAATCTCCTCTTTATGGATCCTTATGCTTCCTCCTCCAAGCTCCACTCCGTTTACCACGAGATCGTAAGCTACGGACTCTATCTCTTCGATGTCTCCGACTTTTACGTCTTTTGGCATCGTAAAGGGGTGATGGAGAGCTTTGACTTTCCCGTCCTCCACTTCGAACATCGGAAAATCAACGATCCAAACGAACTCGAACCTATCCTCGTCGATAAGTCCCATCCTTTTTGCTATCTCCGCTCTCAATCTTCCCATATAATCCAAAACGAGTTTCTTCTCTCCGGCTCCGAAAAATACGATATCGCCCGTTTTAAGGTCGCATCTTTTTACAAGCTCCTCCACCGATTTTTCGCTCATAAATTTCAAAAGAGGACCTTTAAGCCCCTCCTCTTTCATCTGAAAATATCCCAATCCCTGAGCTCCGAATTTTCTAACGAAACTCTCAAGCTCCTTTATCATTTTTCTCGAAAAGAAATTGTCTCCTCCCGGAACTTTCAAAGCTTTTATTCTGTTTAAATATTTATTGCTCGCTATCGTGGAAAAAATCTCGTTGGTGGAGTCTTCAAAAAGATCCGCAACCTCAACCATCGCAAGATCGTATCTCAAATCCGGTCTATCGGTTCCGTAAAGCTCCATCGCATCCCTATACTTCATCCTTCTAAAAGGAGGATTTACTTCGTAACCGGCAACTTTGAAAGCCTCTTTTACGACTTTCTCCGCCACCGCTATGACATCTTCCTGATCGCAAAAACTCATCTCCAAATCTATCTGAGTAAATTCCGGCTGTCTATCCGCCCTTAGATCCTCGTCTCTGAAACATTTGGCTATCTGAAAGTATCTGTCAAAGCCGGCAACCATCAAAAGCTGCTTAAAAAGCTGAGGAGATTGGGGAAGCGCGTAAAACTCTCCGGGATATATTCTGCTCGGAACCAAATAGTCTCTTGCTCCTTCCGGAGTCGATTTTGTTAAAATAGGAGTCTCCACCTCCAAAAAGCCCTCTTGATCGAGAACGTTTCTAACCGCTATCGTTACTTTGCTTCTTAAAGAGAAGATATCGTAAAGAGATTTCTTTCTAAGATCGAGATACCTATACTTTAATCTTATCTCTTCGTTTACGTTTTGATCGCTTATAACGAAAGGCAAAGGAGCGCTGGAGTTTTCTATAACGAGCTCTTTAACCACAACCTCTATCTTTCCGGTTTTAAGCCTCGGATTTTCAAGCCCTTCTCCTCTGGCTCTAACTTTGCCCTTGGCTTTCAAAACGTACTCGTCTCTAACCATCGTGGCGACTTTATGAGCCTGCTCGCTATCCGCGGGATCGCACACAAGTTGAATAAGTCCCGTTTTGTCTCTTAGATCTATAAAGATCACGCCTCCGTGATCCCTGTAACTGTTAGCCCATCCGACAAGTTCTACTTCTTTTCCTATATCGTTTTCGTTAAGTTGCGCGCAATAGTGTGTTCTCAATTTGCATTCCTGTTTATTATGGTTTTTTGTAATTTATCTTAAAATATTTTACAC
>CAZPVZ010000094.1:0-8643 GCA_964590185.1 uncultured Campylobacterales bacterium
CGAGATTGAAATTAACAACTCCCTTCAAAGAAGGGGGAATTTTATACGAAGGCTTATTGGGCTTTCCCATTCTCCCTATCGCTATTATTACGTTTTTTCCGATAAAAGGCTCTTTTTCGCAAGAGGAGTAAACCTTGAAAAAATCTCCCTCTTTAACCACCTCGTTAACTTCGCAATTGAACTTAGCCTCTATCTCGTGCTTATCCAAAAGCCTATCGAAATAATCAAGCGTGCTCTCTTTGGTTCCGTCGGTAAACTCTATATTTCCCAACAGATCCACTTTTTTCCCTCTCCAATCCTTATCAACTCTCTTTCTATCCTTATAAAATCTTCTGATAGTAGTAGAATGATTCTCTCCCTTTTCTATCAACAAAACCTTATTTAATCCCAACAATTTAGCTTCTACAGCCGCTCCGATTCCGCCCGGTCCTCCGCCTACTATAACGATATCGTAAACCTCGTCCAAAAGAGATCCTTTTTATGAGAGTTTCAATCAAAAATTATATAATTATGTAACTTTTTTTTAAAAGAGAGGGATAGGCTATGGAAGAATTTTTAAAAAAAGCTAAAGAATCCTGCAGAGTATGCGCCACGCTCGATCCTAAAACGAAAAGAGAACTTCTAAACGAAATGGCAGACGCCCTTTCGGAACGCAAAAACGAGATTATAGAAGAAAATCGCAAAGATTTGGAAGCGGGAGAAAAAAACAATCTCTCATCCGCTTTGATGGACAGACTTCTTCTTGACGAAAAACGCATAGAGGCTATGGCGAAATCTCTAAGAGAAATAGCGGCTTTAAAAGAGCCCGTAGGAAGAGTTCTGGAGGGATGGGTAGTAGATAGCGGTCTTAGGATAGAAAAAGTCTCCATTCCGATAGGAGTTATAGGAATAATCTACGAAAGCAGACCGAACGTAACGGCGGACGCCGCCGCGCTATGCTTAAAAAGCGGAAACGTTGTCATTTTAAAGGGAGGCAAAGAAGCCGAAAGAAGCAACAAAATCATAGCCTCCATCTTGCAAGAGGTGTTAAAAAAACACGGTCTCCCCAAAGAGATCATATCCATGCTTCCCGATTCCTCAAGAGAAGGAGTCGCAAAACTGATCAAAATGGATAAATACGTAGATCTTATCATTCCAAGAGGCGGAGAGGGACTTATAAGATACGTAAACGAAAACGCGACCGTTCCGGTAGTGAAACACGACAAAGGCTTATGCCACACTTTTATAGACAAAGACGCCGATTTCGAAAAAGCCGTGGCGATAGCCATAAACGCAAAGGTTCAAAGACCGGGAGTATGCAACGCCATGGAGACTCTTTTGGTTGACGAAAAGATAGCCGTCGACATACTTCCCACTCTTTTGTACGAATTCGATCAATACGATACGCTTTTAAAAGGTTGCGAAAAAACAAGAAGCATCATAAACGTAAAAGAGGCTACGGAAGAAGATTTCAATACCGAATATTTGGATAATATTTTGTCGATAAAAGTTGTAAGCGGAGTGGAAGAAGCGATAGAGCATATAGCCAAATACGGTTCGGGACACTCCGAAGCCATCATAACCGAAAACTACTCAACCGCCGAAAAATTCCTAAACGAAGTGGACGCCGCCGCGGTTTACGTAAACGCAAGCACGAGATTTACGGACGGCGGAGAGTTCGGGTTCGGAGCGGAAGTGGGCATAAGCACGAACAAACTCCACGCGAGGGGACCGATGGGAATAAACGATCTTACCACCTACAAATACAAGATATACGGAAACGGTCAAATAAGATAATGGAGAGAGTTTTAGAGATAAAAAACCTGACTTTCGGATATACTAAAGAGAAACTCCTTTACGAAAACTTCAATCTCTCTTTAAACAAAGGAGAGGTGGTTTCGATAGTCGGACCAAGCGGCGTAGGCAAAAGCACTCTTTTCGAACTCATAAGCGGAGAGCTGAAACCTCTAAAAGGAGAGATAAAAGTCTCCTCCTTCTCCCAAATCTTTCAAGACCCCTACAGCTCGTTTCATCCCACTTATACCATTATAGATCAGATAGAGGACGTAGCCGATATAAAAAATCTCTCGTACTATTTAAAAAAACTGAATCTCGATCCCGTACTGATAGAAAAAAGAGCCCACGAACTAAGCGGAGGACAGCTTCAAAGATGCTCCATACTAAGAGCCGTTCTTATGGAGCCGAAACTCATTTTAGCGGACGAGCCCACCTCCGCATTAGATAACGTCATTCAGCTTGAAGTTATGAAACTCTTAATATCCCTTCTCGATAAAATCGGGATTTTGCTCATCACCCACGACGAAGCTTTGGCAAAATGGTGTAGCGACAGGATAATAAAACTTTGAAACTAATCTCTTTTTATCTCAAAATCTCCGACGATATCTTTTTTTATCTTTAAAGGTCCCTCTTTAGCTCTCACCTCCACGTCGCCGGTTCCCTCAATCTCCAAAAATTCGATTTTATTAAAAATCAACTCCGTATCGCCGGTATAATCCAAATAAAACCTCCCAACCGCGTCGTAAAATTCGATCTTAAAATCTCCGACAACATCGAACCGAGCGCTTTTTGCTTTCGAAAAGACTCTAACCTCCCCGTCTCCGCTCGATTTTACATCCAAGCCTTCAAATCCTTCAGCGACATCGAGTTTATAATCTCCGTATAACTCGAGCCTATCGAAAGAGTCCAAAGAGATTTCGATCGGAAAAGAGATGTCGTGATTGTCCGAAATCTTTATCTCCTCTTTATCAAAAACTCCCTTTTTAGCCAAATGTTTAGCCAACAGCGCATAACATTTTCCCTCTTTTCTCACCTTCAAAGAAAAATCCGGCAAAGCTACGACTATCTTTTTGACACGGCAGGGAATCTTTTTTCTCACTCTCTTTAATTCGCTCTTATTCAAAGGTTTCAAACTCTCTCCCGCCACCTTTTTGCCGTTTATGACTATTCCGACGTTTCCGGAAACGACGCTCCCGGAAATAACGCTTTTATTGACGATAACGTTTCCGGCTTCCAAAGAGGTCGCAAGAAAGAGAGCCGCAGCCGTCAAGGAATATATAATCGAAACTTTTTCTTTTTTTCGGGCAGTAAACATTTTCCCACGCTTCCTTTCAAACATTTTTTGCCGTCTATCCAAACGGAACCGGAAAGATCGCTCTTTATAAATCCGCTATTTATAATCTTGCTACCTGAAAAATCGCATCTTTTAATTACGGAATACAAAAAATCCGTATATTCGTATCTGCAATGCGAGAAAATACAATATTTTAACTTACAATTCTTAAATTTCGAAAATTTAAAATATGCAAGCGTAAAATCGCTTTTATCGAACTTGCACTTTTCAAAAACGGTATTTTTAAATCTCGCGTTTCTAAATTTAACGCCCTTAAATTCGCAATTTATAAACTTAACCCCCTCAAACGAGCGATTTCTAAAATCCTCGTTCGAAAATTTCCGGTTTTTAAAAACTTCACTCTTTTTCGGAGCCAAAAACTCCGCTCTTATCTTCCCGACTACTCTCTTTTCCTCTTTCAAATCCGTAAAAGCAAATACCGAGAAAGGTATCAGAACCGAAAACAAAAACAAAAATATTCTCATAAAGTCTTAAACCTTATAACGGTATTTTTAAATTCGCACTCTTCGTCGGGACAAGAATTTTGAAGAGGAGAAATCTTTTTTAAAATATTGCTTCTTGGAACTCCGGCTTTCTTAAAAAATCTGTAAACCATATCCGCATTTTTTATAGCCTCGTACTCCTCTCCCCTGCTTATTATAAAAACTTTGGAGGAGGGATCCTCTCTCAGCTCGTTTTTAAAAAGCTTAACGGCATTGTCGAGTTTCGTCTTTTCGATGATATAACTCGTACTCATTCCCACAAAATTTCTGTTTTTCAAAGCTTTCGGATATATGACTATATCTTCTATATTGTCGTAATAGACATCTTTTTCAACAATCGCTCTCTTATTTTTTTCATTCGGCGCCTTTTCGGATAAGGAGCCGCCTTTTCCGACGTTTTCGGAACAGACGAAATATATATAGGTTTTTGCGTTCATATCCAATTTACTCAAATCGTAACCGCAAAAATAGTCTCTCTCGCTCTTTTTCAAATCCAGCAAAGCCTGCAAAATCGTACGAATTTCTCCCTTGGATATCAGCTTTATTTTCTTTGAGGAAGAGACCAAAAATTTATCTACATAACTCGTTTTTAAACTCCCGTTTTTTCCGTAAGAAAAGGTTTTTACGCCGTAGGAAGGCAAAATTACGGGAACGAATTTAAAAAACTTCCCATATTTTGCTATCTTCGAAATATCTCCTACGAAAAATAGCGCATCGGCTCTTCCTTTTTTCAGATACTCCAAACCTTGGCTTATCTTCATACGGTATATTTCCGGATTTATCATATATATCTCTTGCAGTTTCAAAAGAGTGTAATAGGAACCGCTTCCTTTAAGATCCGTAACCACTCTCAGATTGGACAGACTCTTTAAAGAGTCCACGAAACTCGTTTTCGGAGCCACTATCACGATAGCGGCTTCGTAAAGAGGAGACAAAACGACCAAATCCTCTTTCGCCCTCTCGTCGTCGGCTATCAGATCCTCCAAAATATCCTTTTGCACCACGCCCAAAGAGACGGAAGGAGATTTGAATATATTTCTTAGATTCTCTATATCCCCTTCGCTCTCCAAAATTGCCAAGGAAGTGTTTAAAGCAAGCCTCTTAACGAAAGAGTACTCGAAACTTCCCCTATAACCGGCACTTACGAAAGAATCCGCATACGCCGCAAACAGCAGCGAAAAAAATATCAAAAACTTTTTAATCATCTCAAACTCTCTCACTCCATAGTCGATCTAAGAAGATTTCTCCTCTCGCTCGCTACGGCGCTTCTTTTTTGGGCTCTCGGCAGTTCGATCAAAAGTTTTGCGAAAAGATCGGCGTTTATGGAGGAGTCTTCGGGAAAAACTCCGTACTCCTCCTTAAACCTCTTTACATAGTATCCGAAACTATCCGGTTTGATATTCGGATAAAACTTCTCCAACAGATAATAAACCACAACCTGTCTCTTTTGAGGATCATAGTCGGTCATAAATTTTCTTTTGAAATTATTGATAACCTGATACTCCGGCACGGCGTTAGGTATCGCAAGCCAATAAGGAAGAAGCCTTATCTTTCCCAAAAGCTCCACCGCGCTCGATTCGCTCAAAAGCCTCAACGAGCTGTGAACTCCGTTTTTAACCGAAGCCGCTCCGGAGAGTCCGAAACCGTTTCCGGCTATCGAAAAGCCTATCTTATTCGAATCGCTTATCTTTTTGATAATAATCTTATTTTTTGAAAAGGCAAACGGAACGTATTCTCCGGTAGAAGCTTTTATGGCTCTTAGATCAAGCCCCAATCTTATCTCTTTATACTCGTAATCGCTTTCCGCTTCTCCTTCGCTCTCCCCTTTCTTTCTGCCGAAAGCGACTCCCACGTTAAATCCGCTCCTTTCGGCTCTTATCGCGTCAAACTCGCTTATCTCTCCCTCAATGATGTAAGTCTCGTCCGGCAAATGGGCATTCGGATCCGCTATGACCCTTACTTTGTATCCCATATTCATAAAAGCGCTCTTTAGCATTCCCGTTATATCTTCCGGAACCTTTCCGACTCCCGTCGTTTTATTTACGATCGGTTTTACGAAAATATAGATATCGGGATCCCCTATCTCGTATAACATATCCCCTATCATATGCAACGCTACGTCGTATCTGGTTTCGTTCACCGCTACCTCTTGTTTTGGCATATCCATCTTCGGAACCAAACTTTTAGAAAGTGAACTCGTACAACCGCTCAAAAACAAAATCCCGACCGCCGCGACGGATAACGAAACAAACTTTCTCACTCTAACTCTCCTCCTATTTTGCTATTTTTCATCTTTACGCTGTTTAATATCTCTCCGTCAAATTTTCTCTTTTTAACCTCTATCCCGCTATTTACTTTTCCGTTTCCGAAATCGGAATTTTCAATATCCACTATGTTTAAAATCTTCTTCGGAGATTTCGCTCTCTTTTTTACGACCACTCCTATATTGGACTTGGAACTCTTTTTAGAAAAAGGGCTCGTATGCAGATTTTTAATCTCTACGAAATTCATAACCTTTTTCGCTTTGCTCTTTTCGTCCACCACGATTCCCGCTTTTTCCAAATCCTCTCTCTTTTTGACTTTTATATACCTATACTCTTCGGGTTTGATTTTCGATCTTTGCTTTATCAATACTTTATAGTAGCTTTTGTTGATGCTCTTTTTTATGTTCAAATCGTCATCGTAAGAGAAATTCCCTCTTTTAAACTCGCTCTTTTTCTCCTCGACAAGCCTTTTTATATCCACTTTGGCTTTCTCTTTGGCTTCTCCTTCGGCTCGGGATGCTTTGTATCGGGCTCTGTTTTTAGAAACGCTTTCGTAATAAAGAGTATTGGGATCTTTCGTCTCGTCCGTTATCGCAAAAGAAAAACCGCTATAAAGTATTGAAACAAACAGAATAAACCTTTTAACTCTCATCTTTTTATCCTCTCATCCTAAAAAAGGAGGGCGAAAGCCTCCCGTTTTTTAATCTCCGAGCTTAACGCCCGCGTTTCCGCTGTTTTTGCTTCCGACCATAGTCGTTTTATTTAAAAGAAGAGCCTTTTCGATTTTGACTTTTTTACCTTTCACTTCTATTCCGGCATTGCCGCTATTTTTGCTTCCCACCATAGTGGTCTGATTTAAAAGCAAGGCTTTCTTGATCTCCGCCTTATCTTTTCCCTCTATCTTGATTCCGGCATTTCCGCTGTTTTTACTTCCGACCATAGTCGTTTTGTTCAAAAGAAGAGCCTTTTCCACTTTAACCTTTTTACCTTTTACCTCGATTCCCGCATTTCCGCTGTTTTTGCTTCCGACCATAGTCGTTTGGTTCAAGATCAAAGACTTCTTCACCTCGACTTTGCTATCGCTAACGGCGAACAAAGCGCTAAAAGCCAAACTTACTCCGAGTGCTCCTACAATAACTTTTTTCATACTTACCATCCTTTTTTAATAAATTCATACCTTTAATATCGACGAGAAAAAAATTTTTTTAAAGTCAATTTTTACGACATTGATATTTGTAAGCAAAGATGATAGAATTTAAAAATGAGAGTAATTTTTATACTAACAACCATACTTCTCCAACAAATTTTCGCTATCAGCGAATCGGCTTTAATGAAAAAAAACTCTCCATCAAAAGAGAGTACTTTTCTGCTCAACGAAAAAAGAGATATCTTTCAAATAATTAAATATAACGGAGAAAAGAGCATTCAAGAGATAAAAAAATTAAAAGATATCAATCTAAGAGACAGAGATAAAAAGACTCTTCTACATTATGCAGTTCTTTATAAAAATTACTATTTAACCAAATATCTTTTAAAAAAAGGAGCAAAACCTTATCTCCAAGATTCAAAAGGAGATACTCCTTTGCATATAGCGGTAAGAAATAAAGATATATCCTTTATAAAACTTTTTCTACTCTCTCCGGGAGCGGCTTACGCTCTTTTTATAAAAAACGCAAAAGGATTGACGCCTTTAGATATGGCTTTAAACGGAAACGACAGAAGAATTTTATCGATTTTCAAATCATTTCTGGAGGAAGAGGAAGATGGTTTTCTAAAAATAAACGGTTATATAAAACGCAAAAAAAAGAAAAGAAACAATATAAAATTAGAAAGTACGGACCAATCCCCTCTTTTGAATTAAGAAAATATTCTATTCTATAGAGTTTTTATCCATAAAATTTTTCAATTTCTTCTCTAAAGAATAAAGCTCGTAAGACTTTTTTACATAGGAGGAAAGAAGAGATTTTACGTTTTTTATATTCAAATTAGATAAATCGTTTTCCAAAAAAGAAGCGAACTCTTCGTCCCTTATCCCTATATCAAAAATCTTATTTTCTATTTTTATACGTATCTTTTTCATATTCCGTTGTTATTTAAGGCATTTTCTATTTTAGAGATTAAATCCTCCTCTTCCAAATCTCTCTCTACAAGTTTTTCTTCGAGTTCCGAAATCTTTTCGTTTTTCTCCTTTATCTCGTTTTCAAGCCTAACTACTTTCTCTTTCAAGCTCATATAGCTTTCCAACAGCTTTTCAACCATCAAACTCAACTTCTCCGAAGAGGAAGGAACGTTTTCGTTTTCGGACATTGACTGCTCCTATAACTTTGATATAATATCTATTATATCATAAGAGCAAAGGAAAAAGTTGGGAAGATTTAAACTAAAAAGCGATTTTTCTCCCGCCGGAGATCAGTTACAAGCGATAGAGAAACTAAGCAATTGCATTATTAAAAAAAACCGATACCAAACTCTCGTGGGAGTAACGGGAAGCGGGAAAACGTACACTATGGCTAAAATTATAGAAAAAGTGGACCGCCCCACTCTGATAATGACGCACAACAAAACTTTGGCGGCTCAGCTTTACAGTGAATTTAAAGGTTTTTTCCCCGACAATCACGTAGAGTATTTCATAAGCTATTACGATTATTATCAGCCGGAAGCCTATATCCCAAGACAAGATCTTTACATAGAAAAAGACAGCTCCATAAACGAAGAGATAGAGAGACTAAGACTCTCCGCAACCGCCTCTTTGCTCAGCTACAACGAC
>CAZPVZ010000095.1:0-12790 GCA_964590185.1 uncultured Campylobacterales bacterium
GGCTAAAACTCCCAACTTATCGAAATGCTCCCTGTTATGAGCGGCTTCATGATCGTTTTTGTCCAAAATCTTAGTAATAACCTCGATGGTTTTAGAATCGTTTAGCTGAGGATTGTCATGCAAATGCTCATGAGAGTGATGGTGGTGGTGATTGTGATCGTGTTCAAGGGTTATACTGCATCCGCAATCTTTACACATAAAATCTCCTTATTAAGTTACTGTGAAAGCGCAAAGCGATTTTCCGTAAATGAACGCCCATTCAGAAGAAATTATAGTTAGTTTTTGTAAAATAGAGTTTAAACATAGAATTTCTTATATACTTTTGGAACGATAATGAGATGCATATACTGCAAAAACGAAACTTACCTTTTAAAAAACGGACATAGAAAATGCAAAAGATGCAAAAGGAAATTCAGTCCCTCGAAAATAAAAAGAGATCTATCCATAATAGAGTGTTTTTGCGAAGATTTAAACGCCCTGCAATGCAAAGAGAGATTAAAAATCAATTATTTAACCGTCAAAAAAAGATATGACGAATTTAGAAAACTCTTAGCCGTTTTTTCCGAAAAAGAGTATGATAATAAGAAAGAAGTATCGGAATTTGACGAGTATCTCTACCTACAAAAAAGCAAAAAAAGAGACAAAAAAAACATCTTCGACGCTTACAATTTCATAACTTTCGACTACGGAGGAAAAATCTACAATCTGATGATGCCGGATTTATCAAGATTTAAGCCCTCTTTTTTGGAGGACGGACTTGACGATATCTACTATAAAGAATTTCAAAGGTTTCTAAAAATTCACAGAGTGGCGAAACTCGCTTCCCAAAAAAATAAAATTACCGAATTTTGGAAATATTTTGAAAATTTCATACTCAAATACAAAGGAGTAAATAGAGAAAACTTTTTTTATTATTTAAAAGAGGCGGAATTTAAATTCAACTATACTCAAAAAGAGCAAAAAGAGATACTCAAAAAACTCTTTTTCTCCCGAAAAAGCGGTTCCCATCTTTAGTTTTTTATAGTAAAATAAGAAAAAGGAGTCGTTATGGAAGCTTTAAAAGAGGAGTATTATACTTACGAAGATTTCTTAGAGTTTGTCAAAAACGCTCCGGAAAACGAAAGATACGAACTGATTTTCGGAAAAATATACATGATGGGAGGAGCAAGCGCCTCTCACCAAGATATAGTATTGAACATAGCGGTAAAACTAAAAAACATTCAAAACAAAACAGGCTGCAAACCGAGAATAGCCCCCTTCGATCTGGAGCTTAAATGCAAAAAGGGAGAAAAAAGCGTCGTTCAGCCGGATATCATACTCTATTGCGAAAACGAAAAGCTCCCTTGTGCGATATTCGAAGTCCTATCCCCCTCAACCGCATACAAAGACAAAACCGTCAAAAAAGATCTATACGAATCTTGCAAAATAAAAGAGTACTTTTTAGTAGATCCCTTGGCAAAAACGATAGAAATATTCAGACTCCAAAAAGACAAATACATCTACGCCGGCTGTTTCGGAAAAAAAGACAAAATGAAATCGATATGCCTAAATCAAGAGATAGATTTAAAAGAAGTGATGGAGATATGAAAATCCTCTTTGCTCCGAGCGAAGCTAAAAGCTTGGGAGGCGGCGAATCCGATATGCGTTTTTGTTTTAAGATAGAAAGAGAAGAGTTTTTAAGAAGATACGACGAATTTTTGAAAAAGGCAAGCGAAGAGGAGCTGAAAAAACTATTCGGAACTAAAGAGCTTTTAAAAATAGATATTTTCAACTCTCCCGTCAAAAAAGCGATATTAAGATACACCGGCGTAGCTTACGAGTATCTCGATTATTTGAATTTGGAAAAAGAGTCTCAAAACTTTTTAGACGAAAATCTAATCATCTTCTCAAATCTTTTCGGAATTCTTTGCGCTAAGGATTTGATTCCTTTTTACAAACTAAAGCAGGGAGAACCTTTAGACGGCGTAAAGTCCGAAAACTACTATAAAGAAAAATTGAAAGAGATAAATTTGCAAGAAGAGATTTTGGATCTTAGAGCGGGATATTACGAAAAATTTTACAAACCTCCCTACTGCATAAAAATGAAATTTTTAAAAAACGGCAAAACGGTAAGCCATTGGGCTAAAGCTTACCGGGGCAAAATCGCAAGAGAAATCGCCTTAAACAAAATAGATAGCTTCCGAAAACTAAAAAACCACCGTTTCAAAGAGCTGACTCTAATAGAGATTCAGCAAAAAAGAGATCATGAAATGTGGATATTCGAAACTACCCCTTTATAGCCTTCCAAAGCTGCCCCAACGCTATTCCGCCGTCGTTTATAGGAATCAAGGTCGGGAAAAAATAGGAAATATTCTCCTTTTTAAACTTCTCCACCAATATATTTAAAAGAGTCTTGTTTTGAAAAACCCCTCCGCATAAAATAACCGGAAGGTTCTCTTTTTTCGCCAAAAAAATTACGATATCGGCCAAAGTGTTTATAAATTTCGTAGAGATTCTTTTTTTGCGATCCACTTTTTTAAGATCTTCAAGCATCTCTTTAAAAGCCTCGTCCAAAACGATCTCTTTTCCCCTTATTTCGAAAGAGTACCTCTCCTCGATTTTAGAAGAGTAAAATTTTTCGATTAGAAGTCCCGTATGCCCTTCGTATCCGGATACTTGAACGAGATCCGCAACGGAAGCAACCGCATCGAACAATCTCCCCACGGAAGATGTAAGAGGAGCGTTTATGCCTTTTTTGAAAGACTCGTACAAAAGCCTCTTTTCATTTTCGCTAAAAGCGTTCGTAACGGCGTTATTCATGGAAAAAACTTCTCGGCCGAAAATATCGAACAAAATTCCAAGAGCTACTCTTCGAGGCTCTTTGACGGCCTTTTCTCCTCCCAAAAGCTTAAAATATTTAAAATGATACGCTCTCTCGTCTCCTACGAAAACTTCTCCGCCCCAAATATTTCCGTCCTTTCCGTATCCGGTTCCGTCCCAGCTAAAAGAGATGAATTTTTCATCTTTTAAAGGATGATTTTTAAAAAACATTTCCGCTTTTGCGGCATAAACGTGAGCTATATGATGCCAAACCTCCAAAAGCTCCAAATCCTCCGTTTCGCTCAAATTCCTCGCATATTCGGAAGTTTCATAAGAGGGATGTTTGTCGCATACCACCTCTTTCGGAGCAAAGTTATAAAATCTTTTAAAAGTATCGATCGTTCGTTCAAAATACTCCAAAGACTCCACGCTTTCCAAATCCCCTATATGAGGAGAAAGAAGAACTTTATCTTCGAAAGCGAAAGCTACGCTATTTTTCTGTCTCGCTCCGACGGCTAAAATCGATTTTTTAACTCTAAAAGGAAGATGAAAATTCAAAGGAGCGTATCCCCGAGCCAATCTCAAAATCTGTCTCTCTCCGGCAACTTCTTGAACTACGCTATCGTCGCAGGCGTTTACTATCTCCCTGTCGTAATCCAAAACGACGTCGAAAACTCCGGCAAGTTTTCTTTTTAAAGTCTCAAAATCCTTTATAATCGGTTCGTCGCTTAAATTTGCGCTCGTGGCCACTATTGGAAAGTCCACATACTCAAAAAGCAGATAATGAATCGGTGTATAAGGCAGAAAAACTCCGAGTCTGTCTATCCCGGGAGCTACGGAAGCGCTCAATTTATATCTCGTTTTATCCAGCCTGTGAAGTTTCTTCTTTTTAACCAAAACTATGGGTCTCTCTTTAGAGAGGATAAGTTCCTTCTCTTTTGGGGTTATGACGGTTATCCTCTGAATCCAAGATATGTCTTTAAACATAACCGCAAAAGGTTTATAAGGCCTCCTTTTTCTCTCCCTCAAGCTCTTTACCGCTTTGGAATTCGTAGCGTCGCATATTAGATGAAATCCCCCGAGCCCTTTTACGGCGGCAATCTTTCCCCTTTTTATGTAATTTGCAATCTTTTCGACGGCTAAAGAGCCTTTATCCGAGATATTTCCCTCTTCGTCTCTCAAAATTACCGTCGGACCGCAATCGAAACACGAAATCGGTTGAGCGTGATATCTTCTGTTTATCGGTTCGTAATACTCCCTCTCGCACCAAAAACACATATCGAATTTATCCATCGAGGTGTTTTTTCTATCGTAAGGGAGTCTTTTAGTTATCGTATATCTCGGACCGCATTCGGTACAGTTTATAAAAAAATAACGATATCTTCTGTTTTCCGGATCGGAAAACTCTTCCAAACACTTATCGCATACCGAAATGTCGGGGCTGATCGAAACCAAAGGAGTATCGGTAACGTCACTCTTTTTTATAAAAAACTTATCTCTTCCCAAAGATGAGGATATTTGATAAACCATATCCTCTATTCTCGCTAAAACGGGAGCTTTATTCATAAGCAGATTCAAAAAACTTTTCAGCTTGGAACTTTCTATGTCTATATCGATAATAACTCCCGACATATCGTTATTAACGAAACCCCCGCAATCAAACTGATTTGCGATTCTGTAAACGAAAGGGCGAAATCCGACACCTTGAACCGTTCCGGTAATCTTAATAATCGCTCTTATCTTACCCAAAAAGCTCTCCGAAAATGATATTGTTTTTATCTATCGCAAACTCTTTATTGGTTAAAACTTCGTTCGTTAGCATATGTCTTTGAAATCTGCTAAAAAAAGGAGCGTTCGCAAAATACTCCCCGGCTAAAGCTATCCCTTTAGCCTCCGTTTTTATCTTTATCTCGTTCAAAAGAGAGCCTAAAAAATCTCCCAAAGATTCGAAAATCGAATAAGCTATCAAACTCCTATCCGCTCCCGCGAGTTTATAACTTATTATGGAAGAGAAAAAGGCGCCGAAATCAAATCCACCGTCTTTTTTAATTCTGCAATCTATCGCTACTCCTCCCTTCCCGCCGAAATTTAAAGAGAGACGACTAAGATCCTCAAAACTCTCCCCCGCCTCCAATAAAATCGCGGATAAATGGAAAGGATCAAAAAACTTTCCTTCGATATCGTAAATTTTATCATACAAAGACGGAAATTTTCTTTTAAAATTCTCAACAAGCCTATCCGACCCCTCTCTTAAGTTTCTTATCTCCTCCAATATCTTCTCATAATAACCGAATTCGAAAATCCTCTTAACCTCCCCTTTTTCATACAGCAATATAAAACTTTTAGAACCGAAATAGCATCCCACGCTTTTACTTTCAAGCTTTCCGTTCTCGGCGATCACGGACAAAACGGCAAAAATATCCCTATACTCTTTTCCGTATATTTTAAACTTCTTGTTTTTAGAGATATCGAACATCTCTATTTTATCTATAACGACTCCTTCTCCCATACGCAAAGCCGCATAAGGCTTCTCAACCGCTTCACTTTTTTTAATAGGAAAAAATTTAGGATACAGCGCCCTATCCCCTTTTGAAAAAAATCTATATTTTTTATTTATAAAATACTCTATCTCCTCTTGCCTATTTATCGGAAGATCGAAATCTACGATCAAATCATACTCTTCATCCGCGTCGCACTCTTTGTAAAAAAGATAATCCATTCCGAGATTTTGGCACTCTTTAGCAAAAAGCACGCTCATTCCGCAATCGGGAGCTTTGAGAGTCTGAACGCTTCCTATCTCTTTTTGCAAATTTTCATCGCTTAAAGTCGCCTTTATTTTCGGCTTTTCCATACTGAAAAGAGCTTTCAGTTCATCTTTTAAAAGCAAAAAATGGTTTTTCGCTCTGTTAGCGTCGGTTATGAAGATATCCGCCTTTTCAAACGGCTCCTTTCGGAAAATCTTATATCCTCCGAAAGTTTTAATCAAAACCCTCTCTCCTTTGCTAACCGCCAATGCCGATAGAGAGAAAACGTCTTTATACTCTTTCGTATCGTTAGCCCACAAAATCTTCGTTTTTTTTCTATTTTCGATTCTTATCGGAACATTGCATTCGCTACAAGATATCAAAGGAAAATCTTTTCTAAAAGGATTGTTTTTTAACTCCTCTTTACATTTTTCACAAATTGCGAAAGGGAAAAATAGAGAATTCTCCCTCTTGTAAGGATAAGAGGTAACAAAAGCGTAAGTAAATCCGCACCCGTTACAAAAAGTAAAGGGATAATAGTATCTTCTCGAAGATGGATCGAACATCTCCTCTATACATCTTTTGCAAAGTCCCAAATTTCTCGGAAGTTTGAAACTATTTTCATTCTCTTTAAAACTTCCCTTCTCTACATCCAATTTCCCCATAAAAAGAGAAAGAGGCAAAAGCTCTTCGAGTTTTTTCAAAAAATTTTCAAAATTTTTATCGTTTTCGTCCACGGAAACTTTGATTTTTCCATCTTGCAAAACGGAATTTATCTTTATCCCGCAAAAATCCGCAATCATAAAGATATAATCTTTTATATAACTTTGGGAGGAGTTGAATTCCAAAGAGATAATCATAAAAGTCCTTTTAGAGATTTTTCATGGAGGGAGAATTGTAACTTTTTATTATGTCTTCCAAAGAGGCGGTTCCTATTCGTTTTATCTTAACGTCTTCCTTTTCGATCTCCTTTACTACCTCGTTAACCAAAGGCAAAAAGCACCTTTTGATATCGTCGGTCAAATCTATACCGACGCTCTCTATATCTTTAGGCACTATCCCTATAACGCTAACTTTCGCCATCTTCTCAAGCATGGAGCATATCTCGAGCATCTCCAAAACTTCGACTTCATGAGCCGTTTTTCTATAACTGCCAAGTCCCATCAAAACTTCGCTGGGAAGATTATAAACTGATCCCGGCTCATCCTCGATAGAGACCGTATCTATTATTATGACTCTATCGTAAGTTTGATAATACCCCATCAGCTTAAAACCCAAAGTGCCGCCGTCAACTATATCGATAGAGGGAGAAAAGGAGAAGTTCCTCTCCAAATATTTAGCGGCATATACTCCGACTCCCTCATCTTTAAACAAAATATTTCCTATGCCTATAACCGCTATCTTTTTCAACAAACCCCTTTAATGCTTTTTTTTGGAAAGTTTTGAAAATTTATATCCGCCGAAAACGATAGAGATATCTCCCTCTCTCCAATAAATCGTTCTCCAAACCACATAATAGATATGGAACATAACCCAAACGATAATCAGATACATCGTATAATGATGGCTGATTCTAACGTCCATCAAACTGCCGCCGCAAACGCTTATGGTCCAATCTGTAAAAACGTGCAACACCCAAGGCCACCATTTGCCTATCGAGCTTATTCCGCTTTCGAGTCCGTGAACGTAAAGTTGAAGCCCCGTAAAAAGCATCCACGCAAGCAGAAGGTGAAAAATCGTAAAATATACCACATGAAAACTGTCTTCATGGGAAGTATCGAACTTTTTAACCCTATTGAAAGTAAGCAGGTTAATTAAAACCGCAAAAAATTCCGAAATGTTTTTGCCGTTTGGAATCAGTTTTTTATACGGTTTTTCAAATCTGCTAAAGAAATAGAGATAGGCTATAACGATGGAACTAACGTCGAATATGATGGCCGCCATAAAATGAATCCATCTGTTCCACGCCATCACATACTTATCCACCGCAGGTTCGGCTATAAAACTTTGATAATAGGGATGACCTATATAAAGCCCCGTAATTACGGCCGCAACCATACAAACGGCAACAACCCAGTGATTGACTCTCATAAAGAGAGTCATCCTCTTAACTTTTTCATACCCTTTTTTCATTTTATCCCCCTTTTATATGGAACAAGAGGTATTTACTTTAAACTCTCCCAAGCTCTTGCCCTTAGTATCCACGATATGAACCGCACAAGCGATACAAGGATCGAAACTGTGGATCGTTCTTAAAATCTCCAAAGGTTGCTCCGGATTAGCGACTTTAGTTCCTATCAAACTCGCCTCATAAGCTCCCATTCTGTTTTTGTAGTCTCTCGGAGCCGCATTCCAAGTCGAAGGTACGACGGCTTGATAGTTAACGACTTTTCCGTCTTTTATCTTAACCCAGTGTCCGAGCGCGCCTCTTGGAGCTTCGGCAAGTCCGTAACCTTGAGCGTCTTTGCTGACCGCGTCAAAATCGAATTCCGTCCAAGTCGATAGATCTCCGCTCGCTACGTTTTTGGCAAGCTCGTCCGTCCACTCAACCATCGCATCAGCCATAAGCTCGGTTTCTATCGCTCTTGCAGCCGTTCTTCCGACGGTAGAGAATAAAACTTTCGTAGGCAGATTTCCGTTTTTTAAGAATTTGGTAACATATTCGCTAATTCTCTTATCCTTTTTCGCAACTCCCACGACCATTCTCGCAAGAGGTCCTACCTCCACTCTCTTATCGTCGTAAATCGGAGATTTTATCCAGCTGTATTTCTCTTTCGTATTAAGATAGGCCACTCCGTTTTCTTTTTTACCGAATCCCGTATATTTAGGCACCGTTTTACCCTCGAACGGATGTAGAGGTTTATCTCCCTCGTACCAAGAGTGAGTTACGTCCTCAACGACTTTGGCTTGATCGAATTCTATAACTTTACTCAAATCTCCGTTTAAAACTACGCCGCTTGGGAACAATAGAGCGGATTTATAAAATCCGGTATCGTCAAGTCTGAAATCTCCGTAAACCAAATAGTTTTTAAGTCCTCCGCCCGTTCCGTCGAGAGCTTCGTCCGCATACATAGTTCCCGCCATGTAAACGTCGGGAAGATAAGCGCTTTTTATAAATCTTCTGAAATTCATCAAAAGATCTTTAAATAAACCTATCCTTGAAGGATTTTGTATATCTTGGACGCAAGTTACTCCTCCCACTACGATGCTTTGAGGGTGAGGCTGTTTACCGCCGAAAATCGCCATCATTTTAGCCGCGTCTCTTTGAAGATCCAAAGCCTGCAAATAGTGAGTTACCGCAAGTAGATTTTGCTCGGGGGTCAATTTATAATGCGGATTTCCCCAATATCCGTTACCGAATATTCCAAGTCTTCCCTGTTTTACGAATTTTTTAAGTCTATTTTGAACTTCCGCGAATTTACCCGCATCGGCAACCCACGGCGTTTCGCCGGCGATATTCGCCCACTTGAAAGCTTCGTCAACGGTTTTCTTAGGATCGGCGTCCAAAGCTTTGGTTATATCTACCCAATCAAGAGCGTGAAGATGATAAAAGTGCACCACGTGATCGTGAACGTAGAGAGAACCTTGTATCAAATTTCTAACGATTCTCGCATTTTTAGGAATCGTTATCTTAAAAGCGTCTTCAACGGCCTCTATGCTTCTTTGATAGTGAGTTCCGGTACAGACACCGCAGATTCTCATAGCCAAAAGTCCGCAGTCTCTCGGATCTCTTCCTTTTAAAATCTCTTCTATTCCCCTAAACATCGTAGAAGAGCTGTAAGCGTCAACTATCGTATTATTATCATCTATCACCGCCTCGATTCTTAAATGCCCCTCGATTCTCGTTATAGGATCAACTACTATATGTTTGCTCATTATTTTTCTCCTTCATCGTCTTTTTTACCCAAAACCGCGCTTGCCGCCGCATGAATACCGATACCCACGGCCGCAGCCGTCAAAAGCCCCAAACCGAACTCGTCAACGCTCTTTTCGACTCCTCCCGTAGGAGCTTTGATATTAGCGTCCGCCATAGGTCTTTCGTAAGCGTACTTATCCCAAAAATCCGGCTCGCTACATCCTATACATCCGTGTCCCGCCCCGATAGGCCAGTTCACCGCCTCGTTATATCTAACGATAGAGCAGTTATTGAAAGTCATAGGACCTTTACATCCCATTTTATACAAACAGAAATTGTTTTGAGCTCCTTCGTCTCCCCACTCTTCTACGAACTCTCCGGCGTCAAAGTGAGCTCTTCTTTCGCAGTTATCGTGAATTCTGTATCCGAAAGCGAATTTAGGTCTCAAAAGAGGATCAAGCTCCGGAATGGTTCCCGTTAGCACGAAATGCAAAATAACTCCGACCATATTTGCGGGATTTGCAGGACATGCGGGAATGTTAATGATAGGTTTTCCTTTTATAACGTCCATAACTCCGACCGCACCGGTAGGATTTGGAGCGGAAGCGGGAACTCCTCCGAAAGTAGCGCAAGTTCCGACCGCAACTATAGCCGCCGCATTTCTTGAGAGTCTTTTTAAATGCTCTTCGAAAGTCTCTCCTCCGGGTCCTATCGTACACCACTCTTTTCCTTTTCCCACGGGAACGGATCCCTCTACGAAAAGAAGATATTTTCCTTTAAAAGTCTCGACCGCATCCTCAAGCTGTTTCTCCGCCTGATAACCCGCCGCGGCCATCAAAGTTTCATGAAATTCAAGAGAGATAATATCCAAAATAATCTCGTCTATCTTAGGTCCGTCGGCTCTTAAAAGCGCTTCGCTGTTTCCGGCGCAATCTTGAAGCTCTATCCAGATAACCGGAACTCTGTTCATAACCTCCACCGCATCGGCTACCAAAGGAGTGAACGAAGAAGGAAGCATAAGCATCGCCGTCATAGCGCTCGCCCATTTTAGAAAATCTCTTCTCGTTACTCCTTCATCCTCCAAAATATCCATAATTTTTACGTTACTGCTCGGAGCCATCTTTTTAAGCTCGTCCAACCTGTTTCTGCATCTTTGCCATAAATCTTGATAATAAGCTTCGCCCTTATTCGTCTCGACTTTAGCGCTTTTTGCGGTAAAAAGCCCTCTTAATTTCTCTCTATCCACGGCTAACTCCTTTATAAATGAATACTCATTCAAATATTTTACCTTCTAACAACTTACGTTCTTTTTAAGTTTTTTTGAAAATTTTTTATTCTTATGCGGATTTGGAACTAATGAGTGGTACAAACGGAGCAGATATCGAAACTTCTAAAAACAAGATCGGCTAAATTTTTATCTCTCAATCCCTTTATCGCTTTTTGAACCGAAGAGGGATCCTCTATCGAGCCGTTGGAGAGATTAAACTGCGTAGGCGTAATAATCTCATACTCTTTGATTTTTCCGTCTTTAGCTTTTATTCTATGTATCAAAGATCCTCTCGGAGCCTCTACGATACCCTCTCCCTCTCCCGATATTTTCCTATCGAATTTTCTATAAGACTCCTCTTGTAAATCGATATTTTTCAAATTTTTCTCTATTTTCTCAAAAAGAAGCCCTATTTCGTAAACTCTTGCGGCAATTCTCGTAAAAACGGAATCTTTGTAGCGTCTGTGGAGATCTTTTATAAACTTTTTATCCATCGTTCTCGCTATCGGTCCGACTTCGTAAAATTTATCTTTATATTTTACGTTTTTAGCGTAACCTCTATCGTTTGGAATCTCTCTTATATATTTTGAATCGGCTTTAACCTCTCTAACTCCTATAATTTTTTTGGATTTTTCAAGATACAAAAACCTATCGTGCCCTCTTCCTATGTTTTGAAGTCGTTTTCTTTTTAAAAAAAGAAAAACTTCCCTCAAAACTCCCCTCTTATCCACAAAATCCCTAAAATTCTCAATGGGAGGCAAAACGAAAGAGTGATAAAAGCGTCTCGCTTCGTTTAAAAAATGTTCGGCTTTGACTATATCCATAGCCGTAGGATCGCAAACGACTCCCCCCGCAACGGCGTAAGAGGTATGTGGATACTGTCCTCCGAAAACGGCTATGATTTTGTTTATCGTGTTTGCGCACGATAGAGCCTGAAAAAAATCATACTTTTTAAACCCCATCCTTCTTAAAAGAGGAAGTATAACGAGATAAAACCATTTTATGTGATTTTGTATAAGTTCGCAAGAGAGAGTTATCTCCCTAATCAAAAAAGCTTTCTTGGAAATCTCGAAATCCACGATATCCTCTATGGCTCTTGCGGTCGCTATAAGATGAGAATGTCCGCATATCCCGCATACTCTGGGATTTATCGCCAAAGCGTCAAAAAGCGCTCTTCCTTTTAATATCTCTTCGATTCCCCTATAATGAACGAACTCTATATCCGCATGCTCTATAACTTTATGCTTAAAGCGGTAACGAAGATAGACTTCCCCTTCCACCTTTTGCAAAATATCAATCTTCATCCAAAACTCTTTTATTCAGCCTCTCTATTTTAAAACTTTTGGCTATTCCCGTAAGAGTCAAATAGGCTCTCTTAGGAACTCCAAGAGGCATATTCGCGGGTATTCCCATATATTTTTTGGTCTCGAAAAGATCTTTTTTAGGAAAATCGGGCTCCGTACAGCCTATACAAGGCATCCCGGCTCTCGTTTTGGAACCGACTCCGTTCCATAAGGTTTTATTGCAATCTCCCCGCGTATAGGGAGCTTGGCATCCCTGCTCGTAAAAAAGACACCCCTCCTTCAACCCGAAATCCTTAGCGTCTATTTTCCATTCGAAATATTCACTCTTATCGCAACCGCTGTGAACGGTAAAAGAGAATATCTCCTTAGGTCTTTTCATTTTGTCCGAAAGTATCTCTTTTCCTTCGCAAATCCTATCCAATACAAACGCTATCCACTCGCTGTTAGCCGGACATCCGGGAACGTTTACGCACTTATCGAAATACTCTTCAAACAAAAAGCTCCTTTTCTCTCTTTCGAAAAACACCCCTTTTACGCTCTCGTCGTACTCTTTAAAAATCCCTCCGTAAACCGCGCAACTTCCCACACAAACGATATGCTCGGCTTTTTCGGCAAATTTTCTAAAAAGTTTTATAAAATCCTTGCCGTCTCTCTCAAATCCCTCCTTCACTCCCCCCTCCACTATCAAAATATCGATATCTTCTTCAATATCCAAATGTTCATATTTGGAAGGAAGCGAAGGATGAAACAAAAACTCTATCTTATCAAGCAGACTCTCAAGATAGGGATAGTTTAAAAAAGAGTGAGAATTTCCGTTGCA
>CAZPVZ010000096.1:0-4383 GCA_964590185.1 uncultured Campylobacterales bacterium
GCTTCCAAAAAAGGACGATCCGCTACTTCTTTTAAGAGAGAAGAGGCTTTTAAAAGAGCTTCTTTTATATCTCTTTTTTTATATGTTCGCAACTTCCCTCCAAAGCTTCGTCTCTATTTTCGTTTTCGAAATCGTATCCCAATCTTTTTAGTCTCTCAATCAGAGGCGGGTGGGTGTAATAGAAAAATATATACAGCGGATAAGATCTCGGAAAGCTTTTGTTCTCTTCCGCAAGTTTCATCAAAGCCGTGGCAAGATCTCTTTTGCTTCCGCTTTCGGCTCCGTATTCGTCCGCTTCGAATTCGTTTTTTCTGCTAACCAGCCCTATAAGCGGCATCAAGGTGAAAGTAACTACCGGCGATAAAAGTAAAAATACGGCCATCACTCCGTAAGGGGTATTCGGAACGTTGAAGGCTTGAAAGACGCTTTCGGGGAGATTTCCGAATATCGCAAACATAACAAAAAGCATCATTGCCGTGATAAAAATATTTTTGTAGATGTCTTTATGTTTAAAGTGTCCCAGTTCGTGTCCCAAAACGGACAGAAGCTCTTTTTTGTCGAGTTTTTTTACGAGAGTGTCGTATAAAACCACTCTTTTTGATTTTCCGAGTCCGCCGAAATAGGCGTTTAGACGATTATCCCTTTTGCTTGCGTCTATCGTATAGACTCCTTCGCTTTTAAGTCCCGCCTTTTCCATAAGTTTTTCTATCGATTCTCTAAGCTCTTCGTCTTTTAAAAGAGTGAATTTGTTGAAAATCGGAGCTATTAAGGTCGGATAAATCATATTGATAAAGACTACGACGGCAAACAGGAAGAGAAATCCCAAAATCCACCAATTCGAGAAAGAGAGCATGATTTTCGCGATTATCCATATAATCAGCGAACCGAAGGTTAAAAATATAATTCCGCTTTTTATCATGTCGCTTAAAAAAAGCTTCACGCTCATATTGCTAAAACCGAATTTTTTATCCAAAACGAAGGTTTTGTAAACGGAAAACGGCAGGGTGGCGAAATAGTTTATGATGATGAAAGCGTCTATAAAAACGACCGTTTTTAGAGCCGTATCTTTTATCGTTATGAGGTTATCGAGCCAATTAAGTCCGTATCCCATCCAGAATATGAAAAGAAAATAGTCCGCTAAAACGGAGACTATCTCGACTCTTTCGCTAGAAATCTTATATCTTGCCGCTTTCATGTAACTTGAAGGTTTTAAAATAACGGCGTCTTGATTTTTCGCTTTGTTAACGTATCCTATCTCCATTACGGAGATGTAGATTTTAAACAGCACGTATAAAAAATATACGACTCCTATCGTAAATACCACTTTTAAATCCTTTATGAGTTAATTAGGAGTTATTATATCCTAATTTTATAAAAAACCGGGAGCGTCGTTGGAGAAGAGTATCAAATCTCCGGCTCCCGTCTCCTTTGCGAGAATCTCTTCAAGTTTCGATTTGTCGCTTAAAATGATTTTTCTCGCTCTTTTTATGTTGCTTGCTAAAATTTCCGCGTTGCTTTTTCCGGTGATAATAACGAGATCGAAAACTTCGTCCATTTTTCGGGCGAGTTTTTCGTTGTCCTCTTTAGTGGATTCCATGATTCCCGGAGTTACTAAAACTTTTCTGCCTTTATAGGAGGAGACGAGTTCGTAAGAGGCGCTCATTCCTTCGAAATTTCCGTTGAAACTGTCGTCTATTATTATTTTGCCTCCGGCTTTTATTTTTTGAAGCCTGTGTTCTACGCTTTTTAGTTTGGAAACTCTCTTTCTTATCGTCTCCATATCCAAACCGAGCTCTCTTGCAACAAGTATCGCCGCGGTTATGTTTACGGCGTTAAACGCTCCCAAAACGGGGGCTTGGAAAGAGTACTCGATACCTTGTTCTTCTATCTTGAAAGAGATTCCTTCCAAGTCGGCCTTTATCTCTTTTATCTCTTTTCCGAAAATCACTACCTTTTCGTCGGGCTTTACTTTCGCGCTTTCGTGGACGAAAGCTTTTATCAGGTTTTTGGAGTTTAGTATCTCCATTTTCGTATTTCTGATATTTTCCAAAGTTTTAAAATACTCTATATGCTGAGGTCCTATTTTGCCTACGACGGCGTAGTGGTGATTTAGAAATCTCGCTATCTCGTCTATGTCTCCTCTCTCTCTCGCTCCCGCCTCCGCTATATATACGGAAGTCTCTTTAGGCAAAGAGTCGTTTACGTCCTTTACCAATCCTCCTATCGTGTTGACGCTTCGAGGAGTTTTATACACTTTGAAATCGTCTTTTAGTATCTGATACAGAAAATTTTTTATGCTCGTTTTTCCGTAACTTGCGGTAACGGCCACTATCTTTAAATCTTTCATTTTCTCGAGTTTTTTGCGGGCGGTTCTTTTGTAGCCGTTAAATAGGATTTTCTCAAACAGGTAACTTGCTCCCAAAGAGGCTAAAAGAGGCAGAACGGTTCCGAATATTTTGCAGCTTTTTAAAACAAGACAGAGAAAATCTTGAAAAACGACCGCTAAAATCAAAAATATGAAAAATCTCTTCACTCTATCCGTAAAAACGAGCTTTTTATCTATCTTCTTATGCCAGATATATAGGGAGGGAAGATAAGCAAAATAAAAATATATCCAAAAGTAGATGCCCGTTAGGTAGTAGGCAAAGAGCGGGACTATGAAATATAAAAGATGCCACGAGTAGCGTTTGTGCTTAAAAACCACTCTTTCGAGTTTATAACCGTACCATTGGAGGTTGGTAATAAGATAAAAACCGAGAGAAAGAACTAAGAGGATATGTGAAAAAAGTGTGAATAATTGAACGATCATCAATATTTTACCTCGAAGCTTTCAAAGTAAGTCGGCATTATTTCTCCTATTTCTATATTGTCCACGCGTGAATAAGGAGAGCCTTCTTTCAATATTTTTAAGAAATTTTCCATTTCTTCCTGCTCCAAATTGGCCACCACTTCAACGCTTCCGTCTTCTAAATTTTTCACATATCCTTTTATACCTTCTCTCGAGGCTTTCTCTTTTATGCTTTTTCTATACCAAACTCCTTGCACTTTTCCGGTAACTATGAATCTGTAAGTTTTCATTTTTTACTGTGCTCCTCTATTTTTTCGCTTATTTTTTTCGAGTGTTTCAAAAAAAAGTAGTGATCCCCCTCCATAGGGTAAAAGAGGGAATTTTCGATCAAAGAGGATATTTTCTTTCCGCTCTCTATCGGAGTGGCGGTATCCTCTTTTCCCCAGAAAATCAAAGCTTTGTTTTTAAAATTTTTAAAATTTTCGCTAAAGTCCTCGTCAACGACGTTCTTTAGCGTCTCGTACATGTTTTTGCTCATTCCTTCCACGTCTTTCGTGGCGAAAAGTTTATAAAGATTCTCCCCTCCGAAAGGTTTTAACGCTTTGAAAACGGCTATTTTCGCTCTCGTTTTTAAAGATTTTTTCGTCAAAATTCCCGCACTGCTTAAAAGGACGAGAAGCTTCGGATTTAGCAGCAAAGCCACCTTTCCGCCGAAAGAGTGTCCTATGATTATCTCCTTTTTTATATCGAGCTCCTTTAGGAATCTTTCTATTATATTATAATAATCATTAGTAGTTAATGAATATGCGTTACTACTTTTCCCGAAACCCGGTAAGTCTATATATATATGACGAAAATTTTTCATAAATTTTCCGAAGGCTCCTATCATAAGCTCTTTGTTGCTTCCCCAGCCGTGAAGCACGATGAGATCTCTCTCTTTGTCTCTGTTTAATATTTCGTAACTTATATCGAACGTTTTGTTATCGATTCGTATCTTTCTAAGCGCCATCTTTCAACTCTCTTTTCGGAAAAATTCGTAAAGAAATTTTAAAATACAAATGTTACAATAATTATTATGCATATTACAATAGATAAAGATAAATATATATCGGAACTGAAAGAGGCGATAAAAAAATTTTACGAAGCTAAAGCCATAGGAAACAGGGAAAAAACCAAATATTACAAAGGTTTTAGCGAAGGAATAATGCTTATCCTCTTGAAGATGAGAATCGTTAGCGAAGAGGAGATAAAGAAACTTATAAAGAAGGCGGAAGAGGAAATAGACGTTGAGAAAATACCTTTTTACGAAAAGACTCTTCAAGATCTCGATACGCCTTCCATTTACAGAAAAATGAAAGGTTTTAAAATAAGAAAATAGCTTTCAGCCGAAAAAGCGGTTTAAGATAAATTCAAACAGCAAAACTCCGAGCATCAGAAAAAGCATTATCAAAACGATCTCTTTTTTCATCTTTTCTCCTTATTTATCTCATTTTGGATATAATAGCACAAAAATTAACTCTAAGAGGATTTTATGGGAAGGCTTACCGAAAAAGAGGCTTTGGATCTTATAAAAAACGCCGATTTGAACGAGCTCG
>CAZPVZ010000097.1:0-11790 GCA_964590185.1 uncultured Campylobacterales bacterium
ACTTCCGCCGAAAGCTCTCCCGTCCTTTCCGCAACCTCCTCTTTTTGAGAAAGAAGTTTTTCTATGTTTTCGGCAAGCGAAACGACTTCCGGATATCTCCTCTCGTAAGCCTTCACTACGGCATAATTTCCTTTTTTTATCTCCTTTTTTATCATGGAGAGAGTATTTAACTGCAGATCTATCTTTCTAAGCTCCTCCTCGTATCCTATAAAGGCATTCACCATCTTGCCGGAGGCGTTCTCTTTAAAAATTCCGTGCTCCTTTTTATAGTTCTTAAGCTCGTTAAAAGCTCTCTCAAGTTCCTTTTTCGCCTCCCGCAATTTAAAATCCAAAAATCGGGATATTTTGGAAATCTTCTCTTTTCTATTCAAACTTTTTTCCGTTATATAGTTTTTTATCAAATTTTTTAAAAATTCCCTCGCCTTTTTAGGATCCGTGTCGATATAGCTAATCTTAATCAAAGAGGAGTTCTTAGAAGATTGATAAACGCTAATCCTTTTTCCTATCTCGTCTATCAAAACCTCTTTTTTGCGGAAAGTCAGATAAAACTCTTCATGGTCTCTTATCGGTTTTATTTTTTTAAGAACAAACGAAAAATTCGGAAATTTAACCTCTTTTGAAAAATAGAAAATCTTTTTTACGGGATCTTTGGACAAGAGTTCGTTAAAAAACGAATCGTAAAAAATCAAATAAAACTTTTCGTTATCTATCGGTAAAATTTTCATCTCTTTTGCGTAAAATTCTCCTTTTGCTTTTTCGACTCTAAAGGGAACCTTACTCCACGCGTCCTCTTTTTTGATAAAAAATCTTTTCGTAAAATAGTCTGCAATCAATCCGGTATCTTCAATACTTTTTTCTATAATCCTTCTTGATTTTAAAATATCTATCTCCGTTTGAACGTCTTCGGAATCGACCTGCAAACTCGCGTAAGAAGGATAATATTTCAAAGAAAGATAAAAATACGCCGCTCCGCCCAAAAGAGAAAGCGTAAGAAAAACGGCCGTATAAACGAAACTTCTTTTCGAAAAAACGTTAAATCTCTTAACGAGTCTTTCCATAAAATATCCTTTTTAAGAGTTCAAATAAATATTTTCAAATAAAAATTTATTTAAACTCTCAATACTTCCAAAGTTTAAACATCTCCCAAACTTTTTTAGCCTCCTCGTCTCCGCTTTCATAAGCTCTTTTTATCCAAAATTTAGCCTTTTTCATATCTTTTCCGACCCCGAGTCCTCCCGCATATAAAAGTCCCAATTTCGTTTGAGCTTTAACCTCTCCTTTTTTTGCCGCTTTTTCGAACCAATAAAAGGCTCTTTCGTAATCTTTCTCGGCCCCCTCTCCTTTAACTCTCATATTCGCAAGCTTCATCATCGCTATCGTATCTCCGCGTTCTGCGGCCTTTTTATACCATTCGTACGCTTTTTTAAAATCTTTCAAAACGCCGATTCCCATATAATAAAAATCTCCGACTAAAAATTGAGCATACCCATATCCCTTCTCCGCCGCCTTTTTCGCCCACAAAAAAGCCTTTTTATAATCCCTATCCACTCCTCTGCCCAAATAATAGGAAACGGATAGAGCGTACATCGCCCAAGGATCATCTTTGGAAGCGAGATCCTTCAAAACGGCGGTCGCTTTTCTCTCTCCGAAAGTTTTATAAAGAGAACTCCCGTCATCGTTTTCGCCGAATAAAACGCTCATAATAAAAAGAAACGAAAAAATTACTCTCACCATAGATTTTCCCCGTAAGTTTGAGAGTAGATCGTCAAAAACGAGAAGATTTTTTATCAAAAGAAGAAAAAAGCGTCTCTAAAGACGCTTTTTGGAAAAAAAGTTAGTAAAGCTTGTTCAAAAGAGGAAAAAGTTCTCTGCTTACTTTTTCTATCTCGTCCATATATCTAAACATCTCTTCATCTTTGCAAGTCGAATCGGACGAACACTCGACGGCTTTTTTAATAAAGTCGTGAAAAACTTTATGAGCCCTCTCCACGGAAGAGTAAACCGGACTGTTTCCGAAAAGTCTCTTGCCTTCGTTTGCGTACCACTCTCCAAAGGAACAGTTAGAAGCGTCTTGAAGTTGTATCTTGTCTCCCGTATATAAAACTTCGTAAGTCTTAACTTTATACAAAAAGTGATCCATTTTAAATTGGCTTATATACACTTTATCGGACTCTTTTTTAACCCTTTCGGTAATATCTAAAGAGATCTCTATCGCTTCTTGCAAGTCGTCCCTAAACCTCTCCAAATGAGTAGAAGAGTTATTCGCTTCGCTCTCGAGCTTCTCGCTATCTTCATACATCGTTGCGGCGTTTTGTTTCAAAGTATTTATCGTAATTTCCACTTCGGCCGTGGCTTTTTGAGTTCTCTCCGCAAGTTTTCTAACTTCGTCGGCGACAACCGCAAACCCTCTTCCGTATTCTCCGGCTCTTGCGGCCTCTATCGCGGCGTTTAGAGCAAGAAGATTCGTTTGATCGGAAATCTCTTTGATAAGATTGATAATCTGACTTATCTCCTCAACGCTATGATTTAGATGCTCGGCATTCCCTCTTAAAGAGTTGGCCATTTGGATGATGTTTTCGGTATTGAAAACGTCGTCTATACTGTTTTCTATATATTTTATTTTATCGGCATATTTATCCAAAATCTTATTTATTTCACTCATAACGGAGATACTGTTTTGGATATCCTCCCCAAACTCCTTTATCACCTCCTGAATCTCGTCCGAAATCTTTTTGAAAAGTTTGTTTTTAAACTCTTCCTTTTTACCCATCTCGAAAAACTCTTCTCTTTCTCTTTCGAGTCTGGCTATTTCGTTTTTAAGATTCTCGTTTTCTCTTCTTAACCGCTCGATCTCTTCCATGTTGCTTTCGGAGACGGCGTTTTGCGAACCTAAACCGAACATAAGTTAACTCCTTTTTATTATAGATAAAGCACTATAAAGAAAATCGGTCTTTAAAAAAATTTATTTATACCCAAAAAGCAAAAATTTCAGATTTCGGTTCCGGTCGCGTTAGCTTCACCCATCTTTTTCAACTCCTCTTCCATCTCCTTAAAAGCTTTTTGAAGCTCTTTATTTATCTCCTTAAATCCCTCCTCAAACGCTTTTTGCATCTCCTTAACGTTTTTCATTCCCTGAACGAACGCGGAAAATACGGCATTGGTAAACTCTTTGGCGCTCCTTTTTGCGACTTCTTCGAAAAAATTTTGATAGGTTTTTTGAAAATCCACTTTCCAATTCTCCCCTATCTTTAACAAAACCGTATCGAAAATTACGCTTTGAGTCTCTCTCTCGCCCTCTTTTTTCCCTTTTTCTCCGAGCACCAAAACGGTTTTGGCCGACGCTTCGGTTTTATCTTCGTTAAAAGAGACCGATTCGACTTTGTAAGAAACGATCTCCAAATCGTCCGTAATTACCGGTTTGACTTCATCCTTATAAACCACCAACTCTTTCACCCCTTTCATATCGTTATTCGAAAACGCCTTCCAAAAAGCCTCCGTAACCTCTTTCGGAGAAGATAAAACCGTTTTGGCGCATCCCGCCATAAAAAGAAATAAAACGGCAAACACGAATATCTTTTTCATTTCCTTTCCTTTAAAAGTTTATTGAGTTCCTCTTTTTACCACTATAGCAAAGAAATCGTCACAATTAAATTAAAATTTTCTCCGTCCGATATAAAATTGCGGCGAAAAAAACGACCTTTGCAAAACTCCTTCGAAAACTTTCGCCGCAATCTCTCTTTTTCAACCCCTCGATAACGAAATATTCGCTTTCGGATAGAAATTTAACCCTATTTTTGATACAATCGGCAAAAAATTTTAAAAGGACTAAAAATAATGGGATATACTAAAGAAGATTATCAAAAAATGCTTCAAAACCCGCAAATAAGCTCGGAAGTTTTAAAAGAGCTTTTAAAAGCCAGAGAAAAAAAAGAGATCGACTTCAAACTCGTAGATATAAGAGAAGTTTATGAATATACGCAAGCGAGCATTAAAGGAACCGATATGCTTCTTCCCACAAGCGTTCTCCATCTTCATATGGACAAACTTCAAGAGCTGAAAAACGAGCATGTAATACTTTACTGCCGAACGGGAAACAGAACCGGACATGTTTTAATGATTTTACAAAGAATGGGATTTGATAAAATATCTCATCTTACTTACGGTATTTTAAGTTATGACGGAGAGATTGTAAGCCAAGCTCCCATTCCCAACAAACTATGATATAATCTACAAAAACCAACCAAAGGAAAAAAGATGAAAGTTCTTTTGATAAAAGACGTAAAAAACCTCGGCAAAAAAGGCGAAATAAAAGAAGTCAAAGACGGTTACGGAAGAAATTTCCTAATAGCCAAAGGCTTTGCGAAACTTGCCACCAAAGAGGTTATAGAGGCGTGGAACCGAGAGCAAAAAGAGATAGCCGAAAGAGAAGCAAAAGAGATGAAAAGGCTTCAAGAGCTGAAAGAAACTCTCTCAAAAACGAAAATTACGATAAAAAGAAAGCTCGGAGCAAACGGATCCCTTTTCGGAGCGGTTACGAAAGAGGAGATAGCTAAAGAGCTTAAAAAACAAAAAAACATCGATATAGACAAAAAGAGCATAGAGATAAAACATCCCATCAAAGCGGCGGGAGATTATGAAATAACCGCAAATTTAGGTCACGGCATCCACGCCCCTTTCGAAGTGGAAATAGTAGGAGAGTAGATGTTTGAAGCCACAACCATTTTAGGTTACAAAGGAGAAAACTGCGCCGTCATAGGCGGAGACGGACAGGTAACTTTCGGAAATACGGTTTTAAAAAACAACGCCACGAAAATAAGAAAACTTCACAACGGAAAAATCTTAGCCGGATTTGCCGGAAGCACGGCGGACGCTTTCAACCTTTTCGATATGTTCGAGAGCATACTCGAACAAAAAAAGGGAGACCTTTTAAAATCGGTCATAGAGTTTTCCAAAGAGTGGAGGAAAGATAGATATCTAAGACGACTCGAGGCGATGATGATAGTTTTAAATTTGGATCACATCTTCATATTAAGCGGAACCGGCGACGTCGTCGAACCCGAAGACGGCAAAATAGCCGCGATCGGAAGCGGAGGAAATTTCGCCATTTCCGCAGCGAGAGCGTTGGATAAACACTCGTCTCTAAGTGAAGAGGAGATAGTCAAAGAGTCCCTTAAAATAGCGGCTTCTCTTTGCATCTACACAAACGACAACATAAAAATTTATAAATTAGAGGGTTAAATGAATCTAAAACCGAAAGAGATAGTAGCGTATCTTGACCAATATATCATAGGACAGTTTCAGGCGAAAAAAGCGATATCGATAGCTCTTAGAAACAGATACAGAAGAATGAAACTCGACCCGGCTATGAGAGAGGAGATAATGCCCAAAAACATCCTTATGATAGGATCTACGGGCGTGGGAAAAACGGAAATAGCAAGAAGAATGGCTAAAATGCTGAATCTCCCCTTCGTAAAAGTGGAAGCGAGCAAATATACGGAAGTAGGATTCGTAGGAAGAGACGTCGAATCGATGGTAAGGGATCTTGTTACGGCATCCATAAATCTCGTAAAAGCCGAGCACAGAGAAAAAAATGCCGAAGCGATAAAAGAGTACGTCGATAAACAGATTATCGAAAAACTTCTCCCTCCTCTCCCAAAAGGCGCAAGCGAAGAGAAACAAGAGAGCTACAAAAAGAGTTTCGAGAGAATGAAAAAGCGTCTCGAAGCCGGAGAGCTGGATAACCTTAAGATCGAGATAGAGCTTCCGAAAGGAACGGGCGAGATAAGCGACGCGACTTTGCCTCCCGAGATAGTGAAAGTTCAAGAATCCTTCATAAAAATACTCGGAGGAAGAGGAGAGAAGATAAGAAAAGAGGTAACCGTCAAAGAAGCGAAAGAGCTTCTTAAAACGGATGCGAGCGAAAAGCTTATGGATTTTGAAGCCATAAAAAGCGAAGCTTTGGAAAGAGCCCAAAACGGAGGAATAATCTTTATAGACGAGATAGACAAAATAGCCGTAAGCTCCAAAAACAGCTCGAGACAAGATCCGAGCAAAGAGGGAGTACAAAGAGATCTCCTCCCGATAGTGGAAGGCTCGGACGTAAACACCAAATACGGAGTGGTGAAAACGGACCACATACTATTCATAGCCGCCGGAGCTTTTCATTTTAGCAAACCGAGCGACCTAATCCCGGAGCTTCAGGGAAGATTTCCCTTAAGAGTGGAGCTTGACTCTCTAAGCGAAGAGACGCTTTATAAAATTTTGACTCAGCCCAAAAACTCCCTTTTAAAACAGTATCAAGCGCTTCTTAAAACGGAGGACGTGGAACTCGTTTTCGACGATGAGGCGATAAGGGCGATAGCGAAAATATCGCATACCGCAAACGAAAAAACGGAAGATATAGGAGCAAGAAGACTCCATACCGTTTTGGAAAAAGTTTTGGAGGATATAAGCTTTACGGCCGACGAACACGCGGGAGAGACGATAGTCGTTACGAAAGAACTCGTTCACGAAAAACTCGATATGATCATAGAAGACGAAGACAGCGCAAGATATATTTTGTAAAAGGGGGAAAATTTGGAAGAGGAAAAAGAGATAAAAACGGGATTTGTTAGTCTCGTAGGAAGACCCAACGCCGGGAAAAGCTCCCTTTTAAACTGGCTTACGGGAGAAAAGCTTTCGATGGTAAGCCATAAAGCCAACGCCACGAGAAAAAGAAGCATGGCGATAGTTATGCACGAAGATCATCAAATCATTTTGATAGACACTCCCGGCATTCACGAAAAGGAGAGACTTTTAAACAAATTTATGCTCGAAGAGGCTCTAAAAGCGATAGGAGATTGCGATCTCATACTCTTTTTATCCGTAGTGACGGACTCTCTCGAACATTACGAAAAGTTTTTGCAACTGAACAAAAAAAACACTCCGCACATAGTTTTATTAACGAAGATAGATACGGTAACGAACGAAGAGGTTTTAAAAAAGATAGCCGAATTTAAAAAATATCAAGACAAATTTCTCTCCCTAATCCCCATATCCACGAAAAAAGAGAGCTTTAAAAAGCCTCTTTTGGACGAAATAGTAAAACATCTGCCCACTCACCCCTATCTTTACGATCCCGAATTTTTAACCACCTCCCACTATAGAGACATCTATAAAGAGTTTATCTTGGAAGCGATATTCGAAAAAACCTCCAAAGAGATTCCGTATCATACCGACGTTATTATCGAAAAAATAGAAGAGGGAGAAAGACTCGAAAAGATATACGCCACCATTATCGTGGAAAAGAAAAGCCAAAAAATGATAGTCGTCGGAAAGGGAGGGTCCACTCTAAAAAGAATAGGCACATATGCAAGAAAATTGATAGAAAATCTAAGCGGCAAAAAAGCATATCTCAATCTTTTCGTTACGGTAAAACCGGGCTGGAGCAAAAACAAAAAAGAGCTTTCGAATCTCGGTTACAACGTAGAATAAAAAAGTGGTACCGGGAGTCGGACTCGAACCGACACGGGCTAACGCCCACGAGATTTTGAGTCTCGCGTGTCTACCAGTTTCACCATCCCGGCTTATAAAGCCATCTTTTGAGAGAAGAATTTTAATATCAAAAAGCTTAAAAGTTTGTTAAAAAACAAACTTTTAAGCCCTAACCTTTATCAGCCGTTTACGGCTTCTTTCAATTTTTTTCCGACTTTGAATTTTACGGCTTTTGAAGCCGGAATCTCCACCACTTTATCCGTATTCGGAACTTTAGCCTTTCTCGGGGCTCTCTCTACGGTAGAAAAGGTTCCGAATCCTATAAAACTAACCTGTTTGCCCTCTTTCAAAGCTTCCGTAATAACTTCAAGCGCCGCATCTATCACCGCTTGGGTATCTTTTTTCGAAAGTCCCGCTTTTTCAGCTACCGCTTGAATAAATTCCGCTTTTTTCATTTTAATCCTTTTAAAAGAAATCGTTTACATAAACAAAATCATAATTACGGATAATTATTCTACAATGTTTTGGGAAAAATAACAATAATTTCGGCGCAAAATATAAAGAAAATCCCAAATTTTCCGATATAAAATTGACAAATAGAGTCTTTATCGAGGAATTTTGCCATGAGAGTGACCAATTTATCGACCTACTCCAACTTCATAGACAATTACAGAAAAAGCTCCGCCGAGCTTGCGAAAATAACGACGCAACTCTCTTCGGGCAAAAAAATAAGCGAAAGTTTTCAAAACACCTCCATCTATATAGACAGCATGAGATTAACCAAAGAGCAATCGAGTTTGAATCAGATAAAGGAGCTCGCTTCTCAAGCTCAAAGCTTTGCCGACAACAGCGACCAAATATTGACGCAATTTACCGACGCGCTAAACAGTTTCAAAACGAAACTGCTACAAGCAAATAACGCCACTCAGGACGAAACGAGTCTAAACGCCATAGCAAACGACCTCGAAAAGCTGAAAGAGCACATGATGGCTCTTGCAAACACTTCCATAAACGGACAATATCTCTTCTCCGGAACGGCTTTAAATTATAAACCGATAGACGAAAACGGCAATTATCAAGGAAACGACAAATATCTAAAAGCCGTAATCTCAAACGGCGTGCAAGAGAGTTACAACATAACCGGAAAAGAGCTGTTTTTCGGAAGAGACGAAGATTTTAACAAAAAAATAACTACAAACGTACCCCTCCTAAACCAATCGAAACTTCATCCCGATATTATGACCGAAACCGATAAAGACTCTCCTCCCCAAGAGGTGTACATAACCCCGCAAGATTCGATAAGAGACCTCGTGGGAGATAACGACGACGATCAAAGCAACGACGCAAACGCTTTCTTTTACGTTTACGGAAAGAAACCCTCCGGAGAAAGCTTCAAAACGAAAATCGAACTCTCAACCGACAAAAGCGTTGAAGAACTTCTAAACAAAATAGGATTCGCTTACGGAAACACCGCCGATAATAAACTCGTCGAGGTCTCTTTAAACGATAGAGGAGAAATAGAGATAAAAGATCTGAAAAACGGAAACGAACAAATAGATTTTTTCATTGTGGGAGCGATCGATCAAAGCGGAGGAAACGGAGCCGACGTTACCGACATAGATGATCTCGCTACGAATCCCGACGTAAAACTCGTAGAATTTATAAAAAGCGGATTCCGCCCGGCAACTTCCGTGGACGAAAGAGTGGCTTACGATCGAAATTTTTTCGATAAAAACGGAAACATTCTAACCTCCAACGTATCTCAAATAACCAAAGAAAACGCTTTCGCCTCCCCCATGACGAAACTATCCGAAACCGCCGGCGTTTCGGATTTGAACGGAACGACTCTGCATATGGAGATAACGGACATAAACTCCGTATCCCATACCCTCACCCTAAACCTATCGGATCCCTCATCCTCTTTCACCATCGACGGAAACACTTATACGGTATTTGACGCCGAAGGGAATCCTACGGCGGCAAACGATCTCACTTATCGCCAGCTTACCGACATAATATCGATGGCCGTATCCGACACTTTGCCGGTTTCGGATACGAAACAGGCCTACGACGAAGCCGTAAAAAACGCGAGAGAATTGGTGGAATCCGACATCGACGACGAAGGAAAAATCTATATAAAGGACAAAACTTCTCCCGATTCCGACATACAATTTGCAATTTACGACGAAGATAGCGACGATTTCACTAACTCGACCTCGCCGGTTTTAACCTTCCACGCAAATGACGCTTTGACGATAGACAGACCGTCTTTAAATATTTTTAAAGATATGGACGAAATGATAAAAAGCGTAAGAGAAGGAAGATTCGATCCCGACGGAGAGAAAAACGATCCGAGACTATCCGGAATAAACGCCGCGATAGAGAGAATAGACCATATAACGACTCATATAGTAAAAAAACATACCAAAATAGGCTCTATCTCGAACTCTTTCAGAAACGTTCAAGACAGAAGCACTTTTTTGCATCTGAACGTAACGAAACTAAAATCGGAAATAGAAGACGTGGACGTAGCGGAAGCTTTGATGAAATTCAATCAAATAAACATAAATTTTCAGGCCATGCTCTCTTCGATAGCGAAAATAAACTCCCTCTCTCTGGTAAATTATATTTAAACTCCAAAATGTTATAATATCAAAGAAAATAAAGAGAGAAGGAAAAGCTATTTTAAAAGAAATACTGTTAATCATAGCCATCGCAATAGTCCTTTTTTTAGGGGTTTCAACCATCTGGCTCGAATTTTCCGCGGTCGGCACCTACGGAAAATTCATAGGCTTTTACAATAGAGAGCTATTTGGATATCTCTCTTTCATATACCCCTTTTTGCTTATTTTCCCGATATATTTTTTTTACAAAAACCCTAAAATCACGCAAAGAAAAATAGAGATAGCCATATCTTCCGTTTTGCTCTTTTTCTCTTTGCTAATTACTCAAGCTACCATTTTCTCTTCTCCGCTAAGAGGAGCCGTCGGAGAAGGAATCGTCGAATTTTTATTCAAATACATAGGACTTTTCGGCATATGGATTTTCATCCTAATGACCGCAAGCCTATCCGTAATCATACTTTTCAATCTGAATTTCGACGATATAATCCGCTTTTTCCGAAACAAAATCGCCTCGCTGAAAAACGGTCTCGAATCCGTTTTAAAAGAGATAAAACCTCGCCCCATAGACGAACCCCTAAAAGAGATCATAATAGATACCGACATAAAAGAGAAAGAAAAACGGTCTCCCTCTTACGAAATAACCTCCGAAAAAAAACGAGACGAACTCTTTACGAGCCTACCGGAAAATCTCCAAATCCCCCCGGTAAAAGAGGAAAAAGAAGAAAAAGAAGAGCTGTCGATACCTTTTGAGAGTTTGGAGACGGAAAACGAAAAAGAGGAGATTTTAACAAAGAATCTCACTCTAAAAGATCAAACTCCTTTAGAGTCCGAAAAAGAGAAAAACGAGAAAAAGAAAACGAAAACTAAAATTTTAAGCGAAATAGACGAAAACAAGAAACTTTTAGACCAGATAGAAAAAGGTGAAAGCGAAAAACCCAAAGACTTCGTACTCCCTCCGATCAATCTTTTACAGGAACCAAAACACAAAAAACATCTCGTCAACGAAGAGGAGATAGACCAAAAACAAGAACAACTTCTAACGAAACTCGAAAAATTTAAAATCAAAGGAGATATAGAAAAGATCTATACCGGCCCCGTAGTTACGACTTTCGAATTCAAACCGGAAGATCACATAAAAGTATCCAAAATCCTAAATCTGCAAGACGATTTGGCAATGGCTCTAAAAGCCACTACGATCCGTATCCAAGCTCCCGTACCCGGCAAAAACGTGGTTGGGATAGAAATACCCAACAAAGAGATAGAGACGATATATCTAAAAGAGATCATAGATACGGACATTTTCCAAAAAGCCTCCTCCCCTCTTACGATCGTATTGGGAAAAGACATCGTAGGAAACCCTTTCATAACGGATCTTAAAAAACTCCCGCATCTTCTGATAGCGGGAACGACGGGAAGCGGAAAAAGCGTGGGAATCAATTCGATGATCATTTCTCTTTTGTACAAAAACTCCCCCGATAGATTGAAATTTTTGATGATAGATCCCAAAATGCTCGAATTTTCCGTTTACAACGACATTCCCCATCTCCTAACGCCGGTAATAACCCAGCCCAAACAAGCGATAACCGCCCTTTCGAATATGGTTGCGGAGATGGAGAGAAGATACAAGGTTATGAGCAAAACCAAAACCAAAAACATAGAAAGCTACAATCAAAAAGCCAAAAAGGAAGGACTT
>CAZPVZ010000098.1:0-5012 GCA_964590185.1 uncultured Campylobacterales bacterium
TTTTCAAGGTTTACTCCTCTTGCGAAAAAGAGCCTTTTATCGGAAAAAACGTAATAATAGCGATAGGGAGAATGGGAAAGCCCAATAAGCCTTCGTATAAAATTCCCCCTTCTTTGAAGGGAGTTGTTAATTTCAATCTCGATAAATGTTCTCAAGGAGAGAAGATTTTGGTCGTCGGAGGCGGCGATTCGGCGGTGGAATATGCGTGCGACTTATCTAAAGACAACGAAGTGGTTTTAAATTATAGAAGAGATAAGCTTACGCGGCCGAATCCGAAAAATTTGGAGATGATAAATGAGGCTTTCGATAAAGGACTGGTTAGATTGGAACTTGGCAAGGATATCGTCTCTTTGGAAAACAGTCACGGAAAAGTGAAAGTGAATTTCGATGACCGTACGAGCGAAATTTTCGATAGAATTATATATGCGTTGGGAGGAACCACTCCCGTTGACTTTCTTAAAAAGTGCGGCGTTCCCTTGGACGATAAAAACGCTCCGTTGTTTGATGAAAACTATCAAACTCCGATAAAGGGACTTTTTATAACGGGAGACATAGCTTTTAACAGCGGAGGCTCGATAGCGATGGCCTTAAATCAAGGTTATCAAATAGTTAAACATATCTTATACGGATAAGCCATTTAGTAAGAGCTTTTTTACGAGCCGTAAACATTTCGCTTTTGATTTGAAAAAAAAGAGAGAAATTTGAAAAAAACTTTATAAATTACGATATAGTCATATAGTCGTTTAATTGGAGAAGGATGTATGTATATATGGACTACTAAAAAACTTGCGATCGATCTTAAAAGAAGAAGGCTCGATGAAGTCGAGAAATTAAAATATTACATAGCTTATATGACTCTTTTAACGATCGCTTTCGGGCTTGGAAGTTTGATGCCGGTGGGACCGGGAAGAGGGCTTAGCATTCCAACTTTGATAATGGGGCTTATTATAAATATAGGCGGAATAATTTACTGTTTCAATAAAAATAAAGAGTACGACGGGCTGGATTTTATCGAAAGAAGCATACTTTTCGGTTTGCCCATAATGATAAGAATAAGCGTTATCTTGCTTGCTTTGGATATAATTTTAGTGGTTGCTTTGAAATATAAACCGGAGCTTGCCTCTTTTTTAAACTCCAGAGTTTTCGAATATTTCGTCGTGGTTACTTTTATGACGATCTACTATCTCTTTTTGTGGAAAGCTTTTTCGAATCTTCCCGTAGGGGAGAACAGAGTCGTTAAGCAGATATCCGGCAAGAGATTTAAACGAAAGGAGGAGAAAGAGGAGAATAAAGAGGAGTAGAATTAAAACTCGACAAGCGAGATTCGCGACTCTAATTTTAACAAATAATTTAACATATAAAAGATATGCTATTTTAAGAATTATAAAAAGAAAAAAATATTATATTTACACTTTCATAAATAATTTAAAAATAGAGACATAAATGCTCAGTATAGTAAAAAATCTTTTTTTATCAAATAACGCTTCGGATCAAGAGATTTCAAACGGCAAATATGTGGTGGTTCCGGATCTGCACGGAAGATATTCCGTTTATAAAAAAGTGGAATATTTTTTAAAAAAAAGAGTTGAAAAAGACAGGCACATAATCTTTTTGGGCGATTATATGGATAGGGGAGAGAGCGGAAAGATATTTAGAAGGGAACTTAAGGACGTCGGATCCTATTTCGTAATGAGGGATCTTATTAGATTTAAGAAGTATTTAAAAAAACATGATAGAAGAGTTACTTTTTTAAGAGGAAACCATGAAATCTTTTTTGAAGACTATTTTATAAAAGGGGACGACTCTCCCTATCACGAGTTCGATTTTTTCAAAAACAGCGTGGATGCGATAGAGTTCATATGCAAAAGAAACAGGTTTTTTATGCCGAATTTCATAGAGTTTTTGAAAGATTTGAAGCCTTACTATTTGGATAAGACTTATAAATATCTTTTCGTTCACGCCGGAATAGATCCGGATAGAGGCAATAATATAGAAAAGCAGGCTAAAGAGGGAGTTATATATTGGATAAGATCCAAATTTATAGATTCTGAGAAGCCTTTGAATTATACCGTGGTTTTCGGGCATACGCCTTTTAAAGAGCCGTTTGTAACGAGAGATAAGATAGGGATAGATTCGGGTATCTATAAAAGGGATTTGATAAATATTCTTCTAATAGACAAGGAAGTTACGAAAATTATTCAAATTAAAAAATAGCGGCGGAAATTGCGATTTATAGATGGCCGTAAAAAATGATATAATTGATCTTAATTTCTATAAGGGGAAATGTGTGAATAGTGGATTGTTTTTTAAAATTTTTGCCGTTTTGCTGTTTTTTTCTTTCAATTTGCACGCCGTTTCGGATCGAAACTCGTCGTTGGAGAACGAAATATCCGAAATAGTAAATAAAGACGAAAATTCAACTTCAAAATACGAAGCTCCTTACATAAAAGTTCCTTTCAGCATTCTTCTTGACGAAAAGAATCCGAAAATCAGGATTAAAATTCAAGAAGGCGAAGATATCAACCTCGATATTGAAAATAGAGCAAAAGAGGGGTATCTTAGACTGATAGCTTTCAAAAATAACGAAATTGCGGAAGATCTTAACGTAACTTCGGATTTTCGAAAAGAGTTTAATTTCGCAGACGCCGACGAAATTTTCCTCCGAAGCTACGGGAAATTTTTCGTAGAGTGTTTTAAAGTGGAAGTTATAGCGGATATGGAATTTAACGTTCCCGAAGAGACTCTCGGCAAAGATTCCCAAGAGGAGGGCGCGGAGGAATTTGAAAGTTTTAAAGATGTCGGCGGGGAGGAGAACGAGTCCGCAAAGGGCGAAATAGTTTTGTTTTCCAACAATGTTTCTAAAGATATTAATCTTAGCAAAGAGGAGAAAAAGGAAAAGGAGGTCGTTAAGTTAAGCGAAGAGGATAAAAACGTCGTAGTTGAGACGGAAATAGTTTCGGCGGAAGACGAAGAGGCCTTTTTGAAGGCTACCGGCCTTAGAGACGAAAACGAAACTAAAGCGGCCGAAGATAACAAAATAGTGCTCGTAAGGGATACGACTTCTGATAAAAAGGAGTTTTTGTCGGAACTTGAGGAGTATGAAAAAGAGAGCTCTTCGATCGAAAAAAGCAAAAAGTTGGAAATGAAATCTCCGAATATCTCCTTTCCGGAAAACTTTAACGCCCCTTTGGTGAAAGAGGAGGGTTTGTCGGTTTCAAAACCTTCCATCGAGGAAGAGAAGAAAGATTTTAAAGAGCCCGAAGAAGAGTTCTCTTTGAAAGATATCGGAGGGTTTGAGGAAGATAAGAAGTCTTTGGATAAAAAACTTCTTTCTCAAAACGATATCTCTTTTAAAAAACCTAAAGATACGGCGCCTAAACCGAGTATAGAGGATAACGAAGCCGAAATATTTTCCGAAAAAGCTCCTAAAGAGGAGGAAACTCCCGTATCGGCTCCCTCTTTTGACGCTCCCAAAGCGCCGGTTATTTCGTCTCCTTCTCTCTCTTTAAAAACTCCCGTTTTGAAGGAGGAGGGCGTAAAGAGCGAAAACAGTCCGTCTCTTGCTCCTCCCGAAATAAAAGAGACTCCTTTGGAGATGAAAAAACCGAATCTCGCTTTTAAAGATGAGATTAAGAGAAAAGCTTTGGTGGAAGAGAGGCCTTCCATACCGGAAAGCGGCGAGATTTCGTTTAAAAAACCGAAAATGGAGAAAGAGAGCGTTTCGTTTGCCGCTCCGAAAATAGAAAGAAGCGATATTGAAGTTAAAGAGAGCGAATTCGGAGAAAAACCGCGGATAGAAGACTCTAACGCCATCTCAAAGCCTTCGGAAACGGTTTTGGCGGGAAATAAGATAACGATTCCCTCTCCGAATTTTAAAGAGAACGAGCCTTCCATAAAAGAGGAAACCTCTCTTTCCTCCGCTCCATCTTTCGAAGTTAAAGAGGTCGGAAACGGCGGTGTCGTAAAAATGAAAAAGATTGAGCCTAAGAAGGGGGGAGAAGGAAAATTAGAAGTTTACGTTTTAAAAGACGACAAACCTATAGTGGGATGGATAGAGATCATAGATTCGAAAACCAAAAAGATCGTCGCAAACGGGGATACTTTTACTAAAAACCCCGTAACTTTCACTCTCCCGAGCGGTAAATACATAATAGTCATTACCGATAAAAAGGTCGTTCCTCCTTTGCAGGAGAAGTTTTACGACGTGGAGGTTTTACCGGGAGAAACGGTCGTTAAAAAGACGAAGTTTTCTCAAGGAACTTTAACCGTAAACGTAACTAAAAATATGGAGCCGACCGCTACGGCTTTCGTTAGGATTTACGATCAAAGAACGAGGAATAAAGTCATAGACGACAACACCTACAGAAACAATCCGATAAAAGTCAAGCTCCCGAAAGGATTGTATTATGTCGAGGTGGAAGATTATAGTATGGTGCCTAAACAGTTTAAAAAGATAAAAGACATAAAAATAGAAGAGGGAGCGAACGTAGTAAAATCGGTCAATTTCGAGGAGGGAGAGCTTCTTTTGAAGACTTTCAAAAATAATAGGCCGGTTAGAATAAGATACGAGATATATCCGGCCGGAGAAAGAAAAAAGATAAAAACCGGATATACCGATGAAAACGGAGAAGCCGAGCTTAATCTCGCCGCCGGGGCTTACGATATAAGAGCCGTTAATAAAAGTACCGTTTTGAAATCCGTAAAAACTTTTAAAAATATAAAAGTGGCTCCCCAAACCTTAACGGAATTGAGTATAGGATTTAAAGAGGGAAAACTCAGAGTCTTTTCGGAAAGAGGCGGAAATCCTCTCTATACGAATGTGAGTATCTATAAACCGGGAAATAAAAAGAGACTCTATTTCGATTTCACTTCAAGAAGCGACGGCGTCGTGGTTATGAAACTGCCCGTAGGCGTTTACGATGTCGTAGTAAGAGATCACAATATAAAAAGAGTGTTTAAAAGAGTTAGAATAAAACCGAGCTCCACTACCGATATTCACGCCAAATTCTAAA
>CAZPVZ010000099.1:0-6405 GCA_964590185.1 uncultured Campylobacterales bacterium
TATCTCGACGCCGATGGAACCGTCCTCTTTGGCGCTTAAAGCGAGTCTGTCAAGCTTTATACCCAAACTATCGGCAAGCTCTTTAGCCAAAGTGTTTCCGAACATCGAAACGACTTGATTGGATGCGGATCCTCCCCCTTCCATCAATTCGGAAGAAGTTGATCCGAAAAGTATCAAAGATAAAATATCGCTTTGAGAGAGATAGGGATCGCTTGAGAAGAGTATAACGGGAGATTCAAGCGTTCCGGTAACCGTTATCGTAATATGATAAGGTTTAACCTCGTGAGAAATCTCTATATTTAAATAGGGATTGGAAGGAGGTCCTCCAAACAGCACCTCTCCGTCCTCTATCTTAAAGAGTTTATTCTGCTTCTCCACCCTTCCTTTCAAAATTTTGACCATACCCAAAAGTTGAAGTTTCTTTCCGATCTCTTTCCAAACGGTTACGTCAACGTTAAATTTAACCTCGGTTCCGTCAACTTTATAAATTATAGGTTTTCGACTCTCTATACGGATATTTAAACTTAAAGTATCTCTACCCTTCTTTTCGGGCTTTTGTCTCTGAATAATTATTATATCTCTATCGTTAACCTTATATTCGTTCGCCGGTTCATAGGTAATTACGCCCTCATACAGCGTAACGCCTCCTTCGACTTCGGTCTTATCTTTAGCCAAATTTATATCGATATCGGCTCCCAAAACTATCTTCCCCTCATCCCCTTCGTATTTAAAACGGTCCGCTTTAAAAGAAAACTTTCCTTCGGATTTACTTTTATCGTAAAAACCTTCCACATAAGCTTTATCGTTTATAAAAAACTTATCAACGGTAATATTGTTTTCATTCAGATAAATATCGCTCTCTTTAGTGGCGAAAAACTTCCTTTTTATTATATTAAACGAATAATTCTTTATTTTTACGACTTTCTCATCGGCAAAAACGGAACTTCTAAAGTTTTCAAGAACCAAAAATTTGTTCTCTTCATATTCGTATAAAAACCATTTGGATTTTATATCCGCAAAAACTTTCAACCTTACGGGATCTATTTTCGCTTTTACCAAAACCTCTCCGTCAAGCGGAATCTTTTTAAATTCGTAAACCTCCCTTATTTTATCCTCAAGTTCTCTAAGAGAGTTTGAAGAGAAAGTAAAAAGAAGAGTCTCGTTTAAATTTCCTTTCAAAGAGACTTCGGAAGAATCCGCTTTTAAAATGCCGCTTAAATCTTTTCGGTCAAAATCGTACCTTATCGAGCCGTTTAAAATTTTGCCTCCGATAGAAGCCGTAACGCCATTTTTCGTTACGTTCGTATCCACAACGATTTTGACGGGTTTGACGCCGAGTTTTATAGAAGGAGTTATCACGGAAAAAATATTTACGGGATCGGTAAGTTTTATTTTCGATTTCAAATCTCCATAATCGGTAAAAAGCGACAAGTCGGCGTAAGATTTTTTAATATCTTGCAAATCAAAAAGACTTTTCATCTTAGCTTTTATATTGACCTCTTTATATCTTATCCCCTCTCCCGAAAGATTTACGGAAACGTTTTTAAAGTCTTTCGTATAAAAATCTCCCTCAAACAATCCGGCGTAAACCTTCCCTTTTATCCCTTTGCCTTTATTTTCGCTTTGATAATCGACCTTTACGCTCTTAAACATATTTAAAAGATCGGGAGGAAGATTTTTAAGATCGAAAACGGAAATCTCTCCGCCGTAAGAGAGGGTTTGGTTTAAATCCGTTACGTGTTTTAAAACGATATTTCCGGTATAGATAGAGCTTAAAGAGGCATCCGTAACGGCATGAAGCGTTCCTTTTTCAAAAGAGTAATTCACTACCGTTTTCATATCTTTTATCTTCAAATCATACTTAGACAAATCGCCGTTTAAAAGATTCGACGATTTTGTAAATATGGTGGCTCTCAACGTCTCTTTCGAAATTTCAAGACCGGCCTTGATAGGATTTAAAGAATTGAAATTAATCTCTTTAGAGTATTTTCGCAAAAACTTTTCGTTTAAAAATAGAGAAACGTTGGCAAAAATCTTATTTTGATCGATTTTTCCTTCGGCGTCCAAATCCGCCGCATTCGTCTTTATATTTAAAGAGATATTGTCGAAATAGAGATATTTTTGGAGATCGAAAAAACCGCCGGAGGCTTTTAGTTTCAGGCTTTCAAGCTCGTACTCTCGGTATTTATAAGGCTTAACTTCGATATCCGCCTTTTCAAACACTATCCCGTTTACGGGAAGATTCGGCTCTTTGTTTTGCGAATTTAAAGAAGAGGATTTTTCATTCTTTTTAGAACCGTTTTTTCGTTTTAAAAGAGGACTTTCCAAAATATTTTTCAAATTTACTCTTTTCGCTTCAAGAGAATTTACATAAATATTTTTATCTTTCAGCAATCCCTCTATTTTTAGAGAAAGAAAGTTCGAATCCAAAAAGTATTTAAAACTCTCTATATAAAAATCTTGCAAGTCGGTTTCGAAATCATCCACTTCGAAATAAAATTTTTTTATATCAAATCCCTCGTAAGAGTAGGGAGAGAGGGAAAAATAGATCTTTTTCGCTTCCAAAACGAAAGGAAGCGCGGGCAACGAAGAAGAGCCGTTATCTTCGCCTCCCTCTTCCTTTTTAAACTCTTTCATAAAAGACAACGCCGTATCCACGTTCAAAGAAGAAAGCTCCAACCGACTAAAAGAGACTTTTTTATAAAAAAGCGGCAAAATTCTCCAATCAATCACGACTTCGTCAGCCAAAGGACGGTTTTTATAGTAAAGTTTATCTATCTCTATACCGGTTAAAAGGGTTCCCTTAGCGTTTTCGTAAGTTAGGGAGTACTCTTTGGATACTTTCGACAAAACGAAATCCAAACTCTTACGGCTGGTTAACACAAAAAGCAAAAATACGGAGATTAAAACGAATATTTCCAAAAAACTTATAAAAGAGGCAACTTTCCTAATCAAAACGACTGTCCTATCAGAAAATGGATGGCGTTATAACCGGGATCTTTTATATTAAATCCGAAATCTATCTTTATAGGTCCTATCGGGGAGATATACCTAAATCCGAATCCCAAAGCGTGAACGAAATCGGTCGAAAAATCCAAACTGTCCTTGGAAATCAAAGTGGAATCCAAAAACAGCGCGCCCTCGAAATTTCTATAAACGGGATGACTTATCTCCACGCTGTTTTCAACGAAGGTCTTTCCTCCCATTCTTTCGCATTTAGCGTCCGTAGCCCCGAGTTTTTTATATCCGTAGGCTCTGTTTCCGTAGGCTCCCCCTCCGTAAAAAAGCTTAGACTCCGGAAGAGTCTTCTCAAGCTCTTTTATAAGTCCGAGTTTCAACTTCAAAGCCAAAGTTATTCCGTTCTCGAAAGTTTTTATATATCTCCCCTCCTCCATCGTTTTCAAATAACTCGTAGCGGAACCGGTCTCTTTCAATCCCGCTTCGAAATAGGCGCTGAAAAAGGTCCCGTTTCTCGGATTCAGCTTCGAATCTCTCTTATCCGTTACGAAAGAGAGAAACGGATAAACCAAAAAATAGTTCCCCTCTTTTATGGAACAAAGATTTTTAACGTCCCTTATTTTAATGTCTTCAAACCCCAAACCGAAATCCGCATTATAGGGATCGAAATTCGCAAAAAAGTGTATCTTGTCGAAAAATCTCTTCTCTTTGTAATCGTCGTTGTCGAAATAGGAATATCCTATCTCGTTTTTAAAATGAAAAAGAACGCTCCTATAAGAAAAAACCGCCGGTTTTACGAAACCGTTGCTGACAATCGTCTCTTTGGGAGAATATTTCAAATACCACGAAAGCTTTTTTGCGTTACCCCTAAAATTTCTATTTTCCCATCTTATAAAAAACCTCGGACCGATATTCGTCTCGTAACCGATACCCGTCTTAAGCCTTCTCTTCTTTTTTCTTTCTCTAAAAGATATTTGATATTTTAAAACGTTGTTAATTTTTTGAACCTCTTTAATGGAAACCGTGGAAAAAGCTCCGAGAGAATATAAAGAATCGTAAGTCTCCTTTATCTTATCGTAACTGAAAGGCTCTCCTTTCCGAAATTTTACGTAAGACTTAACGACTTTCGGCTCGACGGTCTTCAAACCGCTAAATTCCACATCTCCGAAATAGCAGATATCTCCCTTTTTCAGTTTAAAAATCAAATAAGCTTCATTTTTTACTATATCCACCTTCGCTTTGGAATCAAGATCGTAACTGCAATATCCCTTTTTCAAAAGCCGTTTTTTTATGTTTTTTTTGGATTCTATAAAAGATTCGGCGTCAAACCTCTCCCCTTCTTTCAAAAGGATAAAAGGTTTTATTTTAAAATCGCTCTTTATATCTATCTTTTTTACTATAACGGGCCTGCCCTCTTTTATCTTAAAAATTATCTTATCTTTTTCGTCGATCGCCTTAACTTCGGTATGATAAAAACCTTTAACTTCGTAAAAGCCCAAAAGAGTGTCTTTCAAAACGGGAATCGTTTTAGGATCTATCTTCGGCTCTCTTTTTTTCCAAAAAACGATAAAGGAGGTTTCCTTAAGCCCCAAAGCTTTATAAAGCTCGCTTTGGGAAAAAGTCTTATTGCCTTGAAAATAGAGATATTTAAGATTTGAAGCTTCGATAAAAGACAAACAAAAAATCGAAAAAAGTATGACGAATCTTCTTATCATTCCGTAATGATAACATAAAGAGGTAAATTTAAGCGCTATTTTTGAGAGTAATGGATATAATTTTCTTCTATTTAAAATAAAAAATAGTTAGGATAGGAAGATGAATTTCAGTTTCGACTTAATATCCCTTTTAATAGGCTTCGCTATCGGATGGATAGTCTTTTTTATAAAACATTTTCTTGAAATAAGAAAATATAAAAAAGAGATAGAGGAATACAAGGGGCACTTAAACAGGCAGATGCAAATTACTCAAGAAGGAAACAAAGCTTTGGTGGAGGAGATCGAAAAACTCAAAAAAGAGAACGAAAATCTAAGAATCAGCGTAAAAACTCTCGGACAAAAACCGGGCAGAAGCGAGCTTAGACTTTTAAATATCTACGATTCCGCCCTTAGAAAAATGATGCTGAAAGCTCCCGGATTCTCCTCGGCTTGGGAAATGGCCTTGCAGGAGGCGGAAAGAGAGTACGAAGAGCACGAGAAAGGATTAAGAACGGTTATAAAAAGAGTTTTCGGCCCCAGCATCTCCCATAAAAACATAGAAGACTCCTCCTTAAAAGAAAAATAGTTCCTATTTGGGAGAAGAGCCGTAAACTCTCTCCTGCTTAGGTCTTTTACTATCCTTCTCTATACTCTTTACTATATAAATCGGAGCTATAAAAATATAAAGCATCGTCCCTACCAAAAACGCTATCAGAAAATATAACGGCAGTTTATTTTTAACATCTTTTTTCATAATCTTTTTCACTCTCTCGTTTTTTATAAATATTTTACCATAAAAGTTGCCTACCGTAATTATCACAAAAAGAGTCGCAAAAGATTTCAATTTATATACCGTTATAATATTAATAAATATACATTAAACTGCCTATTTTTAGTCTAAATAATTGATTTTCATTTAAGATTCTATCATGTATAATCTTGTGCACCTCAAAAACAAGGAGAAAGCGATGAAAACCATCAAACTAAGTTTAGCTTTAGCGGCTCTTCTGGGCATAAGCGCTTCAGCGGACGTTACGAACGTAAAATTCAGCGGAGACGCAAAATTATTCTACAGCACGAGCGACGCCGATCCTAACGATCTTTTCGATAAATCCGGAGCGATGGGACAAGCGGCGGCCGATTTGGGAGTGAGTGCCGACCTTGCGGGAGGAGTCAAATTAAACGCGACGGTTACGGGACTTAGCACTTTAGGACTTGAAAACAATCTCGTAAGCGGTATCTGGGCGGGATTTGACAACAGCGCAAACGGAAGCGATCCTTTAGATACTCAATGGTGGCTTAAAGAGGCGTACCTTTCGAAAACTTTCGGCAAAACCACGATCGTAGCGGGACGCCAAAAACTTGACACTCCTTTAGCGTTTACCGAGACTTGGAACATAGCCGAAAACACTTTCGACGCTATCGTTTTGGTTAATCAAGACATCCAAGATACGACTTTGGTCGGTGCATGGGTAGGAAGAGGAAACGGAGCCAGCGGACTTTCCGTAACTCAAACCGCTGCCGGAGGAGAAGATCCTTTCAGAACTTACGGTTCGGCGATAGACGACGTACTAAATACCAATAGAGCGTCCGGAGCGTATGCGGCCGGAGTAATCACCAAAGCCGTTCCCGGTCTTACTTTTCAAGCATGGTATTACGACGTAGTCGATTTGGCTCAAGCCTATTGGCTTCAAGGAGATTTGGAAAATTTAGCCGCAGTAGAAGGACTTACTCTCGGAGCGCAATACGCGAA
>CAZPVZ010000100.1:0-6645 GCA_964590185.1 uncultured Campylobacterales bacterium
TTGATCTCTCTTTATATCACCTGCTTTTTAAAAAATTAAACAAATAAAGGTGAGCATTATGGAAGAAGAGAAAAAAAGCGAACAACAAGAGAGTAGTGCCCAAAAACAGACTCAGCAAAACCAAAATCAAAACGCTTCTCAGCAACCCCAACAAAGAAAAACTCAAAAAAAGGATAACAAAAGAAAACCTCAAAGAAACGGCGCAAACGCCATAAAGGAGATAAAAAGAGTATTCGAACAAAACGAAAAAACACATAAAAACAGACTCGAATGCTTTAATAAAATCAACCAAAATACAAACGCCTCGGTTAAGATCACTCCTATAGGAGGACTTAACGAAATAGGCGGAAACATGATGATCTTGGAAACCCAAAAAAGCGCGATCATCATAGACGTGGGAATGAGTTTTCCGAGCGAAGACATGCACGGAGTGGATATTTTGATACCCGATTTTTCTTATCTGAAACAGATAAGAAACAAAATAAAGGGCATAGTCATAACGCACGCCCACGAAGACCACATAGGAGCGGTACCGTATCTGTTCAAAGAGATGCAGTTTCCGATATACGCCACTCCTTTGCCTTTAGGGATGATCGGAAACAAATTCGACGAACACGGACTTAGCAAATACAAAAGCTACTTCAGACCGGTAGAGAAGAGAAAACTCTATAAAATAGGAGATTTCGACGTGGAGTGGATCCACATAACCCACTCCATTATCGACGCTTCCGCTCTTGCGATAACCACCGAAGCGGGAACGATCATCCATACCGGAGATTTCAAAATAGACCACACCCCCATAGACGGATATCCTACGGATCTTCACAGACTCGCATATTACGGAGAGAGAGGAGTTTTATGCCTTCTAAGCGACAGCACAAACTCCCATAAAGAGGGCTTTACGAAAAGCGAAAGCTCGGTAGGTCCAACTTTCGATAAAATTTTCGCAAACTCCAAAGGAAGAGTGATTATGTCAACCTTCTCTTCCAACATCCATAGAGTTTATCAAGCCATTCAATACGGACTGAAATACGGAAGAAAGGTTTGCATAATCGGGCGCTCCATGGAAAAAAACCTTTATACGGCTATGGAGCTCGGATACGTAAAGTTCGATAAAAGAATCTTCATAGACGCCCACGAAGTCGGCAAATATCCCGATAACAAAGTTCTTATAGTAACGACGGGAAGCCAGGGAGAGACTATGAGCGCTCTATACAGAATGGCTACGGACGAACACAGACACATAAAAATAAAGCCGACCGATCAGATCATCATCTCGGCAAAAGCGATTCCCGGAAACGAAGCGAGCGTTTCGAGAGTTCTAAACTATCTGCTAAAAGCCGGCGCTAGCGTAGCGTATCAAAATTTCAGCGAAATACACGTAAGCGGACACGCCGCTCAAGAGGAGCAAAAACTGATGATAAGGCTTATAAAGCCGAAATTCTTTCTTCCGGTTCACGGCGAATACAATCACGTTTACGCCCATAAAAACACGGCCATAGAGTGCGGAGTCAATCCTAAAAACATCTACCTTATGAGCGACGGAGAACAGATCGAGCTAACTCCAAAATACATCAAAAAAGTAAGAACCGTAAAAACAGGAAAAGTTTACATAGACAATCAAATCAACAAACAGATAGAAGACGACGTCGTTTTGGACAGACAAAAACTTGCCGACGCCGGTATCGTTATGATAGTGGCTCAAATAGATAGCGAAAACAAAAAAATCATAGGAAAACCCAAAGTCGTAACTTACGGTATCGTACCCGACAAACACGACAAAATCTTTTCGAAAGAGATAGAGACGATACTCGAACAGTATCTTTTAAACGCAAGAGAAGAGATTTTCGAAAATCCGAAAATCGCCGAAAACGAAATAAGACAGGTCGTTAGAAAACATATTTTTAGAAAAACCAAAAAATATCCTCTGATAGTCCCGACAATTTACATGATGTAAAGAGAAAAGCATGGAGTATTTAAACATCATCAAAGAGACGCTGACTCTCGAGGCGAACGAACTTTTAAAAGCCGCCTCATCTCTCGATAAGGAGATAGAAAAAGCGATAGAGATAATCTATTCCCTAAAAGGGAAATTGATCGTTACGGGTGTGGGAAAATCGGGACTCGTGGGAGCAAAAATGGCGGCTACTTTCGCAAGCACCGGCACAAGCAGTTTTTTCCTCCATCCTACGGAGGCTCTCCACGGGGATCTCGGAATGATAGGCAAAGAGGACGGAGTTTTGGCCATCAGTTATAGCGGAGAGAGCGAAGAGCTTGCGAAAATACTTCCGCATATAAAAAGATTCGACATACCTTTGATAGGAATGACGAAAGATAAAAATTCCACTTTAGGAAAATATAGCGACGCGCTGATACCTATAAAAGTGGAAAAGGAGGCGTGTCCTTTAAACATCGTCCCCACATCTTCAACCACGCTAACGATGGCTTTGGGAGACGCGATAGCGATATCGCTTATGAAAAAGAGAAATTTTAAAAAAGAGGATTTCGCTTCGTTTCATCCGGGAGGAGCTCTCGGAAAAAGGCTCTACGTAAAAGCGAAAGATCTTATGAGAACGAAAGATCTCCCTTTAGTGGACGAAAACACATCTTTAAAAGAGGCGCTTTTCGAAATGACGAGAGGAAGAATAGGAAACGTGCTTATCGTCGATGAAAAAAGACGCCTAAAGGGAGTTTTAAGCGACGGAGATCTAAGAAGAGCGATGATGAGAGACGATTTTTCGATAAACGACAACGTTATGAAATACGCCTCGAAAAATCCGAAATTCGTAACCGACGAAAACATTTTGGCAAGCGACGTTTTAAAAATCATAGAAAATTATAAGATGCAGCATCTCGTATTTACCGACGAAGAAAAAAGAGTAAAAGGAGTCATCCATATCCACGATCTCGTGGAGGCGGGAATAAAATAATGAGACTGAACAAATACATTTCGCACAATACCAAATATTCAAGAAGAGAAGCCGACAAACTGATAGAAGAGGGGAGAGTCAAAATAAACCGTCAAGTCGTAAAAGAGCACGGAGTTACGGTAAAAGAGGGAGATAGAGTCTATGTAAACGACAGACTCGTAAAACCACAAACCAAATTTACCGTAATCGTCTATCATAAACCCAAAGGCGAACTCGTAACAAAAAAAGACGATAGAGGAAGAAAGACCGTTTACGACTCGCTTCCGAAAAAATTTTCTCATTTCATTCCGATAGGAAGACTCGATTTCGCAAGCGAAGGGCTTTTGCTTTTGACGGACTCCCCGAAAGTAGCTTCATCCATTATGGAAAGTTCCCTTGAGAGAGTATATTATCTAAAAATAAGAGGCTCCGTAACGCCGGAAATGGAAAAGGCGATGCAAGAGGGATTGACGCTAAAAGACGCTACGAAGGGAGCTCATGAAAAAACGAAAGAGAAAAGCATGACTTTCGCTCCGTTCGTAGCTTACAAAATCATAAAAAACTCCCCTACTTTTTCGAAACTGAAAGTCGTCATCTCGGAAGGAAAAAATAGAGAGCTTAGAAGATTTTTCGCCCATTTCGACAGAGAGGTGGTCGATCTAAAAAGAGTAAGTTTCGGAGGCGTGGATCTTGGAGTGTTGAAAAAGGGCAAAACGAGATATTTAACGAAAAAGGAGTATGAAGATCTAAAAGAGTTTTTAAAAGAGCTCGAAAAAGAGAAAAAAGATGGAAAATCTAAGTCTTCTTCTAAGACCTAAAAAAATAGAGGAGATGGTCGGGCAAGATGAGCTTACCTCCGAAAATTCGCCGTTTTACAAACTTCTAAAATCCAAAAAGATCCCCCACCTTCTTCTTTTCGGACCTCCGGGAAGCGGGAAAACGACTCTTGCCAAAATCGTCTCTTACGAAATGGGACTCCCTTTTTACGAACTCGACGCAACGAGCCTAAAAGTGGAAGATATCAGAAAAATCATCCGAAAACATCAAGGCTCTCTTATAAAACCTCTTCTTTTCATAGACGAGATACACAGATTAAGCAAAAATCAGCAAGAGGTTCTTTTGATACCCATGGAAAAAAACGAAGCGCTTATTATGGGAGCTTCAACCGAAAATCCCTACTTCACGCTAACAAACGCCATAAGATCGAGAGCGATGCTTTTTGAGCTGAAACCTTTGAGAGAGGAGGATCTAAAAGAGCTCCTAAAAAGGGCGAAAGAGAGATTGAAATTCGATATCGAAAAAGAGGCTTCCGACTATCTCATCCGCTCCTCAAACGGAGACGCGAGAGCCATGCTAAACCTTTTGGAATACGCTTTAGCGGTTAATAACAAGATAGATCTGAAGCTTTTGAAATCTCTTCGTCCCTTTTCGCTAAAAAACGGAGTAAGTTCGAAAGATACGCATTACGATTTAATAAGCGCGCTTATAAAAAGCATAAGAGGAAGCGACATAGACGCTTCTCTTTACTATCTCGCCCGATTGATAGCGGGAGGGGAAAATCCCGAATTCATAGCCAGAAGACTCGTGATACTCTCAAGCGAAGACATAGGAAACGCAAACCCAAACGCCCTCAATCTCGCCGTCAGCACGATGCAAGCCGTCTCCAAAATAGGCTATCCCGAAGCTAAAATAATACTCTCTCAATGCGTTATCTATCTCGCATCCTCCCCAAAATCCAACAGCTCCTACAAAGCGATAAAAAAAGCGATAGAGTATGTGGAGAAAAACCCCGATCTTCCCGTTTTGGAGCATCTAAAGAGTCCGTGTAAAAACAACTACCTCTATCCCCACGATTTTAACGGATGGGTAAAACAGAAATATTTGGCAAAGGAGCTGAAATTTTACGAAAGCAAAAACATAGCTTTCGAAAAAACCTTAAACGAATGGATAAAAAAGATAAAAAATGATTTATGACGCAATCGTAATCGGAGGAGGAATAGCCGGCATAACAAGCGCATATTTTCTTCAAAAAGAGGGAATGAGCGTTTTGCTTTTGGAAAAAGGGGAGATATGCAAAAAAGGCTCTTTTGCGGCGGGAGCGTTTCTATCTCCCAAAATAGGCAAACAAAGCCTTTATAAAGACTATGTAAACAAAGCTTTGGAATTTTCTTTGAATTTTTACGAAAGAGAATTTCCCTCTCTGTTAAACAGATGCGGACTTTTGAAACTTCCCTACGACGAAGAGGATAAAAAGAGACTTGGAGCGTATGAAGAGTTTATGAAAGAGATTCAATGGGAAAGGAGAGGGGAGGGATATTTTTTTAAAAACGCCGCAATAATCGACCCTTTAGATCTTTGCAAAGCTATGACGAAAAATATAAAAATAATAAAAATAGAAGCAAAAAATATAGAAAAAAGAGAGGAGCTTTTCGAAGTTGAAGGATTTAAAACGAAATATCTGATTCTCTCCGTCGGAAGCGAAAAAATCCCTTTAAACATTCCCTATTTAAAAACGAAAATCATATGCGGATACAGATATGACGCAAGATTTCAAGGGGATTTCAACCTAAAGCACAACTTCCACAAAAGAGTATCCGTCTCCGCCTTTTTCAAAAATAGAGTCGCGATAGGAGCCACGCATATAAAATATAGAGAGTGTTTTGAGCTTCTTAAAACCGCAAAGGAGGATAAATACTCCCTTTTGGAAAGAGCAAAAGAGATTATGCCTCTAAAAGATTTAAAAATATTAAAAATCTACACGGGAGAGAGACTCTCGACGTTCGATTTTTTCCCGATAGTGGGAGAGGTAATAGACGAAAAAAGAACTCTTTGCAAATATCCCTATCTAAAAAAGGGAACCAAAGTCCCGCCATCTTCGTTCATATACCGTAAAAATCTCTATCTACACACGGCTCTCGGAGCGAGAGGATTCGTACTGGCTCCGTATAACGCCCACCTTTTGGCAAAAGCGATAACAAAGAAAAAAGAGCTCCCCCCTTTCTTATCCCCTTACCGACAATTTATAAAATATGCGAGAAAACTTCCCTTAAACGGTTAAATTTCCCCTATTTTCCAAAATGCCTTTTCAACGGATAAAGCACCTCTTCGTCCGCTATCTCATAAAGGAGATTGAAATTTTGTTATAATATTTAAAAAACTCAAGGCAAAATATGAGAAAAAAACTGCCCATAGGAATATCGACTTTCAAAGATATAAGAGAAGATAACTATATCTATATAGATAAAACGAAAGAGGCATTTAAACTGATAGAGAGCGGTAAATACTACTTCCTCTCCCGCCCCCGCCGCTTCGGAAAAAGCCTCTTTCTCGATACATTAAAAAATATCTTCGAAGGAAATAGAGAGCTTTTCAAAGGACTCTATATCTACGATAAATATGATTTCGAACCCCATCCGGTTATAAAACTAAACTTTAGAAACGTTTTAAGTGAAGAAGAACTTTTTGATTCTATATTCGATATGCTGGAAGTTAATCAAGAAAGATTAAAAGTAAAATGTAAATCCACTAAAGATTATGCAATCTGTTTTAATGATTTGATAAAAAAAACCTACGAGAAATACAACAAAAAAGTGGTGGTTTTAATAGACGAATACGATAAACCGATCCTTGATAATATAGAAAAACCGGAAATCGCCTATGAATTAAGAGAAGAGCTCAAAGCCTTTTATACTCAGATTAAAGAAAACGACGCCTATATCCGCTTTGCTTTTCTAAC
>CAZPVZ010000101.1:0-2600 GCA_964590185.1 uncultured Campylobacterales bacterium
TCCCAAAGATAACGCTATGGAAGATTTAATAATCGTTATTATCAAAATCATTCCGGGAATAAGCATTAAAAAGAGAGGAAGATACTGTTTGGTATCGACTATGATTCTTGTGGATCTGCCTATGACGAAAGCCCAAATGACGGCAATAACCAAACCTATCGCCAAATTTCTAAGAAGTTCCAAAATAGGAATGTTCGCAACCATATAGGGATTTAAAAAATCCATGAAATTTCCTTAGTAAAAATTAATAAAAAAATAACGGGGATTAATTATAACAATATAACTTAATTTACCATTTAATTGATAAATATAATCTTTGATTTTAAATTGAATCAAACTTCCTTCTCTTTTTCCTTCATCAACCTTTTTGCTTGTTTTATCCACTCGTCTCTCTCTATTCTTCCGGGAAACTTTAAGTAAGCGTCCACCTTCTCCACGTCCTCTTTGCTCCACTCGGCTATCTGTTTGAAAGTGTAAACTCCCAAAGAGTTCAAAAGCTTTTCGAGTTTTACTCCTATTCCCTTTATCTTTTTAAGATCGTCCGCCTCTTTCTCTCCAACTTCCTTGCTTAAGGCGTTGGAAATTAAAGGAACGCTCTCTTTAACGAAATTTCTCTCGCTTTTTTCTATTTCGATCTTCTCAACCTCTCTTTCGATTTTCTCCTCGGTTTCGTTTCCGCTTTTTTTATCTTTAGTTATATGGAAACAGAAAAAACAAAACGCCGCCAATAAAAACAGAAGATACAAAAGCAGTATCCATGAAGCCACTTCATAAACCATCTAAATACCTCCTTTTATCCCTTTACTCCTAAAATATTTTAGCATTTTATTTTTGCAAAAACGCCAAAAACGGAGGCTATATGCTATAATCTACGCCAAAAAAACGAAAAAAATCGCAATTTTTTCTACCAAGGAACGAAATGAAACACAAAACCTCTTCTTTGAAAAAGAAAAATAAAAAGATGTCCCATTACAAAACGCAAATATGCCTTTGCGTAAGTCCCGGATGCGCCGACTTAAAAGAGGGAGATTTGGCAAAAGAGCTAAGGGAACTCGTTAAAGAGATGGGATTGAACGAAGGAGAAAAGAAAATCAAAATAACGAAAACCAAATGCGTAGGAGCGTGCTCTCACGGTCAAGTGGCTCAAATAGTGGAAAATACGCAAAGAAACGGCTATCCTCCCAATAACGCTCTTTGGCTGAAAGAGGTCCACACCTTCTCGAAAGAGAGATGGATGGAACTTTTTAAATATTTAAGCGAAAACGAAGATATAAAAAACAAAGATTTCAAATTCGTCCCGATGGAAGAGATAGAGTAAACAAGCGGAAAAATCCGCCTATTTACTCTCCTTATGACAAAACCACCAATCGTAGCACTCATACTCTTTAACTCTGTTTTTAGCGCTCTCCATATCGGTAGCCGGAGGGACGATGACTCTATCTTTGATAAGCTCGTTATCGGGCCAGTTAGCCGGCGTGGCAACTCCCTCCTCATCGCTTTTTTGCAAAGCTTTCACGGCTCTTACTATCTCCGAAACGTTTCTTCCTATCTCTTGAGGATAGTATAGAATCGTTCTGACAACTCCCTTAGGATCGATTATAAATACCGCCCTTACCGTATTCGATCCTTTGGACGGATGCAACATTCCTATTTTTTCGGCTAACGTATCGGTTCCGGCGATAATCGGAAACTCTATCTCCACATCAAGCTTCTCTTTTATCCATTCGACCCATTTTATATGGGAAAATACCTGATCTACCGAAAATCCGACAAGAGCGCAGTTTAGTTTTTCAAACTCCTCTTTATGTTTTTGAAAAGAGACGAATTCGGTAGTGCATACGGGAGTGAAATCGGCCGGATGGCTGAACAAAACGACCCATTTCCCTTCAAAATCGCTCGGAAAATTCATCTCTCCGTGAGTCGTTTGAACTTTGAGCTCCGGAAATTTCTCTCCCAAAAGAGGCATTCCCATTCTAACGTCCCTCCTTTTAGTAGTTTTATAAATGGCGTCGGTAATATCTTCGATAATCTCCTCCAAACTCTTTTTGCCGCTTTCGGCTTTTTTAACGAGTTCGTTATACTGCTCTTCTATGAGCTTGGAGATCTTTTTGCCGACGTCTTTTTGACTCTCTATAATATCCGTTAACTTTTCGGCAAACTCCTCTTTCCAACCCATTTCATTCCTCCTTTTTTTCCTATTTTTCCTCTTTGTTCTCTTCCTTATCAAGCTCTTTCTCGATCTCTTTGGCGTTTTTACTGAAAGTCAATAAAACTACCCCGTCAAATACGAGACTTATTCCCACAAAAAGACCCACAAGCCAAAGAGAGCTAAAGGGCCAGTTCATCAAAAAAACTATCGCCAAAACGATAGACAAAACTCCGTTTAAAAGAGCAAGCCACCAGCCCTTTTTAGGCTTCGTATCGAAAGCCAAAGCGAAACTCGCAAACGAATCCATAAAAAAGTAAACCGCAAAAATTATTCCGAGCGCCGCCACTCCCGGAAGAGGATTGATAACGATCAACGCGCCCGTTACGAAAAATATAAAAGCCTTCAACCAACCCAGCCAATCTTTTTTATCCGTATTATAAGTATGATAAGC
>CAZPVZ010000102.1:0-6037 GCA_964590185.1 uncultured Campylobacterales bacterium
TACGGAGGTTTTAGAGCCGATAGAGGAGACTACAAAACTTTCGAAACCGACATCTCTTTAAACTATTCTTCAAAAAATTTATCTTTAACCGCCGTTTACGCATATATAGAGAACAAAACTCCCTCAAAAGAGGACTATTCTCAAATCAGAGTAATAGCAAACTACGATTTTCGATTATAACTTTAAATAATTTCCTATAACAAAATTTATAATTATAAATTTTTAAAATAAAAGAGAAATTTTAAACTCTCTCTTTCGCTTTTTCTATTAGTTCGTTTAATTTCTTTTCGTAGAGTTTTGCTTTCTCTTTGTTTGAAGATTCGAATCTGGTAACGAGTATGGGAGTGGTGTTTGAGGCTCTAACGAGTCCCCATCCTTCTTCAAATACGACTCTTACGCCGTCTATCTCTATAATCTCTTTTATTTTCGGAAAGTCGGAAGGGGGATTTTTCAAAAGCTTTTTTAAATTTTCTATTATTTGAAATTTGCTCTCTTCAGTCGCTTTTACCTTTATCTCTTCTGTCGAGAATGTTTTCGGGAGTCTGTCCATCTCTTCATCGAGATCGATTCCTTTATATAAAAGCTCCAAAACTCTGAAAGTGGAGTAGATTCCGTCATCATAGCCGAAATATCTGTCGTTGAAGAAGATGTGTCCGCTAACTTCCGCCGCCAAATCGGCGTTTAACTCTTTTATCTTCACCTTAAGGTTGCTGTGACCGGTTTTGTACATAACCGCTTTGCCTATTTTATTTATTTCGTCGTACATAACTTGAGAGCATTTCACTTCTCCGACGACGATCGGATTTTCCATTCCTTTAGCGAAAAGCAAAGCGAGTTCGTCGCCCTTTATATTGTGTTTTTTCGTCAAAACGGCTATTCTGTCCGCGTCTCCGTCGTATGCGAAACCTACTTGAACGTCTTTTTCAAGGAAGGCTTTTATATCTTTTAGATTCTCCTCTATCGTCGGATCCGGGTGGTGGTTTGGAAAATTTCCGTCCGGTTCGCAAAATAGAGCTTCATAGTTTAGATTAAGCCTTTTCGCTATCGGTTCTATTACCACTCCGGCCGCTCCGTTTCCGCAGTCGAAAGCTATCTTTTTATCGAAACCGCGCAGAAAATCGAACTCTTTGACGATAAAGTCTATATATTTCTCTTTTGCGTCTATCGGAACGAAAGAGGCGTCGTCCTCTATCTCAAGATCCGTATTTTCTTCGACCTCTTTTGCCAAAGAGTAGATATCTTCTCCGAAAAAGGGCTTTTTGTTTACGGTGATTTTAAAGCCGTTATACTCTTTCGGATTGTGAGAGCCGGTTATCATAATGGAAGCGGAAGGAGTGATTCCGTCAAATTCCGTATAGTTTGAGAAGTAGTTTACGGGAGTGGGAACAAGTCCCATCCCCAAAACTTTTACTCCGGCTTTGTTCAAACCGCTCGTTAGATAGTTAAACAGTATCGGGGAGTGAACTCTCGCGTCGTATCCGACGGCTACCCACTCTCCGACCTTTTTTATTCTCAAACCCAAAAAATAGCCTATTAGTTTTACGCTCTTTTCGTTTAACTCTTTTTCGAATATACCTCTTATGTCATACTCTCTAAAAACTCTATGAGACATACTCATCCTTAATACTCTTTAGCGTAGGCTTTTTCGCCGTGAATCGTTTCGTCTATTCCTTCGGACTCTTCATCTTTGGTTACTCTAAGTCCCGTTACTTTCTCCGTAATTTTAAATATTATAATCGTAAGAACGATTGAGTATATTCCTACGGCTAAGATTCCGATAATCTGATCGATTAGTTGAGAAAATCCTCCTCCGAAGAATAATCCCTTAACCTCTCCGATCGAGGGTTTCGCCAAAAGGGCGAGCATCAAAGATCCTACTATTCCGCCCACTCCGTGAACTCCGAAAACGTCGAGAGAGTCGTCATATTTGTATCTGTTTTTAGCGTAAACGACCGCCCAAAAACAGATAACCGCTCCGAAGATTCCTATGATCAACGCTCCGAAAATATCAACGAATCCCGAAGCGGGAGTAATGGTGGCAAGCCCCGCTATAAATCCCGTAAATATACCCAATGAAGTCGGCTTTTTAAACTTTATCCATTCCAGCACGAGCCATACGAAACCGCCTACGAAAGCGGCTACGGTCGTGGTAAACGCCGCGGAAATTGCGGTGGCGTTCATCCCAAGAGCGCTTCCTCCGTTAAATCCGAACCATCCGAACCATAAAAGTCCGGTTCCTATGGCAACCAAAGGAAGGCTTGAAGGAAGCATCAAAGGCTCTTTTCTTCTTCCTATCAAAATCGCTCCCACAAGAGCCGAAAGTCCGGAAGTTTCGTGAACTACTATTCCTCCGGCAAAATCCAAAGTGCCGACGTTGGAGAGCCATCCTCCTCCCCAAATCCAGTGAGCCACCGGAAAATATACGAAAGTAGCCCACAAAACGCTTATAAGAAGCCAAGCCGAAAATTTCATTCTCTCTACAAAAGCTCCCGCCATCAAAGCTACCGTAATAGCGGCGAAAGTCATTTGGAAAAAGATAAAAAGATAGTGATACAAATTTTCCGCTGCAGGAGCCGCATCGCTCGGATTGATTCCCAAAAGCATAAAATATTTTAAACTACCTATAACTCCTCCGACGTCGGGACCGAAAGTTAAACTATATCCGTAAATAAGCCATAAAAAACTTACTATCGAAAAAGCTACCATAACCATTAAAATAGTATTTAGCATACTTTTAACTTTCGATAAGCCTCCGTAAAATATGGCCAGAGCCGGAATGCTCATTAAAAGTACTAAAGCCGTTGAGATAAGTATCCAAACGTTATCGGCGGGAACTATTTTCATACTATACCCCTTTTATATAGCCTCTTCGTCTTCTTCGCCGGTTCTGATTCTAATAACTTTATCGACCGAAGATACGAAAATCTTTCCGTCTCCTATTTTGCCGGTTCTTGCCGCTTTTACGATCGTATCGACTACGTTATCCACATCATCGGCTTTTACAATCGTCTCTATCTTTATCTTCGGAAGAAAATCCACGACGTATTCGGCTCCTCTATAAAGTTCGGTATGTCCTTGCTGTCTTCCGTAACCTTTCACTTCCGTAATCGTCATACCGGTTACTCCTATTTCGTTTAAAGCATCTTTTACATCCTCAAGTTTAAAAGGTTTGATAATCGCTTCGATTTTCTTCATCTATTTTTCCTCCTTTTTAGATTGGTCGGATTTTTCGCTTTTTTTGTCTTCTACGATGTAGGCTTTTTTTATAAGCACCTTCTCTATCGGTCTGTCGTATTGTCCGGTTTTAACCTCGTTTATCTTTTTGACTACGTCGAATCCTTTAACGACTTTTCCGAATATCGTGTATCCCCCGTTTAGCCAAGGAGCCGGAGCGACCGTTATGAAAAACTGACTGCCGTTGGTATTGGGTCCTCTGTTGGCCATCGCCAAAAGTCCCGGTTTGTCGAAAATAACGTTTGGTTTAAATTCGTCTTTAAAAGGTTTTCCCCATATGGACTCTCCCCCCATTCCCGTACCGGTGGGATCTCCTCCTTGAATCATAAAACCTTTAATGACTCTGTGAAAAATCGTTTTGTCGTAGTAGCCTTTTCTAACCAGGGAGACGAAATTTTCGCAAGCCTTGGGTGCGACGTCCCAAAAGAGCTTAAGTTCTATTTTCCCTTTGTTGGTTTCCAAAATTACGTGAGAGGGTTTATCGGTAGCATACAAAGATATTGCGGTAGATAAACCTAACAAAAATATAAACAATCCCTTCATATATTTCCTTTTTGAAATATTTTAAGTTTTGCTATTTTAACATAATTTACAGTTTCTTGGCGATAAATAGAGTGGATATTTCCATCGAATAACTTTCTACTTTCAATACCTCAAATCCGCTCTCTTGAAGCTCTTGTACCATTTTTTCCTTAGTTAAAAAGTTTTCAATGGAATTTGGAAGATAATTATAAGCTTCATAATTTTTAGACAAAATTCCACCTAACAGAGGCAAAACTTTTTTCATATAAAAATCTCTAGCTTTAGAAACAAAAGTTTCTTTTTCAAGTTTCGTAAACTCCAAAATGGTAAGCATTCCGCCTTTTTTTAAAACTCTGTTGAATTCCTTAAAAGCTTCCATTCTGTCAACGACGTTTCTTATTCCGTAAGAGATGCTCACTATATCGACGCTTTCGTCTTCTAAAGGGAGATTTTTAGCCTCGGCTTTTATAAATTCGGCGTTTATGCCTTTTTTTCGGGCTTGGCTTAACATACCTTCGGAAGGATCTATGCCGACGATTTTTTTAATCTTTATTCGGGCGTTTTCGGCTCTTTTATCCCAATACTCGCACATATCTCCCGTACCGCAAGCAACGTCGGCTATCAAGTCCAGCTCTTTTTTGTCGTAGTGTTTGAAAGTTAGATCGCAAGCTTTTCTCCGCCACGTTTTGTCTATTCCGAAGCTTAAAACTCTGTTTGCAAGGTCATAGGTTTCGGCTATGTTGTCGAACATAGATACTATTTTGCTCTGTTTGTCCAAGTTCGTCCTTAATAAAATTTTTTTACAATGGTAACGAATCGGGGGTAAATTTTTATTTAAGAGAAAGGATATACCCTTTTGAATATTTTTTTATTGTAAATCCGTAATGTCCCTTAAGTTCGAATACTATTCTGTAATATCCTTTGTGATTGCCTAAAACTATTTTTTTGATATGAGGATTTTTTATTTTGAAGGTTTTCGACTCTACGTCTTTAGGGTTTTTAAAATCCAAAACTATTTTGTAAGGAGATACGAGCATAAAAGATCTTATCTTTTTGTCGGAAGTTTTTATAAAGATTTTTTTTCCTTCCATGGATAGCGTGCAAAAGGGGTTTATTTTCAAAACGGTTTTATTTTCTCGGGGCTCTTTTTTTTCGGCTTTTTTCCTTTCGGGCCGAGTTTTTTCGGAAAGCTTTTTATTAGCGGAGGGATTTTTTTTCTCTTCCGATATGGGAGAGTTGGTTAAAATAAGCGGTTTTTGCCAATCTATCTCTCTGTCTATGGAGATTCTTTTCTCTTCTATGCTTCCGTCAACGTTTTGATATTTTATGCAGATCTCTTTTAAAACTCTCGCTTTGCTCGGAAAAGAGAGAGTTTTAAAAGAGAACGGTTTATATTCTTTCTTCCTCTCTTTAAAGACGGGAGATGAATACTCTTTTATTACCGGTTCGAAAGGATTTTCTCTGCTTAAGAGGGAAGTTGCGATAATAAGCGTCGTAAGTAGCGTTTTTTTCATTAGTTATCCGAATCGCTTTGAAGCTGTTTTAATTCGAAATACTCTTTTTGGAGTTTCGCGTTCTCTTTTTTTAGGCTTTCCGTTTGTATTTGCAATTTATCTCTCGTTTGCTGAAGATTTAAAAGCATCTCCAAAGAGTTGTCTCCGAAAAGAAGATTTCCTATGTAGATTCCAAACAGTATCACTATCGTTATAAGGGCGACCGCTTTGAGATAAAGACGGCCGTCCTTTCTTTTTTCAAAATCTTTATATTCTAAAAGTTCTTCTATATCTTTTTTCATCTCTATTTAAAAAGAGTTTTTCCTATGTATTCTCCGTAACCGAGCTCTCTTTCTATCTCGAGGAGTCTATTGTATTTTGCGGTTCTCTCTCCTCTCGCCGGAGCGCCGGTTTTTATCTGAGCCGTATTTAAAGCCACCGCCAAATCGGCTATGAAAGCGTCTTCGCTCTCTCCGCTTCTATGGCTTACCACCGCGGTATAATCGTTTCTGTGGGCGAGTCTTATCGTCTGCATCGTCTCCGTTACGCTTCCGATTTGATTTAGTTTGATAAGGATCGAGTTTGCCACTCCCTCTTTGATTCCTTCCGATAGGATTTTGGGATTGGTAACGAAGATGTCGTCTCCCACAAGCTGAACTTTATCTTTGAGCTTGGAAGTTAATATTTTCCATCCGTCCCAATCGTCTTCCGCAACGCCGTCCTCTATTGAAACTATCGGAAACTTGGAACATAATTTCTCATAAAAATCGACAAGCTCTTCGGCGCTT
>CAZPVZ010000103.1:0-3814 GCA_964590185.1 uncultured Campylobacterales bacterium
CATAAAGAGAAAAGACCTAAAAAATTAAAATTGGATATGCTTATAAAAGATCAGGATATCTTCGAACTTATCGAGCCTAAAACCTCTTTGGAAGACGTGGTTTTAAATCCGAAAACGAAAGAGATACTAAATAATATCCTAAAACAAATGGATAAAAGAGTGCAATCTCTTTTAAAAGAATGGGGGATAAAAGACAAAAAAAGAGGCATAAGCGCGAAAATGATCTTTTACGGCCCTCCGGGAACCGGAAAAACTATGACGGCCGTATCTTTCGGCAAATCCTTAAAGAAAAAGATATTAAGTTTCGATTGCTCCAAAATCTTGTCGATGTATGTGGGAGAGAGCGAAAAAAACGTAAGAAAAATCTTCGATACCTATAAAGAGCTCACTCAAAAAACAAAAAGCGAACCGGTCTTGCTTCTAAACGAAGCCGATCAGTTTTTAAGCGCGAGATCTACGGGTTTCGGAAGCAGTGCGGATAAAATGCACAATCAGATGCAAAACATCTTTTTGGAACAGATAGAGAAATTCGACGGCGTTTTGATAGCGACCACGAATCTTTTGGAAAACATAGACCCCGCTTTTTCGAGAAGATTCGATTATAAAATAGCTTTCGAAAAGCCCAATTTCAAAGAGAGAATCGAACTTTGGAAAAAGATGCTTCCCAAAAACGCAAAATACGAAAAAGATTTTGATATAGAAGCGTTAGCGAAATACGATCTAACCGGAGGACAGATATCGGTCGTCATTAAAAATACGGCATTAAAAGTGGCTTTAAAGAAAGATCCGGTCTTTACGATAGCCGATTTCATTCCCGTTATCCAAAGAGAAAAAAGCGGAACTTTCGGAGAGTCAAAAACGCTTGGCTTTATGTAAAAAAATGTTAAATTTTTACTCACTTTTCTCTACCCGGCTTCAAAAGAGTGTATCATTTTGTTACACTCCTTTTCCTCCGAAAAATTACATTTTGTAATAAATAAGAATTAATTGAGAATTTGATATAGTTATTTATCGCAAATTAGGCTTAAAATCTACAAAATATTTGTTATATAAGGATTGCACATGAGTCATATGACGGTCGCTCATCCCTACTTCGGGGTGTTTATGTTCTTAATCGTAACAGTCGTCGCTTTCGCCGCAACAACTGTTTTGGCAAGATTCGTAAGCAGAAAGCTTGCGAGATTGGATACGGAAAAGCTTAAACTTACGATTTACGAATGCGGTCCGGAGGTTACGAAACAACCCAACGCAATCTCCGCGCAATTTTATCTTTTCGCCCTTCTTTTCATACTCTTTGACGTGGAAATTATCTTTATGTTTCCGTGGGCGATAGATTTTAAAGTTCTCGGATGGTTCGGCTTTGCCGAAATGATTCTATTTATTTTGCTACTCGCAATCGGATTCATCTATGCATGGAAAAAAGGAGCGTTAGAATGGCACAGCATCAAGTAAGATACCTACAAGAAGGCGGATTGCCGGTTTTATTAACTACGGCCGATAAAATTTTGCAATGGGGAAGAAGCAACTCCCTATGGGCTTTAACTTACGGATTGGCGTGCTGTGCTATCGAAATGATGGCGTCAGGTGCGAGTCGATACGATTTCGACAGATTCGGAACGATCTTTAGAGCCAGCCCCAGACAGGCGGATCTTATGATCGTAGCCGGAACTCTTACGAAAAAACACGCGGAATTTATAAGAAGGCTCTACGATCAAATGACGGAGCCCAAATGGGTTATTTCGATGGGAAGCTGCGCAAATACGGGAGGAATGTTCAACACTTACGCAACGGTTCAAGGAGTGGATAGAGTAATTCCGGTGGACATCTATCTTCCGGGATGCGCGCCCAGACCCGAAACTTTGCAATATGCGGTCATGATGCTTCAAAAACAGATCAGACGCGAAAGCGCCTTTCAAAAACTTAAACCAAAAAGGCTGGTATGATGAGAAGATATCAAGAAAAAGGCAACTTGCAAAAGAGAGCCTATTATAACGACAGATTTTGGGTTGCTCCTCAAATACCCAAAGAGCCCGTCGAAAGCGACGAAATTTTCGCGAAAGATTTGGAGAGTCTAAAAAACAAATTCGAAATTAAAGAGGCTTATATCCAAAGAGGACAGATGGTCGTTTATATAGATCCCAAAGACAACAGAGAAGTTTTAAAACATCTAAGAGATGAACTCGCATACAACTTTTTAAGCGAGCTTAGCGCCATAGATTGGCTCGCAAAATCGGGAGAATTCGAAATATTTTATCAAATGCTCTCCACAAGCAAAAGAAAGAGAATGAGAGTTAAATGTTTCGTGAAAGAAAACGAAGCGATAGAGAGCGTTTGCGACATCTACAAAAGCGCCGATTGGGCGGAGAGAGAGATGTACGATATGTTCGGCGTTAAAGTCAATAACCATCCGTATATGAAAAGACTCCTTATGCCGGACGATTGGAAAGGACATCCGCTTAGAAAAGATTATCCTCTTCAAGGAGACGAGTTCGCTCAATGGTACGAAGTGGATAAGATCTTCGGAAAAGAGTATAGAGAGATTATCGGTCCGGAAAATAGAGACAGCGCTTACGTAAACGAAAGAGACACCAAACATTTCGCAAGAATCAGACACGAAGTCAGATTCGGCGAAGAACCGAGCAAAGAACCTACCGACTTGATGAAAGAGTATCAAGAGGAGGGAGGCGTGTTCTTGATCAGAAGATTCAAAAAAGATAAATCAATAACTTTGAAAGAGAGAAAGTAACATGGAGACTCCAAGAAGAGAATATCCTAACAGATTGGAACCGTTTTTCGAGAACCTCGTTTTCGAAAGAGACGATAACACGATGGTTATCAACTTCGGTCCTCAGCACCCTTCGGCTCACGGACAGTTAAGACTTATCTTAGAACTTCAGGGAGAGCAGATCGTCAAAGCCGTTCCGGACATAGGATACCTCCACAGAGGTATGGAAAAAATGGCCGAAAATATGATCTATAACGAGTTTTTGCCCACAACGGACAGAATGGACTACATAGCCGCCACTTCCAACAACTACGGTTTTGCGCTGGCGGTCGAAAAACTGCTCGGAATCGAAGCTCCAAGAAGAGCTCAAATCATAAGAACGATGCTTTTGGAGCTAAACAGAATCATCTCTCACCTATTCTGGCTCGCAACGCACGCTCTCGACGTGGGAGCTATGAGTATCTTCCTCTACTGCTTTAGAGAAAGAGAATTCGCTATGGATCTGATGGAGGATTACTGCGGTGCGAGACTTACGCATTCCGCGGTCAGAATCGGAGGAGTTCCTTTGGATCTTCCGGACGGCTGGCTTGAAAAACTATCGGAATTCATCCAAAAACTTCCAAAAGACATAGAGGATTACGAAGGTCTTTTAGACCAAAACAGAATATGGAAAATGAGACTTGAAAACGTGGGAGTCATCTCTCCGGAAATGGCTCAAACTTGGGGATGTTCCGGTCCCACTCTAAGAGGAAGCGGAATACCTTGGGATATAAGAAAAGAGGAGCCTTACGAACTATACGACGAACTCGATTTCGACGTTCCGGTAACGGATAGCTGCGACAGTTACGGAAGATACAAACTCTATATGCAGGAGATAAGAGAATCCATAAAAATCCTAAAACAGCTCATACCTATGTATAAAGAGAGCGATCCTCAGATAATGGCGCACGCTCCTCAATACATTTCGGCTCCGAAAGAGGAGATAATGACTCAAAACTACTCTTTGATGCAACATTTCGTTTTGGTAACTCAAGGTATGAGACCGCCCGTGGGAGAAGTTTACGTAGCAACCGAATCTCCTAAAGGAGA
>CAZPVZ010000104.1:0-3216 GCA_964590185.1 uncultured Campylobacterales bacterium
GATCCTCTAATAAGGCAGATAAGGGACGTGTTGACGAATGCGGGATCGGGAAATCTTTCTCATAGAGTAACGAACATTCCCGACGATCACGTTCTTTTTAACGTTGCTTGGGGAATAAACGATATGCTTGATCAAGTGGAACAGATGATGAGGGATATAAAATCTTCCATCATGGAAGCGAACAGGGGCAACGATAAAAGAATCATTTTCGAAGAGGGATACAAAGGCGATTTTAAAGCGGCGTGTCCTCATCTAAACGAAGCTTTGCATGCCATATCCTTATCTTTTAAAACGAAGATGAAAGGGGAGCTCGGAGAGATTTTCCATCAAAAAACGGGAGGCATAAAAGCCGGGCTTCATACCATTCAGGAAGATATCTCAAATAATGTGGAGATTATCAAAAATATTACCAAAGCTACCGAAAAGACGGCTCAAGATGCTACGAATAGCGAAATAAGAGTTAACGAGATAGTTGAGAAACTCGATCATTTGATAGAGCTTATTTCCCATTCCAACGATGCTATCTCCATGCTTAACGAGAGGACTTTGGAGATTTCTACGGTTATCAATCTGATCAAAGACATAGCGGATCAGACCAATCTGCTTGCGTTAAACGCCGCCATAGAAGCCGCGAGAGCCGGAGAGCACGGAAGAGGCTTTGCCGTCGTGGCGGACGAGGTTAGGGATTTGGCGGAGAGAACGCAAAAAGCGACTCAAGAGATAGCCGTTACGATTCAGACTCTCCAGCAAGAGTCGAACAACATTCAGTCCAATTCTCAAGAGATTACGGAGATAGCTACGAGTTCTCAAGGAGATATCAAAGAGTTTAAAAATATGCTCGTGGAATTTGCCAAGTCGGCAAGATACTCCGAAAAATTTGCCAAATACATAAGAGATTCTCTGTTTGCGACTTTGGTTAAAGTGGATCATATAGTGTTCAAATCCGAAGCTTACACTACGGTATTGAACGAGAATGAAAAGATGGTGGATTATTTTAAAGATCATAAATCCTGCCGAATGGGTAAATGGTATTACGGAATAGGCAAAGATATGTTTTATGATACGAAATCTTTCAAACAGATTGAACCGTATCATAAAGCCGTTCACGATATGGTGCTTAAAACGGTTCCTTGCGCCGCTAACGCAAGCTGTATGGTTCCGGAAAAGAGAGAGATGATCATAGAAAATTTCTCTAAGATGGAAGATGCGAGCAACGAACTTTTCAGACTTCTTAACGAAATGGTAATGGAAGGAAACAAAGACGTTATAGAGTATGAAAGCTCCAAAAAAGAGCGTTCGGATGAGAAAGTTAAAGAGAGCGTAGAAGCTTATTGAGATTAAACGGGAGAGATTTTTCTCTCCTACTCTTTTTTTAACAAGACTCCCGATTCTATGTGATTCGTGTATGGAAATTGATCGAAAAGCGCAAATTTTTCTATTTTAAATCCTTTTAAATTCAAAAGATCTCTTTTTAAAGTTTTCGGATTGCACGATATGTAGATTATGTTTTGAAAATTTTTTATAAATTGAGCCGTTTTTTCGTCAAGTCCCGCTCTCGGAGGATCTACGAAAACGGTCGTGAAGTCGAAATCGAAAATGTTTATCTCTTTTAGTCTTCTAAATTCTCTCTCTTTTTTTAGAGCCGAGATTAACTCTTCGCTGCTTAGTCTCACAAACTCGATGTTTTCGACTCCGTTTAATCGGCAGTTGATTTTTGCCGATTTTATGGAAGTTTTGGAGATTTCGGTAGCCAACACTTTTTGAAAATTTTCGCTTAAGGGTATAGTGAAATTTCCGTGTCCGCAGTATAGTTCCAAAAGGTCTCCGTTTAGATTTTTCGAATGTTTTTTCGCCCATCCTATCATCTTTTCGTTTACGGAGGAGTTTGGCTGAGTGAAGGAGTTTTCGAAATATCTGTATCTATACTCTTTTCCTTCTATATTCAATCTCTCTTCGATAAACTCTCTTTCTAAAACTATTTTTATTTTTTTGCTTCTTCCGATTATCGGAGAGGATAGCGTTTCGGAAAGTTTTTTAGCTTCCTCCTCCCACTCTTTGCCTATTTTTTTATGGTAAATGAGAGTTATTAAAAGATCTTTTGCGCCGCAAGAGAGAAATTCGACGGTGAAGAGTTTTTCTTTCAAAAGAGGGGACTTTTCTATCTCCCTTTTTAAAACGGGCATCGTTTCGTATATTTTGTCGTTTACTATTTGACACTCTTTTACGGGAAGAAGTCCTTTTTCTTTTAGTTTGTGCATCGCATAGGAGATTGAGCCGTTTTGATGGATGATTCTAAATTCGGCTCTGTCTCTAAAGCGGCTCTCTTTCGATTCGAAAATTTCGAACTTTTCTATACCGAACTCTTTGAAAAACTCTTTCATAAAAGATATTTTTTCGGCAAGCTGCTCTTTGTAGCTTTTATCGTATATCTTACAGCTTCCGCATAAAGAGAAATATTCGCAGTTCATTATTTAAAACTCTCCACGAGATTTCCTACGAGCAGATTCCATCCGTCCACCAAAACGAAAAGCAGAAGTTTAAACGGCAAAGATATCATAACGGGAGGGAGCATCATCATACCCATGCTCATTAAAACGGAACTTACCACCATATCGACTATTAAAAAGGGAAGATATATCAAAAAGCCTATTTCGAAAGCCGTTTTAAGTTCGCTTATCATAAACGCCGGAATCGCTATCGTTAAGGGAACATCTTTTACGGATTTTGGGTTTTTGAGTTTTCTTATTCTGAAAAACAGCGCCAAATCCTTCTCTCTCGTATTTCTTATCATAAACTCTTTAAACGGCGTTACGGCGAGTTCGAAAGCTTTTTCGTATCCTATTTTTTTCTCGGTATATGGTTTTATCCCCTCTTCGTAAGCCTTTTTGCCTATCGGTTCCATTATGAAAAAAGTAAGCACCAAAGCTAAGGAGATAAGAAGTTGCGTCGGAGGAGATTGTTGGGTTCCCAAAGCCTGTCTTAAAAAGGCAAAGACTACGATAAGCCTTAAAAAGCTCGTCATAACGAGTATCAGAGAGGGAGCTAAAACTAAAATCGTCAAAACGACTATCAGATTCAGACTGTTTACCAAATCTTTAGGCTCGGCGGGAGCGTTTAGAGAGAGATTTACGGTCGGAATCGTTACCGTATCTTGCGCCCCTAAGAGCGTCAAAGCAAAAAGAGCGAGTATTAAAAATGCCCTTATAATCTACCTCC
>CAZPVZ010000105.1:0-9344 GCA_964590185.1 uncultured Campylobacterales bacterium
ATAGAAGATTTCGGAGCGGCTTTTTACGAAGGAGAAGACTACATTTATGAGAGTCTATTTATTTTCGACATGGGAACTTTAAAACGCAATTTTGAAAACACGCATGTACAAAACGCAAAAATAGTCGTTTGGCCTCCTAAAGATTATCTAAAAGCTCAAACCTCTTTTTCAAATACCGAAACTCCTCCCCCTCTTCCGGAATGTCCTAGAGGAGGAAGCGTGGGAAATCCGATAAGCATACAATTTAACCCTTCGTTTTTCGAAACGGAAGATATCGTTTTAAAAAAATTTAAACTATTTGAAAATAATAGAGAAGTAAAATCCAAACTGATTACCCCAAAAGAAGATAGCCGATTGTCATCGGCTTATTATAAAGAAAAAGCATTCGTTATTTTCCCTCTTCAAAGACTTAAATGGAATAAGTGGTATAAAGCCGAAATAGAGTACGAATACGAAGGAAAAATTTTTAAAAAGGAGTGGAATTTTAAAACGAAATCGTTAAAAGAAAAAGTTATTTTTTTGGAAAACGAGAAAAAAATATACGAAGTCGAAGCCGGAGAAAAATACGCTTTATATATAAAACCTAAAGACTGCTTCGATACCGATTCTAAAATAAATCAAATAGAAATATATTCTTCGGATACATATTTTTTAGACTCTATAGATGCAAACACGGCGGTCTTACAAATAGGCAAAGAGATAGGAGAAGAGATAAAGGCTTATTCAAAAAACGGAAAAATATTTACCCTAAAAATAGTTCCTCCAAAAAGCAAAGAAGAGAAATTTATAACCGCTCTTTATAATAAGATCCTTTTTAGAGAACCGGAGAAAGAGGGAATCTCTTATTGGAAAAAGATATTAAAAGAAAGGAGTGCGGCTTATTTGGCAAAAAGGTTTTTCGAATCAAAAGAGTTTCAAAGCCTAAATCTCTCGAACGAAGCTTTTATAAAAACTCTTTATGAAACTCTTTTGGAAAGGGACGCGGATATAGCGGGATTAAATTATTGGAGCGATTTCCTAACCGAAAATCCCTACGCAAAATCCTTGCTGTTTTACAAATTCGCATTTTCCGAAGAGTTCGAACAAATAGCCGAAAAATACGGAGTAAAGGCGTTTTCGAAAGAGGATAAAGTTTCCGCTTTTATAGAGAGGTTTTATATTTACGCCCTTGAGAGAGAACCGGATAAAGTCGGATACGAATATTGGAAAAAAGAGCTTTTATCGAAACGAAAAGGAGTTTTAGAGATAGCAAAATCGTTTTTCCTATCCAAAGAGTTTGCAAACAAAAAAATCTCGACGGAGAAATATATTACTATTCTTTACAAAACATTTTTCGACAGAAAACCGGGGGAAAAAGAAATCCGATATTGGCTTTCGGAATCTCAAAAAAACGACAGAGAGGAAATTATGAAAAAATTTCTATATTCAAAAGAATTTTTAAAAATCGTAAAAGAGTACGGAATATCCGTCTAAATCAAAAGTCGTAAGAGATTCCTATTTTGGTGGTGGTGTCGGTTTTGTAGATATTTTTCTCGGGAGGAGTATTGTCGTACTTGACTTCGAATCCGACATTAAAAGCGAGTCTGGAGTTTAATTTAAAAACGAGTTTGGACTTCAGACCGCTTTCGTAATCGCTCAAATCTTCAACGTTACTCATAAAATACCATTTGGAAACGAAACTGTTTTTCCGGTCTATTTTATATTTATAATCGGCGGAGAGTTTTACGAAAGACAAAAGCTCACTCTTTTTTTCACCGGTATAACTGTTGTATCTCATCAAAAGACCGCCAAGTCCCAAAAGAGTCTCTTGATTTTTATTTATAATCTTATATCCCAAACCGAAACCGGTATTTATCTGATGTTTATAGCCTTCGAATCTGTTTTTAAGATAATAAAGCTCGAAATAGTAAAAAAGATCGTCTCCGTAATAGCGTTTCAAATCGAAATTGGCTCTATATCTTTCGTTTGAAGTCTTACCTTTCTTTTTTCCGTAGAGCATATCGGTGCTAAACTTCATCTCCGTATTTTTACCGTATTCGTATCTCAATCGATATTCGGCGTTTACGGTAGAGCTTTTGGAGTTGCCCGTCGTGGCTATGAATCCTCCTTCCAAAGCCTGTTTCAAATCTTCGTTTTCGACTCCGTAAAGCAAAGAGAGCAAAAGAGACGCCCCGAAAAGAGCTCTTTTCATTCCTTTATCCTTTTTATCGATAAAAACTATTAAAATTTTAACCAATAAATCTTAAAATCTAAATTAATTTGTTATTTTTAAAAAAATTAAGATATGAAATATTTTGCATTTTTCAAAGCTTTTTCCACCCGTTTCGGATAAAAAAAACGCCAAATCCTTGTAAGATATCCCAAAACGGATAACTTAATGAGAGTTTTAAATAAATACAATATAATATGACCGATAAAAATTAATAATAGATATAACGGGAAAAGGAAACAAATGATTTCATGGATGCAAAAACACCGCAAATATTTGGTCGTTACGATTTGGATAAGCACGATAGCTTTCATAGGAGCCGGATTCGTCGGTTGGGGAATGTATGACTACAATCTCGATAGAGCCTCTTCCGTAGCAAAAGTCGGAAACGAAAAAATTACGGTAAAAGAGTTTCAGCACGCATACTCTAATCTTTACAACTACTACAATCAAACTCTCTTTAGAGGAACTCTGACGAAAAAGAAAGCCGAGGAGATGAAACTCGAAGAGCTTACGCTAAATAAATTGATCGTGGAAGCTCTGCTTATAAACTACGCAAAAGATCTCGGAATGGGAGTTTTGGACAGCGAAGTGCAAGAGAAATTAAAAAGCATCAAAGCTTTCCAAAAAGACGGCGTCTTTAACATAGACAGATATTTTCAGGTTTTAAAAAGCATAGGACAGCAGCCGGTCGATTTCGAAAACGGTTTGAAAAAAGAGATACTTTTGGACAAACTAAAAAGAATCATATCTCCAAAAGCCACCCAAGTCGAAAAAGAGGCTTTCGCGTCCGCGTTTTTTCTCCAAGACAGAATAGAACTTAAACTCCTAAACGAGGAAAACACTCCGATAAAACTCGACGAAAACGAGACCAAAAGTTACTGGGAAAAAAACAAAAACAGATATTTGACCAAAACGAACTACGTGGTAGAGGCCGTAAGAATAGGGATAGAGGACGTTAACGCAACCGATAAAGAGATACGGGAATTTTACAAAAGTGAGAAATTTCGTTACAAAGACGAAAAAGGCAAAATTTTGCCGTTTGAGAAGGCAAAAGATAGAGTTGAAAAAGATTTGAAGCTTAAAAAAGCCAAAAAAATAGCTCTAAAAAAATATCTTTTATTAAAAAAGGGGAAAATAAAAGCAGATCAAAAAATTACTTTGACGGAAGGTAAAGACGATTTTCCTTTTGAAAAGTTAAAAAATGCTAAAAAAGGAGAAATTCTTAAACCTATTAAGGAAAAAAATGGATATTTAGTTATAAAATTAGATATAATTAATTTACCGAAACCTATGAAGTACGAAGAAGCGAAGGAGTTAGTTAAAAGCGATTTAACTAAAGAAAAAAAGATAGAGCTTTTAAAAGAGAAAGCCGCAAAAATAATCAAAAATTTTAAAGGAACGGATATAGGGTTCGTAAGCAGAAACGATTACGAAAAATTGACCGATATGAATCTGACGAAAAAAGAGGCGATCGAGTTTTTGGACAAAGTTTTTTCCAATAACGTTAAAATCGGTTTTTTCGTATTCGGAAGCAAAGCGATCTTATATAAAATTACGGAACAAAAATTGTTTGACGAAAATAAATTAAAAGAAAACGAGGGATTATTAGTAAAAAATATTATCGGAATTAAAGAATCAACAATTGAAAATTCTTTAATAAGAAAATTACAGAAAAAATATAAAATAGAGAAATTTTACAGACAACAATAGAGTTAGGAAGGATTGATCGTTGGGCACTACAATTTTAGGCATCGACATAGGTTCCACCAAAATATGCGCCATAATAGCGGAGCATAGAGAAGACGGCATCAAAATACTCGGATCCGGAATTGCTAAGTCAAAAGGTCTCAAAAAGGGTATCATTACAAACATAGAACACGCATCCAAAGCGATAAAAAACGCGCTCAACGACGCTAAAAGAATAGCGGGCATTCATTACGAAAAAGTAATAGTCTCCGTATCCGGCGCCATGGCTAAAGGAGTCGACAGCTACGGAGTCGTAAACGTTCCGACCGGGGAAATAGGAATAAAAGAGATAAACAGGGCCATCCAAATGGCCAATCATAACGCAAACATTTCTCAAGATTACGAAAGAATCCACCTACTGCCTTTCAATTTCAAAGTTGACGATCAAGAATTTATAGAAGATCCTCTCGGCATGAGCGGAACGAGACTCGAAGTTCAGGCTCATATAATAGCGGTTCAAAAATCGGCTCTCGGAAATTTGAAAAAAGCCGTCAAAGGGGCCGGCTTGGAGATAGACAATATAGTATTAAGCGGTTACGCTTCCGCAATAGCCGTTTTGAAAGAGGACGAGAAGGAACTCGGAGCCGCGGTTATAGACATGGGAGGAGCCACCTGCAATCTGGTCATACATCTTGGAAACTCCATCAGATATAACGACTTTTTGGGAGTCGGTTCCAACAATATAACAAACGATCTCTCGATGGCTCTTCACACTCCTTTGCACGCGGCAGAAGAGATAAAAATAAACTACAAAAAACTGAAAGAGAGTGGACAAGAGGTTATAGAACTTCCGAGAATAGGAGACGAAAACTTCACTCACGAAGTTTCGTTCGAAATCATCTCCAACGTCATTTACGCGAGAATAGACGAAACTTTGATGATATTGGCAAAATCGATAGAAGATAGCGGTTTTAAAGACAGTATAGGATCAGTGGTTTTAACGGGAGGCTTTACGAAATTCGACTCTCTAAGAGAGATGGCCATAAACGCTTTCGACGACAAACCGGTCAGAATAGCCAAGCCCAACGAAACGGAAGGTTTTTTCGAATCTTTAAAAGAGCCTTTCTTTTCAACCGCCGTAGGACTTATTTTATACGGAGCGGGAAAATTCACTCCTTACGAGATAGATTCTAACAATAAACTAAGATACAAAGACGAAAAGATAGAACCGAGCAAAAACATACAAAATATCATAGAAACGGAAAAGGATGAAAAGGAAAGAGACTTAAAAACGGATCTTACGATAAACGAAGATTACGAAAAAGAGCCTATTACGGATATAGTGGAATATGAGGAGAGCTACGATCTCAAAGAGAGACTCAAAAGATTTTGGAATATGATTACACAACTATTTTAGAGGAGAGAGAAAAATGGAAAACTTTACTATAGAGGAGAAAAAAGCTCCGGCGGATATATTGGGGGCTAAAATAAAAGTCGTCGGCGTCGGCGGAGGCGGCGGAAACATGCTAAATTATATGAAAACGATAGGAATAGATACGAATATAGAATTGATAGCCGCCAATACCGACTCCCAAGCGCTAAGTCTCTCCAAAGCGGACGTCAAAATCCAATTGGGCGAGAAAAAAACCAAAGGTCTCGGAGCCGGAATGGTGCCGGAAGTGGGAAGAGAAGCGGCAATAGAGAGTTACGAAGAGATAAAACAGAGTCTAACAAACAGCGATATCGTTTTCATAGCCGCGGGTCTGGGAGGAGGAACCGGAACCGGAGCTTCACCCATTATAGCTCAAGCGGCCAAAGAGATAGGAGCTTTAACGGTATCCATCGTAACGAAACCTTTCAAATTCGAGGGAAGAAAAAGAGCCAGACTCGCTAAAGAAGGAATAAACGAACTTAAAAAAGAGAGCGATTCGATAGTTATCATTCCAAACGACAAACTCCTCTCAATAGTAGATAAAAATTTGGGAATGAGAGAGAGTTTCAAACTCGTTGACGAAATATTGGCAAGAGCGGTCATAGGAATGAGCTCGGTAGTTCTAAACGCCGGAGAAAACAATATCAACCTCGACTTTGCGGACGTTCAAACGGTAATGGGACATAGAGGAATGGCGTTGATGGGTATAGGAGAGGCCTCCGGAGACAACGCCGCGATAGAAGCGATAAGAAGCGCGATAGAATCTCCGTTGCTTGATAATATGTCCATAAAAGGAGCGATGGGAGTATTGATCCATTTTCAAATGCATCCTAACTTCCCTCTTATGCAAGTTACCGAAGCTATGGACGAAATCGAATCGAGCGCCGACGAAGAGGCCGATATCATTTTCGGAACCACTTACGACGATACTCTCGATGAAGATATGATAAAAATTACGATCATAGCCACCGGTTTCGAATCTCAAGAGAGTGAAGAGGAAGACAAAGAGAAAATGCATCTTTTGGGACAAAAAACCAAAAAAAGCGACAAATACAGCCAAATAAGAAAAGTAAGCGGAGGATACGAGGGAAAAGAAGATATTTTGGATATACCGACCTTCTTAAGAAACCAAATGGACTAACCTTCCTCAAATAAAGAAAGATTTTTTAAAACTTTCTTTTCTCTCTTCTCTTTTTTTTTCCTTATTTTACTAAATTTTATCGAATATTAAATTTGTTTAACTATAATTTCCCATAAGAGCTTTTTAAAAGATTTTCTAAAGGAAAGGATTATGGTTAAACGAATAATAACCCTCCTGTTTACCGCTCTATTTTCGCAAGCTTCTCCTATAGAAGATGAACTTTTAAAATGCTACAAGCTCTCAAACGATTCTCAAAGACTTTTATGCTACGACCTGTTAACTTCCTCCCTCGAAGAAAAAAAAAGCAAACTCAAAAGCATAGGAAAATGGGACGTTAAATTAAAGGTGGATCCCATAACCCAAGAGAAATTTTTTCTTCTATCTCTGCCGGCGGATATAGGACACGGCAAATGGAACAAACCGGTAACTTTGCACATAAGATACGGAAAAAAGAAAACAGTTTTATACATAAATTGGAAAAATTTCGTTCAAAACTCTCCGATAACATTAAAAATAGACGGCAAACTCTACAACAAAAAAAGATGGCGAGTTTCGAAAAACGGAAAAATAACCTACTACTCGGGAAAAAGCGAAATTTTGATAAGAAAACTTCTAAAAGCTTCCAAACTGAGCGCAAAAAGCAATATCATAGACTCGTCTCCGAGTTTAGCGATATTCGACGTATCCGGACTCAAAGAGGTTTACGATTCCCTAAAAAACATAGAAATGGAATAGTTTTTGCTTTGTAACTCCCGTTAATATTTTAATTATTTTAAAATATTAAATAATTAATAACAATTATTTCAAAAAGGGGAGTCGTGGTTACGAAAGAAAAGATAGAAAAATACATCCTAAAAATTCCTCCTATGCCAAAAGAACTTTCCGAATGCATAAAATATATAGACAAAGGGGATCTTCCCAATGCCGCAAAAATAGCTTCAAATAATCCCGCCATATCGAAATATCTGATAGATACCGTAAACAGACCCGTTTTCGGTTTTTTCGGGAAAAAGGTCGAAAACATCCCTCAAATATTCGGTATCTTGGGGCTAAAAACGGCTAAGCAGATTCTCTATTCCTATCTCATCTCGCTTTTGGTTCCGTCAAAATGGAAAGTATTCGAACTTGACAACACTTCCTTTTTCAAGCTTCAATCGGAGCTTCTATTTTTCTGGAACGAAATACTCAAATTCGAAAAAACCGAAGAGGACCATTTAAAAACCGTCATAACTTTCATTCCGTCGGCAATTTTCGTAGCGGAAGAGATGTTTAAAGACAATTTCGAAGAGTTCGCGATAATAAGACAGGTTAAAGAGATAAATTATAACGAAATGTTACGAAAGTTCACAGGAATGAATCTGTTTGATATTTCTTCTCTAATTTGCAAAAAATGGAATATGCCCCAACCGATTATAAAGATGCTAAAGGATTTGGGAGAACTGGATGCAAGCGACGAAAAATACGGAAAGTTCGTAAGATATATGCATCTGCTTCTCTTTTTCGAATTTAGCAAACCTCCGTATATGCAAGCCGGACTAAACGACTTTATCGAATTTAATCCGGATTTCGTAGAAGAGGTATATCAAAATTTCAATAAAATCGTAGGAATCCATGAAACCTGTAATTAAAAATCGAATAGCGTTTTTTAATCCTCAAGGATTTTTAGACGGAAACAACGCGCCTTTTATCATAGACTCGAACGATAGAAGAATCATAAAACAAAAAAACGATTTAAACGCCGTCTTGGTATCCTTAAAAAAAGTCATATTTTTTAACAAAAACGGTCTGTCCATAATTTTGGATATTTTGCAAGATATAGCGAAAGCGAAAAAGAACGACATTATCATAGGTTTTATAGATTACGACAAACATAAGTTCGAGTCTATGAAAAAAATTTTCAAAAAAAACTCCAATTTCAATTTATTTGAAAACCAAGAAGTAGCATCTCTCCTTATAGGAGAAGTTAAGGAAGAGGATAAGAAAAAAAGAATTCTCGTATGGAACGAAGATAGCGAACAAAAAAACATCTTAGCCGTCGAATTGATAGAGAGAGGTTATTCCACAACCATCGCAAAAGATAAGGGAGATTTCTTAGCGAAAAAAGATAATTTCGACATTGCGATAGAAAACAGCTATCTGGGACTCTACAATCAAAAAATAGTAGCGAAAATTAAAGACAATATCATAATATATATTTTAAAAGATTTCATAGACTCCGAATTTTCCAATATGTTCGACATAGGATACCATTACAATCTCTTGCGAGTGGGATTTAAACTCTTCGTTTTCGATATGAGCTCCGTATCTTCGGTAAATATCCACGGAGTTAATTTTTTAGCCAAATTGGCAACCGGAGGAGCGGAATACGACGCCCTTTTCGTAATAATAGGATCAAACGAACACAAAATGACGCAATCTTTCAAAGAGACTTTGGAAGATGCGGGAATACTCTTTTACAAAGACATGGAAACCCTTTTAAAAGACGAAGAGACGGTCAAAGAAGCTATGAAAAACTCTCCGACCGTTCAGAAAAATTCCCAAGGCATAACCAAAGAGATCGTAAAAAATCTCCCGATATTTATAAATTCGACGATAACGACGATAGAGGTGATGTCCAACATAAAAGCCGAAAAAAAAGCCGTAAACGCAAAGGAGATGGAGATAAAAGGTACGGACTTAAACGAGTATTTCGCCGCAACTTTGGGAATATACGGCTTTTTCGAATGTAAAATCATTCTCGTTTTTTCAAAAAAACTGATAGAGGAAAGCTGTAAAATCCTAATAGACGAAAACGAAGAGCTAACCGACGCTCTGCTTTTAGACACTCTCGGAGAGTTCGTAAACATCATCGGAGGAAAGACTAAAGCGGAACT
>CAZPVZ010000106.1:0-4926 GCA_964590185.1 uncultured Campylobacterales bacterium
GAAGTGGTATTAGAGTGCACCGGAGCGTTTTTGACTCAAGAAAAATCCAAAGTATATATAGAAAACGGAGTGAAAAAGGTCGTTTTCTCGGCACCGGCAAAAGACGATACTCCGACTTTCGTAATAGGAGTCAACGCCGACGAATATAAAGGAGAGCCGATAATATCAAACGCAAGCTGTACGACAAACTGTTTAGCTCCCATTACGAAAATAATAGACGACGAATACGGTATAGAGAAAGGTTTGATGACGACAATCCACTCCTACACAAACGATCAAAAGATACTCGACGTTAAACACAAAAAAGACCCAAGAAGAGCGAGAGCCGCAGCTATAAATATGATACCCACCACAACGGGAGCGGCTAAAGCCATAGGTCTCGTAATGCCGAATCTAAAAGGCAAAATGCACGGACAAAGCGTAAGAGTTCCTACCGCCGACGTCTCCATCGTGGATCTAAACGTGATACTTAAAAAAGATACGACGATAGAGGAGGTAAACGCGCTTTTCGAGAAAAAGGCTCAAAACGAGTATAAAGGGCTCATTTTGGTAGATAAGGATAAAAGAGTCTCCCAAGACTTCGTAGGAAGTTCTTACAGCTCCATAGTGGCGGCGGATTTGACTCAAGTTATAGAAGGAAATATGTTAAAAGTTATGGCGTGGTACGACAACGAGTGGGGATACTCCTGCCGCCTCGTAGATATGGCCGTCCACGTCGGAACTTACGATAAATAAATCAGCTTTAAAGGTTACAATATGATACCTACCGTAAGAGATATCGACATAGCCGGAAAACAGATTTTCATAAGATGCGATTTTAACGTTCCTACGGACGAGTTCGGAAACATATCCGACGATAGGAGAATAAGGGCAGCTTTAAACACCATAAGATATTGTCTAGATCACGACTGCTCTTTGGTTTTGGCAAGCCATTTCAAAAGACCCACTCCCGGAAAATTTGAAGAAAAATACTCCCTAAAACCGGTGGCTAAAAGATTAAAATCTCTTTTGCAAAAAGAGATCATTATGGCAAAAGACGTAGTCGGCGAAGACGCCATGAGCAAAGCCAAAAATCTCAAAAAAGGAGACATTCTCCTTCTTGAAAATCTAAGATTCGAACCGGGAGAGACCAAAAACGACGTGGAGTTTGCAAAAAAACTCAAAGAGATGGGAGAAGTTTACGTAAACGACGCTTTCGGCGCATCACACAGAAAACACGCTTCCATCTACGCGCTTCCCAAACTATACCCCAAAGGCAAAAGAGCGGGAGGATTTTTGCTCTCGAAAGAGATAAACTTTTTTTACAAAATCGTCCAAAATCCGACAAGACCTTTCGTAGCGGTCGTGGGAGGAAGCAAAGTCTCGGGCAAACTTCAGGCTCTTATAAATCTGATAAACGTCGTTGACAAACTGATAATCGGCGGAGGTATGGCGTTTACTTTCCTAAAAGCCCAAGGATACGAGGTAGGAAAATCTCTCGTGGAAGACGATTTGATAGAGGACGCAAAAAAGATTATGCAAAAAGCTTTGGAGCTTAAAGTCAAATTCTACCTTCCGGTAGATGTCGTAGTGGCTCCGGAAATCAGTGAAAAAGCTCCCATAAAATTTCTACCCATTCAAGAGATTCCTCAAGATTGGATGGGACTTGACATAGGACCGGCAACTTCAAGACTATTCAGAGAGGCTTTAAACGACGCTCAAACGATTCTCTGGAACGGTCCGATGGGAGTTTTCGAAATAGACAAATTCTCCAAAGGAAGCATCAAAATGTCCCACTACATATCCGAATCCCACGCGACGACGATAGTCGGAGGAGGAGACACCGCGGACGTCGTGGCAAGAGCCGGAGACGTGGACGAGATGACCTTCATATCCACCGGAGGAGGAGCGAGTTTGGAGCTTCTTGAGGGCAAAAAACTTCCCGGCATAGAAGTTTTGGAAGTGGATAAATTGCAAGAGGCGACGGTAGAATGATAATAGCGGCGAATTTTAAAACGAACCATACGAGAAAAAGCACGAGAGAGTATGTAGAGACTCTAAAAGAGTTTTTAGCATCAAAAGAGATAAAAGATCAAATACTCATCTTTCCTCCGGCTACCGCTTTGGACTCTTTTTCTTCTCCTTCAAATCTCAAAATAGGCGCTCAAAACGCCTATCCCGTGGTAAACGGCTCCTTTACCGGAGAGATAGGTCTTGAGCAGTTGGACGAATTCGGGATAAAAACGATCCTCTTGGGACACAGCGAAAGAAGGCACATCTTAAAAGAGTCCCAAGAGCTTATCGCAAAAAAATTCTCTTTCTTTAAAGAGAGAGATTTCGAGATAGTCTATTGCGTGGGAGAGCCTTTGGAGATTCGGGAGAAGGGTTTTGAAGCTTTAGTAAAATATATTTACGGACAATTAGAAAATATTGACCTAAATTATGATAAACTTATAATCGCTTACGAACCCGTATGGGCGATAGGCACGGGGCTAAGCGCAAAAAGCGAAGATATAAAAGAGGTATTGAACGAGCTTAGAAAAGATATAAAAGCGCCTCTTTTATACGGAGGAAGCGTAAAACCTTCCAACGCTAAAGAGATACTTTCCATTCAAAATTGCGACGGTTTGCTGATAGGAACGGCAAGCTGGAAAGCGGAAAGTTTTTGCGAGATTATAGAAATTTCTAAAAAATTGGCGGAGGAAAAATAGTTATGTTTATGAAAGGAAAAAAAGGTCTTATAGTAGGAGTGGCGAATAACAAGTCGATAGCTTACGGAATATCCAAAGCGTGCAGGGAACAGGGAGCGGAACTTGCTTTCACCTACCTAAACGATCAGCTAAAAAAGAGAGTCGAACCGATAGCTAAGGAGCTCGGAAGCGACAAAATATATCCTCTTGACGTAAACAATCCCGACGAACTTAAAGCTTTAAAAGAGAGCATAGAGAGAGATTTCGGAAAAATAGACTTTTTGGTCCATTCCGTTGCGTTCGCTCCGAGAAGAGCGCTGGATGGAGAGTTCATAAACACTCAAAAAGAGGATTTTGAGATAGCTATGAACACTTCCGTTTTCTCTTTGATATCTCTTTGCCAAACTCTTCTGCCCGTTATGAACGAAAAAGCCTCCATCGTAACGCTAACCTACATAGGAAGCGTCAAATACATCCCCCACTACAACGTTATGGGAGTGGCGAAAGCGGCTCTTGAAGCAAGCGTAAGATATCTTGCGGTAGATCTCGGAAAAAGAGGAATAAGAATCAATGCAATAAGCGCCGGACCCATAAAAACTTTGGCGGCAAGCGGTATAGGGGATTTCAGAACGATTTTAAAATGGAACGAGATAAACGCTCCTTTGAAAAAGAACGTAACGATAGAAGAGGTGGGAAATAGCGCCATGTATCTTTTAAGCGACCTATCCTCGGGAGTAACCGGAGAAGTTCACTACGTCGATGCCGGATACAACATCATGGGTATGGCGGCGGTTGAAGAGGACGAAGAGGGCAAAGGTCACATCGCTTGGGATCTTTACAAATAGAGAATGAAACTCTTTCTTAAAAATTTAGCGTATTTGGGGATGATGCTCTTTATCATCTCCGTCATCTCCTTCGTAGCCATTCATATGGCTCCGAACTCCTTTTTCGCCGCGGGAGATCTAAATCCCAACATCACGAAAGAGTCTTTGGAACATCTAAAAAGCATATACGGTCTGGACAAACCTCTTTACGAGCAGTATCTATCTTGGATAAATTCGATACTTCATTTGGATTTCGGTATCTCCTTCGCAAGCGGAAAACCGGTAAGAGACGAAATACTATCGCGCATAGGAATAACCCTAACGATAAATATAATCAGTATGATCTTTATCTTCGCGATTTCGATCTACTTCGGTATCAAAGCGGCTCTAAAACAGGGAAGTCTATTCGATAAAACTTTACAGCAGTTTTCTCTGATAAGCTTCTCGGTTCCCTCTTTTTACCTCGCTTTGATACTTATTTTCGTCTTTTCGGTAAAGCTCGGATGGTTTCCGATATCGGGTTTACACTCATTGGAACCTAAAAAAGGGATATGGTATTATCTTGACGAGGCGTGGCATCTGTTCCTTCCTATATTCGTATTCGTTTTCGGAGGAATAGGCTCTTTGGCTATGTATATCAGAAACTTGACGGTGGATATACTAAAAAGCGACTACATCTTTTTCGCCAAAGCAAGGGGCGTCTCGAACAAGGAGCTTTTTAGAAGATACATAATCCCGAATCTCTCTCCTCCCATCGTTACGATTTTAGGGCTCTCTCTCCCGGGACTTATAGGAGGAAGCGTCATTTTGGAGTCCATTTTTTCGATAAACGGTATGGGACTTTTATTTTATCAAAGCGCATTAAGCAGGGATTATCCGGTAATTATGGGAATTTTAATAATATCGGCGTTTTTGACTCTGCTTGGAAATATGTTGGCGGATTTGATACTTCTAAAAATCAATCCCCATTTCAAAAGAGGAGTTTGAAACCTACTCCTCTATCTTTTCCGCCTGATAAACGAAAATATTCGGATGATATTTAAGACAATCGGGACTCATACCCGCTTTTACGCAAAGATGAGCGAAAAAATCGTCAAAAGATCTCAAATCTTCCCACACCTGAGGCAAAAAAGTGGCCTGATAACCGTCAAGCTGTAAAATAACCCCGTCAATTCCCGGTCTTATCTTATTTCTCAAATCCTCGATATCGGTATAAGGAAGAGGTTGAGGCTCGCTCAATAAAGAAACTTCCACTTCTATATCCCCAAGTTCGCTCTCTTTCAAAGGATTGAACCTCGGATCGGAAAAAGCGGCGGCTTTGGCGTTTGCTATCAGATCGTCTATTAAAGGTCTATGGGCTATTATCGAGCCTATGCAACCCCTTAAAGCATGATTTTTGTTCAAAGTAACGAAAACCGCTCCCTTTTTTGCCA
>CAZPVZ010000107.1:0-4794 GCA_964590185.1 uncultured Campylobacterales bacterium
ACCGCGGTTTGTGTATCTTTTGGCGATAGAGACGACGAGTCTTAGGTTGCTTTTTGCCATTCTCGTTTTAGCCTTATCGGCTATCTTCTTTCCTCTCTTTATCTGTTCGAGTATCTCTTTTAATTTCTCCGGAGGAAGATCGAACCCGCTTTTACTGGCTTCTTTGGTTTGGAAAAGCTTCTTTATCTCCACGTAAGTGGAAACCATCGTAGCCTCGGGAACGGCGTTTATAATGTCCTCTTTGCTCATATTGGTGATGTTTTTCAAAATCTTTTCGTGATTTTTTCTAAGAGTCTCGTTAAAAAGAGGAAGTCTGTATTCCAACTTCTTAAGCTCTTTCTCAAAATCCTTATCGCTTTTCAACGCCGTTTCTATGGATTTGACAAGCTCGTTTATAAGCTTGCTCGTAGGTCCCAAATCCATAAGCTTCTCTTTCAAAATCTTCTTTTTAAAAGCGACTATAAGTTTATAATGAAGTTTTTCCTCTTCGCTCGCATCCTCCGGAGGAGTCTTTTCGGCCGCTTTCATCCAATCTTTTTTGGCTTTCTCCAAAGCCTTGAAACTCGCTATAATCTTTTTGTTTCTTGCGGAATCTTTCTTATCGCTTTTTCCTTCCTCTTCTCCGTCCTCCTCGTCTTCGAAACTTCTAAAAAGCTCTTTTACCCTTCTCTCTCTGTTTATCAAAGCCTCTTTATAATCAAGTATGAAATCTATCAGATAGGGAACGGAGCAAAAAGCGTCTATTATGATATTCTCTCCAAGTTCTATCTGCTTGCTTATCTCTATCTCTTCCTCTTTAGTCAAAAGCGTTATCTGCCCCATCTCTCTAAGATACATTCTAACGGGGCTGTCGCTTCTGCTCCACTCAAGAAGCTCTTTATCCTGAGCTAAATCGAACTCCTCCTCCAAAGCTTCGTCCTGAAGCTTTTTTCTCTCCTCCTCCCGCTTTTTAGCCTCTTCCAAATTTCTCTTTTTGGCTATTTCGGCGGAAGTTATAAGCTCCACGTTATATTTTTTCATCAAAGAGGATATCTTCTTAGCCTGAGTCAAAGTGGGCTGTTTGGGAAAAATATCCACCACTTTGGAATAATCGACGTAACCGTCTTTATTCTCCTTAAAAAGCTCCTCAAGTTCTTTATTGATTTCTTTTGAAGACATCTAAAAGCTCTCCTTCCCTTTTAGGATAATTATTTTTTACTGCAGGTATAGTATCGAACTCCGCAACGAGAGTATTTACAAAAAGAATTTTTCTAAAATCTTATATATTATCCAAATAAATTTAATACCGGATTAAATATTAATTTTATATTGTCTTTTTTGAACGGATTTTACTTTGAGAAAAATCAAGAAAAATTTCCAGTATGTTACGAAAAGTAAAACTTTTCTTACCGGAAAAACGGAACGAATTTTGCTTTATCTTCTTAAAAATTAAAAAGCTCAAGTTAGGAATTTATATGCAAAACGGATACTACGACACCGCCGGCGCTATGGTAACGCAATTTAACCGCCTCGATGTTATAGCAAATAATTTGGCAAATGTCAATACTTACGGATTCAAAAGAGACGATGTGGTTATAGGCGATTTCGAGAGAATTTTTCAAGAAAAAAGAGACGTTCTTCCTTTAAACAACCACACGAAAGAGGCCGCCAAATTTTTAAACAGATCGATAAACAGAGTTCCAAAAATTACGGAAGAGTTTACCGCGTTTACTCAGGGAGGAATAAAAGAGACCGCAAATCCTCTCGACTTTGCGTTAAAAAGAGCCGATATATTTTTTATGGTCGAAACCCCTAACGGGATAAGACTCACTCAAGACGGATCTTTTAAAATAAACGAAAACGGAATTTTGACGACGAAAGAGGGATATCCCGTTTTGCCAAGCGACTATCTAAACAGCGGAAACTACATAGAGATCCCTCAAAAAGGGATCTTAACGGTCGATAAGGAAGGCAACATATATGTAGATCACCATAAAATAAGCAAATTTTTCATCGCTCAAGTGGAAAATCTCAAAAATCTGCAAAAAGAGGGAAACAACCTATATAAAGTGGAAAACGCCAAAGAGGAGATAAGTCAAATAGACAAAGGGGATTACATAGCTCAAGGATTTTTAGAGATAAGCAACATAAATCCGGTAAACGAAATGGTATCCCTGATAGAAACGAACCGTTTGGTGGAGATGTATCAAAAAGTGATGGATTCCCATATGAACGACCTAAATAACGACGCCATAAACAAACTCGCGTCCGTTAGAGCTTAAAAAGGAGATTGAATGATTCGTTCTTTATATACCGCGGCAACCGGAATGCTCGCTCAGCAGATACAGATAGATACGACTTCGCACAATATAGCCAACGTCAATACGATAGGCTACAAAAAAGAGAGAGCGGAATTTGCCGATCTCTTTTATCAAGCGATGGAGTATAGCGGAACGGCGACAAGCACCACCACGACCTCTCCGACCGGTATAGAGATCGGACTCGGAGTACGTCCTACGGCAATATCGAAAATATTTACCCAAGGAAACTTCAAAGAGACGGGAAATAATCTCGATCTCTCCATAACGGGAAGCGGTTTTTTCCAAATCCAACTTCCCGACGGCAACATAGCATATACCAGAAACGGAGCGTTCAAACTCGATAGCAACGGAACGATAGTAAACAGCGACGGATACAAGCTCATACCGGAAATTACCGTTCCGGAAGACGCCTTAGCGATAGCGATAGGCACCGACGGCACGGTTTCGGTAAAACAGGCGGGCTCTACGGAACTAAATCAAATAGGAGTTATAGAGATAGCAAACTTCATAAATCCCGCCGGTCTCCACTCGATAGGAGACAATAACCTCGTTCCGACTTCCGCTTCGGGAGATCCGATAGTCGGAACGCCGGGATTAAACGGCCTCGGACAGATAAGACAGGGATTTGTGGAGATGAGCAACGTTCAACTCGTAGAAGAAATGACCGATCTTATAACGGGACAAAGAGCGTACGAAGCCAATTCAAAAGCCATAACGACTTCGGACGAAATGCTTCAAACCGTAAACGGACTCAAAAGGTAGTGATTTTTAAAATTTAGATATTATAATTTTATATTAAGGATTGTTTAAAGGTTGTTTAAAGAAAAAAAGAATATAATATGATTATTAAAAAAATAATTAATAAAGATTTAATAATTAAAATGGGCAAGAGAAAAAGGAGTTCGGGCATGTTACACTACATCTTCAAAGAAGAGCGCCGTTTACTGGTGCTTATGGTCCTAATCTTAACTTACATAGGCATTGCGTTGGCTATATCGGCTTATATAGAATACCACCTATCTTCAAGCTCCTACACGGGATTCGTAAAAAGTTTTTGGGAAGATTTGGAGTGGTTAATCTCCCTTTTTAAAAAGTAAAAGAGAAAATAACGCTCTTAAAAGGCGCTATTTTCCCTTTTTACATAATGTCGTCGATATCGTCAAGAAGAGTTCTTCCTTCGTGAGCTATGTTTTCTATGATTTTCTCTCCCGTATCCAAATCCTCTTTTATAACGTAAATTTGGCCGTAGATATAAAAAGGGTTGAAATTAAATTCGTTTAGCTGAAATTTCGTATCTTTATAGTAAAGATGCTCGGGATTTAAGGTATCGCAAAGATAATAGTAGTAACTTTCGTTTAAAATATTATAAGTATCCATCTCGACGGTACAGTTGTAATATCCCATCTTAATATCTTCCGTATTTATCTTCCCCTCATCCTCAATTTCGGCTTCGAATTCCCAAATTCCGTCTCCTATTTCGCTTCTTATGAAAATAAGATCTCCTACGTCCCCTTCTTTTAATATTTTTACGTACTTTTCCAAAGAGCAGTTTTCGAGAGTGATATTGTCGGTATCGAAAATCTCCTCCTCTCCATTCGGATGAGTCAAAACGGCTTCATGAAATTCGTCCGGTTCTATACCCTTTACCACTATCGGTTCGGTTACGACGTCAGCTTCTCCGCTATCTATAAAAGCTTCGGCCCTATCGAAGAGCTCATCCCAATCGTGCTCCTCGTTTAAATCGTCCACATTCACATCGAAACCTTCGATTCCGAGTTTCGTTAAATTATAAAATTTGACTACTTTAGATTCTCCGTTAATATTTAAAGAGATGATTCCCATGCTCTCTTCCTTTCCATTTTTTAAAGATAATTATATCATCATTTTTCCGTTAACACTCAGGTAACACTTTTTACATATAATTTCTCTACAAAATTTAAGAAAAAGGAGAGATAGAAATGAAAAAAATCATCACGATAGCTTTAACCGCAGGATTAATTTCCACTCTATCTTTAGCAAGAGGAGGATACGGACACCACGGTTACACTCAAAACAACACATCATCCCACTCCACTTATCTAAACCAAGTCGTAAATACCACTCCGATAGCGAATCTCTCGGAAGAACAGAAAGAGGATCTTATCTATATGTATCAGGAAGAGAAAATGGCAAGAGACGTTTATAGAACTTTAGGAGAGATTTGGGGAGCGAGCATCTTTTATAACATCCAAAATTCCGAACAAAGACATATGGACGCGGTAAAATCTCTATTGGAAAAATACTCCATCCCGGTTCCGGTAATAGATCAAACGGGAGTTTTCGAAAATCCGGAAATTCAAGCTCTTTACAATCAACTCGTAGAACAAGGAAAAGAGTCTTTGCAAGAAGCTTATAACGTGGGGGTTTTGATAGAAGAAACCGATATCGCCGACCTTCAAGAGAAGATAGAGGGAACTCCCGACGATATAAACGCAGTTTACTCCAATCTTTTAAA
>CAZPVZ010000108.1:0-11794 GCA_964590185.1 uncultured Campylobacterales bacterium
AAACAATAGTTAGATAATTTCTATGAAAAAATAAGAAATTTAAATCTAAACTTGGAAGAGATCTTATATCCCAGACTAAAAATCAACGGAGAGATTTTGATACCTCACAATAAAGATCTTTCAGAAGTGCTGTCCGTTTTAAAAGAAAACGATAATCACAAACTGCTTTTATTTAATCAAAGCGAGAGAAATTTCAGATCGGCAATTTTCAACAACTGTATAATGACCAAAACGAATTTCAAAAACAGCAAAATGGAATACGCAAACTTATCCGAAGCTGATCTGCAAAACAGTAACTTAAATCACGCTAACTTGCAAGAAAGCATTTTAAAAAGCATCAACTTAAAAAACGCTAATTTAGAAAATGCCAATCTACAAGGCGCCTATTTAAAAGAGGCGAATCTGCAAGGAACCAATTTTAAAGAAGCCGATTTGAGAAACAGCCTCTTAGAAAGAACCGATCTGCGAAACGCCAATTTAGAAAACGCCGAACTAAAAGAGTCCGATTTAAAATTTACGAACCTGCAAGATGCTTATCTTAAAAAGACAGATCTGCAAAAAACCGATCTATCGGAAGCTAATTTGCAAGGTGCATATTTAAAAAAAGCCAATTTGCAAAATACCAATTTAGAATCCGCAAATCTGCAAGGAGCCGATTTATCGGAAGCTAATTTGCAAGGAGCATATTTGGTATGGGGCAATTTGCAAGGGGCATATCTGTTCGGAACCGATTTAAGAGGCGCTTACTTAAAAGAAGCCAATCTACAAGGCGCCTATTTAAAAGAGGCGAATCTGCAAGGCGCTTATTTTAACGCAACCGATTTAAAAAGCGTATCGTCGTCAAATAAACGCACGAACTTTAATGCACTCTATAACCACGAAAGCGATCTAAGCGGTATAAACGAACAACGTCTGACTAAGGAGGAAGCTTCGCAAATAAAGAAAATCGTAAAATCTTCAAAATACTTTGACGAATATGAAAAAAAACTTATCGACGACTCTTTAAACTACGCCGTCGGGGAAAATCCCATTGAGTGGTTAAAAACACAAGACATAATACTCGGAAAACTTACTCCAAAAGAGATAGAGAAAATTGGCAAAACGATCGTCAGTAAAAAAGCAAGAGAGCGTATGGGATTAGATATTGCAGATAATTAAATCTCTGATTTCCGGCCGTTCTTTCTTTTTCAAAAAAGCCAATATATAACTTTTTTTGATATAATCCCTTCTAAAAATCAAAGGAAAAAAAATGTCTTTTAAAACGAAAATCTCCGAAAAATCCAAACTCGTATATTTTCTCTCTCAACCTCATCAGCCGTTTTTTCTGCTCGGAATGTCAAACGCCCTAATTTTCATGCTCTTTTTTTATCTCTCTTACAAAGGGATATTGCATTCTCAAATCAACTCGATCTTTTTTCACGCCTATTCAATGATATTCTCGGTTTTCACTCAGTTTTTTTTGGGATTTCTGCTGACGACTTTCCCTAAATTTTCACAAACCGAACCGATAGAGAAAAGAACCTACTTAACCGTTTTCGCTTTCGGCGTTTCGGCAAGCGTTTCGCTTTTGCTCTCTCCGTTTTTCAAATGGGCGTATCTTCTCTCGTTTATTCTCGTAGTTTTCGAACAGTCCGTAGCGCTATCGGTTTTTTACAAAATCTACAAAAAAACTTCGGTTGAGAGATACGATCAATATTGGATAATCGTGTCTTTCGGAATAGGAATATTTTCAAACCTCTCTTTTTTGCTATCTTTCATAGCCCTCGATCAAAGAGCCGCCTTTATCTATCTCAAAACGGCCGTAAATTTCGGAATATATCTTTATCTTATATTTTTGGCGCTGACGGTAGCTTCGAGAATGGTTCCCTTTTTCAGCCACAGAATAGTAAAAAAGAACGAAAAATTCCTTCCTTTCATATTTATTCTTTTCCTAACGCGCTCCTTTTTAGCGGAAATATACCCGAAAGCTCTCTTTTTGCCGGACATTTTAGCGGCGTTTTTGATAGCAAAAGAGATAAAAAGATGGCAACTTCCATTTCCGAATAAAGAGCCTCTTTTATGGATTTTGCATCTATCCGTCTTTTGGATTCCGGCGGCTCTTTTCGTCGTAGCGGCGACGGATTTTTTCGAAAATTTCTTTAAAATTTATCTATTTAACCTCTCTTTGCACGTTTTGGTATTGGGATTTTTAACAACCGTTCTTATAGGCTTTGCAACAAGAGTTACGATAGGCCACTCGGGAAACGTCCTAAAAGCGGACAAAACGACGGTTTACATATTCTATTTTACGCAAGTCGTGCTTCTTTTTAGAATCCTTTTCTCGGTAGGAGGCTATTTCGGAAAAATTTCGCCTTTTTTCGATATAAGCGCTCTTTTGTGGACGGTTCTCTTCTCTTGGTGGTTAATTAAGTATTTTAAAGTATTGAGCTTCGGAGAGAAGATGGAGAACTAAAAAAGTTCTCCTATCTTTTTGTATCCCGCCGCAAAAAAGAGTAAGCTCAAAGCTCCCACTCCCAAAAAATAGGGCCAAAGATCGACAAATTCCGTTCCTCTGAAAAATATGCTCTCGCTCCCTTCTATGTAGTATCTAAGCGGCGAGATCAAAGAGAGTTTTTGCAAAAAGGGATGCATGGAGTATATGGGCGTCCAAGCTCCGCTTAAAAATATAAGAGGCATCATAATAACTATGGAGAGTTGAGCCACCTGCACCACGCTTTCGGACAAAGCCGCTATGAAAAGTCCTATCCCCGCGCTTGTGAAAGAGTAAAGCAGACTAAGAATCATAAAAGCCCAAAAAGAACCGTTTAAAGGAGTATCGAAAGCTTCAAAGATTACAAATCCCAAAGAGATCGTTATTCCGACCATAATAACGGCCACCTGAGATAAAACTTTCGCCAAAATGACTATTTTGGAATTTGCGGGCGTTAAAAGCATAATCTCCCAAGTGCCCTCCTCTTTCTCCTTTACGAAAACGACGGCGGTCAATATAACGCTTAGCAAAGTTATGACGGAGAGAAGTTCGGTAAACGAAATAAACATCGAACTGTCGGAATTTTGATTGAAAAGTTTATGAACGGCCGTCTCGAAAGGAGCTTTCGTTTCTAAAAAGTCAAAAAGTATGTTTTGAAGATAACTTAAGGAGATATAACTTTGAGTTGCGGCCGTCGAATCCAATAAAACGCCTATTTCGGCCTTCCCGTTTTTCAAAAAGTTTTTCTCGAACTCGGCATCGAAAACCAATCCGATTAGAATCCTCTTTTCGAAAATCGCCTCTTTAAGCTCTTTTTGAGATTTAAAAAAGATAGGCTTTTCAAACTCCGGTTTATGGAAACGGGATAAAATTTTTTTCGCTACGACTCCCCCGCTTTCGTCGGTATATCCCACTTTTACGTTTTGAGGTTTTATCCTGATCCCCTCTCCCGCCATATACACATCCAAAGTGAAGGAGTACAAAACGACCGCCACGAGTCCCCAGGATCTCAAAAAACTCAATATCTCCTTGCTAAAAACCGTATAAAACGCTCTCATTTAAGTTCCTTTTTCAAAAGGAAAACCCCCGCACTTAAAAAAACGGCGGCGTAAAGCACAAGAATCGCAAGATAAAGGGAGGTTTTAAAAGAAGCCGTCCCCTCCCCTATCAAAAAAACGTCGTATAAAATATGGTTGTAATACATAACCGGAAAAAGATGAGCTTGTATATAAGACTCCCCTTTCATAGACGAAATCGGCATCAACATGCCCGAATACAAAAATCCCGGAATAATCGTTAGAATTATCACCAAAACCACGGCCACTATCTGCCTTTCGGTCACGACGGAAACCAAAAGTCCTATCGACAAACTGATTAAAATGTAAATTTCCGAAGAAAACCAGTACAAAAGAAAACTTCCTCTAAAAGGTACTTTGAAAAGATACGACGCCCATAAGAAAAGAATAAAAATATTTAAAGAATGAAGCAAAAAAGGCGGCGTCAGTTTCGCTATCAGAAAATCCGTCTTCTTAATAGGAGAGGAGTAAAAATTGAATATGCTTCCTCTTTCTTTCTCTCTCACGATCAAAAGAGCCGAAATAATCGCCGGAGCCACGAGAAGCACTATTCCTATAACTCCCGGAATTATCGCGTTTTCATCTCTCATGGCCTGATTGAAAAGCGCTCTTTGATTTATTTTTACGATTTTTCCTTTTATCTCGTATCCCTTCGAAAACTCCTCCGCCGCGCTCAAAAGCGTCCCCTCGATATAACTTTGTATCGTCATCGCCCTTATCGGAAAAGATCCGTCTATGAAAACTCCTATTTGAACCTTCTCTCCCTTTAAAATTCTTTTCTGAAAAGAGGGAGGAATGATCAAAACCGTATCCTTTTTAGCTCTTTTTATCTCTCTTAAAGCCTCCTTTTCGGTTAAATTTCCCACTTCCGTATCGAAATATTTAGAATGCGAAAATTTCGACGCCAGCCGACGGGATAGTTCGCTTTTATCGTTGTCTATAATAAGCGTCCTCACTCCCGAAACCTCCATGCGCATACCGTATCCGAAAAGTATCAATATCATGCTCGGCATAAGATATACCATAATTATCAACCCGGATCTAAGAAGCTCTTTAAACTCCTTTAGCATGAAAGCCTTTATAACGCCCGCGTTCAACTTCAATCCTCTCTTTTGTAAAATTGCAAAAATATATCCTCGAAAGAAGAGGCTCCGGGAAATTTCTCATACAGTTTTTCCACTTTATCGTCCGCTATTTTTCTTCCCTCCTTCAGCAAAACGACTCTGTCGCAATACTCCGCTTCGCTCATATAATGAGTCGTTATCAAAACGGATATGTTCCATTTTCTTTTAAGACGATGAAGCAGATCCCAAAACCTCGCGCGAGCTATCGCATCGACTCCGGAAGTCGGTTCGTCCAAAAACAGAACTACGGGTTCGTGCAAAATGGCCGCGGTTAAGGAAAATCTCTGCTTGATCCCCAAAGGAACTTCATTCGGAAAGCGTTCCATATACTCGGAAAATCCCAAAGACTTAGACAGCCTCTTTATCCTTCTTACGGCCTTTTTCATATCGAGCCCGTGCATATTCGCAAAATATAAAAGATTCTCCCGAATCGTCATCTCTTTATACAAAGAAAAACGCTGACTCATATATCCTATTTTGCTTTTTAACTCTCTCCTATCTTCCGGACTTTTTATCTTCTTTCCCAAAAGATACAGCTCCCCTCCGTCAATCCGATAAAGCCCCAAAAGCGTTTTTATAAAAGTCGTCTTTCCCGCTCCGTTAGCCCCTATCAGCCCCAAAATCTCCCCTCTTTTCAGCTGCATGTCTATCCGGTCGTTCGCTACGAAGTTTCCGAATCTCTTAGTTAAGGAAACCGCCCGCATAATCACTTGCGGAATCTCTTTTTTCTCCTCCCTCTCCTCTATCTCTATCTCGGGAGGAATTTTTCCTTTTTTCAAAGCGTTTACGAAAAACAGACTCTCCAACGAAGGAGTCGAATGGGGAGCGTTCAAAGGAGATAGAGAATACGTCCTTTTATTGAAAGTTATGCACTCTCCGCTTTCGCAAAAGGTCTCTTCGTAGGTGTACTCTCTTACCGAATCCGTCAAAGCTTCGGCTTCTCCTTTAGCTATAATCTCCCCCTCGTCAAAAAGAAAAATCCTGTCCATCTTGTAAGCTTCGCCCATGTAGGCGGTGCTAACCAAAGCTAAAGAGTCCTCCTCCTTTCTGTTTTCGTCAAGTATGTTCCAAAGCTCTCTTCTGCTTAAGGGATCGACTCCCGTAGTCGGTTCGTCCAAAATCAAAATCTTCGGTTTATGAACGAGAGTGCAAATCAAAGAGAGCTTTTGCATCATCCCTCCGCTTAAATTCTCGGCAAGTCTGTTTTTAAATTCGGAAAGTCCGGCCATACGCAAAAGCTTCTCAACGTATTCCCTATGTTTTCCGTCCTCTTTCACTCCCCTTATCTTCGCAAAAAATTCAAGATGCTCCCAAACGCTCAGCTTAGGATACAAAACAAGCCCTATCCCCTGAGGCATAAAACCTATGAATCTTTTTATCCTCTCGGCCTCTTTGGGAGAGCGATAAGAGAAGTTTTCGTAAAATATCTCGCCTTCAAATTTTTTCACTCCGCTTATCGCGTACATAAGAGAGCTCTTTCCGGCTCCGTCAGCTCCTATAAATCCCACTATCTCTTTGCTTTTAACCTCCAAAGAGGCCTTGTTAATGGCCGTTTTATCGCCGTATCTGACCGTTACTTTACGAATTTTCAAAGACAAAGCCGCCCCTTAGCAAAAATAGAAAAAATACGCAAAGAATACCCGCCAAAGAGAAAGCGACCGCGTTTTCCATCCCCGCTTTATCCCACAACAAACCGATAACGAAAGCTCCGAGCGCTCCGAAAACGGCAACGCCCGCATAAAAGACTCCGTAAACGCTGGCTACGTTTTTGGAATCTTTAGCTATGTAGGCTCTGTTGGCGTTTAACGAAAAGACCGTAAAAAGACCCAAAAAGGCGTAAGAGAGCCAAGTAGCCCAAGGCGTTTTAAAAAGCAAGAGAGCTTCCGCGAAAACGCCGAAACCGTAAGAGATTAAAAGAGTTTTTTCGACTCCGATCTTATCTATGAGCATTCCGGAATAGTAACTCGTTAGAGTCTGAACGAAAGTGGAAAGCATAAACAAAAGGGGAATGAAAGCTATCCCTATCCCGACCTCTTTAGCCTGCATCGTAAAAAAGGCTTCGTTAAAAAAGAAGAAGAGAAAAAAGAAATAAAAAAACAGATTTTTGATAACCCTCTTATCCTCTTTCGATACGGCGAACTTCTCCCTTTTTTCTTTTTTCTTAACGTCCTCTACGAAAAACGACACTATCAAAAGAGCTACCAAGGAGGGAAAAAGCGTAGCGAAAAAGATTCCTCTCACTATCTCTTCGCTTTGTCCGACCAGATAGAGAGTCAAAAAAAGAAAAAGAGTTCCGCTAAACTCTCCGGCGATATCCAAAGTTTTATGAAACCCGAAAGTTTTGCCCATCCTTTTTTTATCTCCGAAATAGGCTATCAAATAATCCTTCGGCGCGGAACGCAAAGCTTTTCCGAGTCTCTCTACCGCCCTTAAAAAAGCCACGCTCGCGTACCCTTTGCTAAAACCGATAAGAGGCTTGCTAAACGCCGAAAGAGCGTAACCGGCAACTACCAAAGGTTTGACTATCCCGTATCTGTCCGAAACGTAACCGCTTAAAAGTCTCAAAGAGTATGAAACGAAAGTGGCTACGGCAACTATGACTCCGAGTTTATCGACTCCCTCCTTTAGATAATAGACGACGAAAACCGGCAAAATCGGATTTATCATCGCGGAAGCGAAATCGGTAAAAAAGCTGACGAGTCCCAAATAGAGGATATTTTTATTCATCTTCATTTCAGATCTCCGGTATCTCTTTCAGACTCGAAGGCAATCCCTTTCCGTCGAAACTGATAACTCCTATCGCTTCCATCCCGAGTTTCAGATGCGGATTTTCCTCGAGAGGTTTTATATCAACTTCGTAAACCCTCTCGATCCTATCGCTTCTAACCGGCACCTCTTTGGGAGTGAACTCCGCCTTTTTGGCTATCCTAACGACCTTCGCCTTTATCGGTTTAAAAGGGTACGCATCTATAAAAATAACCGCCTTGTCCCCTATTTTTATCTTCCCTTCGTTTACGGTATCGACGAAAATTTTAAGGTATAGGGATTTGGGATCTATCAAAGAAAGCAGCACTCCCCCTCCTCCCACGACTTCTCCCTCGTTGGCCACTCTATCCGTTACGAATCCGTCTATCGGAGATCTTATCTTAAACTCTTCCAAAATCGCTTCAAGCTCCTCTTTTTTCGCCTTCAAAACCTTTATCGATTCTCTCAGCGCGTCTATGGAGTGTTTTAAAATTTTTATCTTCTTAAGAGAGCTTTTTGCTTGTTTCAAAGTACTCTCGGAAGAGTTTAACAAAGAAAGAAGCCGACTTTTTTTGTCGTAAAGGGACGAGAGTTTGTTTTTTTGTATCTCGTATTTTAAGGAGGCGTTTTCAAAAGAGTGTTCGTCTATGAGGCGTTTTGAAAAGAGATTTTTAATCCTCTCGTAATCTCTTTTCGCCTGAGCCGTTATCTCTTTTTGAGACTCTATCTCTTTTAAAAGAGCTTCCAAAAGAGCTTTTTGATTTTTCACGCTTTCGGAAGCCTTTTTCACCTCTTCAAAAACCGTCTCCTTTACCATTTCAAGTTCTATCTCCTTCGCTTTAAGCTCCTCTTCCTTGGCTTTAATGGAAAAGAGGAGAGCTTTTCTTTTAGCTTCGTACTCCCGGGAAGAGAGCCTTACCACTATTTGCCCCTTTTTCACCTCGTCCCCTTCGTCCGCTTCCATTCTCAAAACCCGTCCGGGATACTTGGCGTTTAAGTTTATAAGATCTCCGTCTATCTGCCCGACTCCCTCTACGAGATTCGGAGGAAGGGTTTTTTGATGCAGTTTTATATAAATCAGCACCGAAGCCGCTATCGCAAGAGCGGCTATTAAAAACGCGCTTAAATACTTCTTCATCGTCTCTTCCTTTTTCTTATGATAAAACAATCTTCCTTTTACTTTTATTGTATAATAACTTCAAATCATAACGGAGAAAAATTTTTTATGAAATTCATCCATACCTCCGATTGGCATCTCGGGCAGATTCTTATGGGAAAAAGCCGTGAAGAGGAGCACAAACTGTTTTTGGATTGGCTTTTAAAAGAGATAGAAAACGAAAAAGCCGATCTTTTGATAATCGCCGGAGACGTTTTCGATACGGCCACTCCTCCCGTGTACGCCCAAAAGCTCTATTTCGAATTTCTATCCCGAACCGTCCGAACCTCTTGCGAAAAAATAGTGGTCGCGGCGGGAAACCACGATTCGGTATCCCTTTTGGAAGCCTCGAAAGAGCTCTTGTCGTTTTTTAACGTAAAAGTCGTAACGAAAGAGGCCGAAATATTGGAATTTGACGATGCGATTTTGATCGCGGTCCCGTTTTTGAGAGAGAAGTTTTTATTAAAGGCGCTGCGAAACAAAACGGCGAAAGAGGACGAGAAAAGAGTCGTAAACGCCGTAAAAGAGTATTACGATCTTCTATACCGAAAGGCTTTGAAGATAGCCCGAAACAGACCGATCGTGGCAACGGGACACCTAAGCGTAACCGGAAGCGAAAGCTCCGGAAGCGAACGGGAAATATACATAGGAAACCTCTCCTCGATAGAGAGCGACTTTTTCAAAGAAAGATTCGATTATACGGCTTTGGGACACTTTCACAAAAAACAGTCTTTCGGAAAAAGCGTAGCCTATTGCGGCTCTCCGATACCTTTGAATTTTAAGGAATCCCGCTTTAAAAAAGCCGTATTGTCCGTAGAGATATCAAAAGGGAAACTCTCCGTAAAGGAGATTGAGGTTCCGGCTTTTAGAAAACTATTCTCTTTGAAAACGCCCTCTTTGGAAAAAGAGACGCTTTTTAAAGAAATTCCGGAAAACTCTTGGGTCGAAATCGTTTTGGAGGGAGAAAACGAAGGAGAATTCATATACGAAGAGATTAAAGAGGCGGCCAAAGAGAAAAACATAGAGGTTTTGGCGGTAAAATGCGAAAGAGAAAACGAGCCTTCTTTATCTTTCGAAAACGAAAACATTTTTATAGAGGACCTCTCGCCTCTTGCGGTTTTTCGAAAAAGAATCGAACAAGATACGGACGAAGAGGAAAAAAGAGAACTTGAAGCTTTGTTTTTAAAAATATTAAACGAAACGGAACTTAAAGAGGAAGATGAAGATCAATAAAGTTACGATTAAAAACATAAACTCTTTAAAAGGTGAATTTACGATAGATTTTACGCAGTTTGAAGAAGAGGGGCTTTTTGCCATAACCGGTCCTACGGGAGCCGGCAAAAGTACAATTTTGGACGCCGTAACATTGGCTCTTTTCGGCAAAACTCCCCGTCTTAAGAACGCTTCGCAAGAGATTATGAGCAAACATACCGGAGAGTCTCTTAGCGAATGCGAATTCGAAGTCGATGGAGAGATCTACATAAGCTCCTTTTCCCAAAATAGGGCCTATCTCAAACCAAACGGAAAAATAAGACCGGCTAAAATGAAACTTTTTAAAAAAGACGGGGAGATTTTGGAAACCGGCCTCTCTCTCGTACCCAAAAAAGTCGAAGAGATAACCGGACTCGATTTTAACAGATTCATAAGATCCGTTTTGCTCGCCCAAGGAAACTTCGACGCCTTTTTAAAAGCAAAAGATAGCGAAAAAGCGGAACTTTTGGAAAAGATGACATCTACCAAAATTTACGCCGAAATCTCCGTAAAAGTTTTCGAAAAGACAAAAGAGCTCCAAAAAGAGTGCGAAATCGCGAAAGAGAAGATGCGAGCGTTAAGCGTATTAGAAAAGGAGGAAGAGGAGAGATATAAAAAAATTTTAAAAGAAAAGAGCGAAAAATCGACTCTTTTAAAATCGACGATAGAAAAACTGAGAGGAAAGGAGAGGATTTTAAAGAGAGAAAGGGAGATAAGAGAGGCGCTTAAAGAAAAAGAGGCGCAAAAGGAAAAACTTGCCAAAGAGCGAGAGAGTTTGAAAAGTCGCCTTCTTCTTTTGGAAAAAGCCTACTTGGCAAGAGAGAACAAAACGATTTACGAAAAACTCAAAGAGAAGGAGAAATCCCTAAAAGATTCGGAAAAATCGGCAAAAACGCTAAAAAGAGAGATTGATCTTATCCGGACTAAACTTAAAGGCATGCTTTTTGAAGCGAACGAGCGGCTAAAAGAGAAACTTAAAGAAGAGAAAAGATACGAATCGCTTTTGAAAAGCGAAAGGGAGGAGCTTAAAAAGCTGTCGAATCTCGTATCTAAAAAGAATTTGCAAACTCTTATGAAAGAGAAGGAGAAAATCGTAAAAGAGAGAGAAAAACTAAAAAGTTTGAAAGAGAAGGCAAAAAGATTCGAAAATCTGAAAAAAGAGCGAGAGAAGCTAAAAAACGAATTGACGCTTTTGCAAAAGGAGGCCGAACGAAACCGAGAACTTATCGAAAGGGAGAGAGAAAAGAAGAAGTTTACGGAAGAAGCCCTCAAAATGATAGAAAAGAGGATGGAGCTTGAAAACAAAATAATAAATTACGAGAAAGAGAGGGCTAAGCTGAAAGAGGGCGAACCGTGTCCTCTTTGCGGCTCTTTGCACCATCCTTTCGTAAACTCTTTAGAGCTCCCCTCCCTCTCGAAAACCGAAAAGGAGCTCTCTTTGAAAAAAGAGGAGCTAAAAAAAAGCCTTGATAGACTTAACGAGCTTATAATAAACGAGCAGAGAATAAAAAGCGACGAAAAAAACAAAAAGGACTCTTTGGAAAGAATCGAAAAAGAGATAAACGAAAACCTCGGCGAGGAATTTCCAAAAAGCCTACTCGAAATAGAGGAGAAACTGAACTCTTTGAGAGAGAAATACGAAAGAGTGGAGAAAGAGACAAAAGAGCTCTACGAAACGGAAAAAATTATCGAGGAGAAAAGAAAAAAGACGGCTTTTTACGAAAAAGAGATTTTATCTTTAAAAACGGAGGCGGAAAGAGTCAAAGAGATCTTGAAAAAAAGAGAGATCGAAAAAACTTCTAAAAAGTTCGAAGAGAAAACGAATCTAAAGGAGCTGACAAAGCTAATTTCCAAAACCGAGAGAGACGAGGAACTGAAAATCAAACTTTTGGAAAAAATCGTCGAAGAGACGGAAAAGAGAGAAAAAGAGAAAAAATTTTTAAAAGAGGAGTTTTTAAAACGGCTGAAAGAG
>CAZPVZ010000109.1:0-7640 GCA_964590185.1 uncultured Campylobacterales bacterium
ATGAAAAGCGTTCGAAAACTTTTCGCTATTTTGGCGTTATCTTTGGTTGTTCTCTCCGTTTCTCCTCCCACGAAAGCGAATGCGGACGATGCGCAACTTGAAGCTTTCATAGAGAGGCTTTATCAAAACATAATGGGAAGAGCCGCGGATCAGGGAGGATTGGACACTTGGAAAAACAAAATGAAAAACGAAGGCTGGACGGCGACGCAGGTTGCGAAATTTTTCTACGACAGCGACGAATTTAAGAAAATGAACGTAAGCGACGAAGAGTTTTTGAGAAAAACCTACAAAACCTTCTTCGATAGGGACCCGGATCAGGGAGGATACAACTACTGGTTGGATCAAATGAAAAACTCCGGCAAAAAGAGAGAATCCATTTTCTACGGATTCGCTTTATCGGACGAGTTTAAAAAAGTTTGCGAAAGATACGGAGTTACCGCATACAACAGAGACGACGGAATCAAAGCCTTTACGGTCAGATTTTACAACATCATCCTAAACAGGGAATCGGATCCGGGAGGTTTGAACTTTTGGGTAAATCAGATAAAAAGCGGCAAAGCCAAGGGAGTCGATATAGTAAAATTTTTCTTCAACTCCCAAGAGTACCTCTCTCAAAATCACTCAAACGACGAATTCATAACCGCAGTCTATAAAACGATGTTCGATAGAGACCCGGATCAGGGAGGATTTAACTATTGGAAAGGTTTGCTGGATCAAGGCGCATCCAGAAACGAAATCATAGAAAAAATGGCTTCCATGCCGGAATTTAAAGCGATAGAGAAAAAATATCTCGAAATCGGAGACGAAGAATCTTCCGGCGGCTCCCAAAGCGGCGGAAACGAAGAATGTTTCGTGCAAGTTTTGGGCGAAACTCCGAACAATTTCAACAGAGCCAGACCTTATAAAAACGAGATGGATTCCGACGGAGACGGAGAGATAGACCTCATCCAGCTATATACTTACGACGCTAATAACTGCGTAACGAAAGCGGTTACGAAAGTGAAAAATCAAGAAAGCGGAGAGTTCGAAGAGATAAGCGAAGAAATATACACCTACGAAAACAAACTTTTGGTAAAAGAGGAGAGCTATACGAGCATTTTCGGCAAAAAGAGTTTGATAGACGTAACTTATTACGAATATTACCCAAACGGCAACGAAAAAAGCGTAAAATACGACAACTTCCCGGTTGACGGAAAATACGAACTGATCATATACTATTCCGAAGACGGCTCGAAAGAGCAGACCGACGAAAACGGAGACGGAACTATAGACGAAGAGACGATCTACTTTTTCGATTCGAAAAAAAGAGTCGTAAAAGACATAACGACCGATTTTACCCAAAACCTCAAATCCGTAACGACATACATCTACGACTCTAAAGGCAACTTGATAGAACAAGACATAGACAAAAGCCAAAATCCGGGAGAAGAGCCCGACGGAAAAATCGATCTGAAACACTTTTTCAAATACGATCAATACGATAATATGATAGAGATGTGGAGCGAAGCGATCTCTCCGGGCGAAGAAGCCGATGCGAAGATCTTGCTCTCTTACGACTATTCGAACCTCATAAGAACCTCCACTACCGAAGGCTACAACGTAACCGCAAAGACCTACTTCGAAAGATATTGATAGGATAAAAGGGATTATCTCCCTTTTATCCGACCTTCTCTTTTCCCAAACTTAGATAAATTTTGCTATACTACGCAAAAAATCGATAAAGGTTTTTATAAATATGGAAATTTTCGATTCCGTTTTGAAAAAAAGAGTTAAATTTTCTCCGATAAAAGATAAAGCCGTAAAAATTTACGTCTGCGGACCGACCGTTTACGACGACGCCCATCTCGGACACGCAAGAAGTGCGGTGGCGTTCGATCTGCTAAACAGAACTTTAAGGGCTTTGGGCTATAAGGTAACTTTCGTCAGAAACTACACCGACATAGACGACAAAATCATCAACAAAATGAAAGAGACGAAAAAAAGCCTTCAAGAGATAACGCTATTTTACATAAAAAGATACGAAGAGGAGATGAAGGCTCTAAACGTCTTGGAACCCGATATAAAGCCGAAAGCTACCGAAACGATAGAGGAGATAGTAAATATGATACGCCAAATAGACTCCAACGGCTGCGCCTATACGATAGAAAACGACGGAGTCTATTTCGATACCCGAAAAGATAAACTATACCTCACCCTCACGCACAGAGAGACGGAAGAGACCCAAAGCAGGATAAAAGAGAACGAAGCGAAAAAGGATCCGAAAGATTTCGCTTTATGGAAATTCGCAAAAGATAAAGAGCCCTCTTTCGATTCTCCGTTTGGCAAAGGACGCCCGGGCTGGCACATAGAGTGTTCGGCGATGATAAAAAAGCATCTTGCCTACGAAGGAGAATATCAGATAGACATTCACGGAGGGGGAGCGGACCTTTTTTTCCCTCACCACGAAAACGAAGCGGCTCAAACGAGATGCGCGTTCAATCAAAAACTTGCAAAATATTGGATGCACAACGGTTTCGTAAACATAAACGGCGAAAAGATGAGCAAATCTTTGGGAAACAGCTTCTTTCTAAAAGACGCCTTGAAAGTTTACGACGGAGAAGTTTTGAGATATTATCTCTTATCTACGCATTACAGAGCCGATTTGAATTTCAACGAAGAAGATCTCTTATCCTCCAAAAAAAGGCTTGATAAACTATACAGACTCAAAAAGAGAGTTTACGGTTCCAAAAAATCGGCGGTAAACGGAAAATTTAAAACCGATATGCTAAACGCCCTAAAAGAGGATCTAAACATCTCCAAAGCTTTGGCGGTTTTAGACGAGGAGATAAACAGAGCCAACGAAATTTTGGACAAAGAGCCGAAAAACAAATCCGCAAAATACGAAATAGCCGCAAACCTATCCTTCGTAGAGGAGGTTTTGGGAATAGGATATCAAGATCCCTTCGTCTATTTCCAGCACGGCGTATCGGAAGAGGAGAAAAAGTGGATAGAGGAGATGATAAGAAAAAGAAGCGAAGCTAAAAAAGAGAAAAACTTCGCTCTCGCGGACTCCATAAGAGAGGAACTTTTGAAAAAAGAGATAAAAATAATGGATACTCCTAACGGAACTCTTTGGGAAAAGAGCGAATGAAAGATTTAAAACATCTCTTTTACCGATTCTCCCCCTACTTTAAAGACTACATAAAAGAGTTTTCGATAGCGATAGTCGGTATGATATTCGCCGCCGCCGGAAGCGCGGCGACCGCTTATCTGATAAAACCGGTAATGGATAAGATTTTCATAGAGAAAAACGAACATCTTCTCTACATCCTTCCTTTTGCGGTCGTTATGGTATATTTTTTAAAAGGAGCCGGTAAATTCATACAGATTTATTACACCGCCTTTATAGGACAAGATATAGTAAAGAGAATCAGAAACAGAATGCTTGAAAACATCCTCTCTCTCGATATAAGCTTTTTTAACAAATTCAGAAGCGGAGAGCTGATAAGCCGAAGCATAAACGACATAGAAAGAATTAGAGCCGTCGTATCGAGTATGATTCCGGAAATGGCGAGAGAGGCTTTAACCATAATCGCCTTGATAGGATACGTAATATACCTAAATCCCAAACTCTCCTTTTTCGCTCTCGTGATACTCCCTCTCGCACTATATCCCCTATCCAAATTAGCAAAAAAGATGAAAAGAATCTCCCACAAATCGCAAGAGAAAATCTCGGATCTAACCTCCCGCCTAAGCGAGATTTTCAACAATATAGAAATCATCAAGGCAAACTCGGCGGAAGAGTTCGAAATAGAGAGATTTAAAAAAGATAACGAAAAATATTTCTCCTACAACCTAAAAGCGATAAAAACCAACGAACTCGTAAGTCCCCTTATGGAAACCCTCGGAGCGGTGGCGGTCGCAATCGTAATAATCGTCGGAGGAAACGAAGTTATAGAAGATAAGATGAGCGTGGGAAGTTTCTTCTCTTTCACCGCCGCCTTGTTTATGCTCTATACCCCCATAAAAAGAATCTCCTCTCTTTACAACAAAATGCAAGACGCGGTAGCGGCTACCGAGAGGATATTTTCCCTCATAGACAAAAAAACTCGAATAAAAGAGGGAGAGAAAAAGCTAAAAGAGGCGGAAACCATAGAGTTTAGAAACGTAAAACTAAAATATGATGACAAAGAGGCTTTAAAAGGAATAAGTTTCAAAGTCAAAAAGGGAGAAAGCATAGCCTTGATAGGAGATAGCGGAGGCGGAAAAAGCTCGCTTGTAAATCTCATCCTAAGATTTTACGACCCGAGCGAAGGAGAGATACTGATAAACGGAGAAAACATCAAAAACTACACTCTAAAAAGTCTAAGAGAAAACATCTCCGTCGTAACTCAAAGAATATACATCTTTAACGACACGATAGCCAAAAACGTATCCTACGGAGAGAAATTCGATAGAGAAAGAGTGATAAAAGCCCTGAAAGAGGCGAACGCTTGGGATTTCGTCAAAGAGATGAAAGACGGGATAGATTCGAAAATAGAAGAGTTCGGAGCCAACCTCTCGGGAGGACAGAGACAGAGAATAGCCATAGCCAGAGCCATCTACAAAAACCCGAAAATATTGATTTTGGACGAAGCCACGAGCGCTTTGGATAAGGAGAGCGAGAAAAAGATAACGCAATCTTTGGAAAATCTCAAAAAAAACAGAATCACTTTCATTATAGCCCACCGCCTATCGACGATAAAATCGTGCGATAGAATCCTTTTTCTAAAAAAAGGAGAGATAGTGTGTCAAGGGAGCGAAGAGGAGCTTTTAAAAGAGTGCAAAGAGTATAAAAAACTCAAAAAAATTTAAACGAGAGCTCAACTTGATATACGGAATAGACAAAGGCGTATTTTTTATGTTCCTAAGCGCCCTCATCTCCGCCGTAAACGGTGCGGTGGCAAAGATGTTGGGAGAGGATCTTAGCGCTTTGGAGATAGTCTTTTTCAGAAATCTCTTCGGCGCTTTTTTCATACTCGCTACCCTAAAGCACGCTCCCCCATCGCTTCCCGGCGGAAAACCTTGGATGCTGATTTGGAGAGGGATTTTCGGATTTAGCGCTCTTTTGCTCTTTTTTTATACGATTACGAAAATCCCTTTGGGAGAAGCCATAACGCTAAATAAAACCTCTCCTCTTTTCGTAGCCATTCTTTCGTTTTCGCTTCTTGGAGAAAAACTCTCTTTAAAAAAAGTTTTCGCTCTTTTCGTGGGATTTGCGGGAGTCGTTTTCATAACCAAACCTTTCGGAGTATCGATGGGACTTGCTCATCTTTTGGGACTTATCGGAGGATTTTTAGCCGCTGCGGCTTATACGACGATAGCAAAAATCAAGGATATTTACGATTCTCGGATGATAGTTCTCTCTTTTATGATAACGGGAATAGCCGCACCCCTTTTTCTCTTCGCCGTAGCCTCTTTCTACTCTCCGCCATCCCTCTCTTTCATCCTATCTCCCTTCGTTACTCCAAGCGGAGTTAAAGTATGGACTCTTCTTTTTCTCCTATCCGCAACCGCGACTCTTTCGCAATGGCTTTTGACGAAAGCCTACGGCTCCTCAAACGCTTCGATAGTGGCGATAGTAAGCTACATAAACATTCCGTTTGCCGTTTTTTTCGGCGTTTTGCTGGGAGACAAGATACCGGATATCTGGACGGTTATAGGGATATTTTGCATAGTCGCCGCCGGCATTTCGGTAAAAAAGGGCTCTTAAACGAAACTCCGCCTCTTAATTTATCCGTTTTTAACGTCCGATAGGATACAATCGCCCAAAAAATCCATAAAAGGTCTTTTAATGGTAAAACCTTTGCTTATAGAAGTGGGAGTGGAGGAGCTTCCCGCAATCCCGTTTTTAAAAGAGCTTCCGAACATAGAAAAAAAGTGGGCGGACGTTTTGGAAAAATACTCCCTGCTATGCGAATTCGACTTCTTTTACACTCCGAGAAGACTCGTTTTGTGGCATAGAGAGTTCCCGGTAAAACAGCCCGACAGTTTCGAAGAATTCTACGGCGCTCCCGTGGAGATAGCCTTCAAAGACGGAGAGCCTACTAAAGCGGCTTTGGGATTTGCCAAAAAGTGCGGAGTCGATATAAAAGACATAAAAAGGGCTAAAAAGGGAAACAGAGAGGTTTTATACTACAAAAAAGAGATAAAGGGAAAACCCTCCAAAGAGCTTATGGAGGAGATGCTAAATCTTTTCTTGCACTCTCTAAACTTCGGAAAATCGATGAGATGGGGAACTCTAAAAGACAGTTTCATCCGCCCGATTAGATGGATAGGAGCGATGCTCGGAGACGAAACGATAAAATTCACCCTCTACGGAGTGGAAAGCGACAATATCTCGTATCCTCACAGAAGCATATCTTACGATCCCTTCTCCTACTCTTTCGCCGGAGACTATTTTTGCAAGATAGACAAAAACGGCGTAATTTTATATCAGGACGAAAGAAAAAAGAAAATCCTAAAAGAGTTCGACGAGATAGAGAAAAAAAACGGATTCGAAATAGAAAGGGACGAAAATCTATTGAACGAAGTAGTCGCGATAACGGAATATCCGACCGCTTTGATAGGAAAATTCGACGAGGAGTTTTTGAAACTCCCTCCTGAAGTTATCGTAACTTCAATGAAAGAGCATCAAAGATACTTTCCCGTTTTTAAGGACGGAAAGTTGACAAACGCCTTCGTAGTCGTCTCGAACGCGGTTTGCAAAGATTTCGGCAAAATAGTGGCGGGAAACGAAAAGGTATTGAGAGCGAGACTGAGCGACGCCCTATTTTTCTACGAAAACGACCTTAAGAGGGGATTGTCTTACGAAGGTCTCAAAAACATCGTATTTTTGGACAAACTCGGAACTCTTTACGATAAGGAGCTGAGAGAAAAAGAGATAGCCTGCTCCCTTTTTGAAAAATACAAAGAGTATCTTCTAAAAGAGAGGGAAGATAAAGAGGAAAAAGAACTTTGCGAACTTCTAAAAAGAACCGTTATGCTCTCGAAAGCCGATCTTTTGACGGAAATGGTTTACGAGTTTACGGAGCTTCAAGGCGTTATGGGATACTACTACGCAAAGGCGGCGAAAGAAGATCCCTTTTTGGCGCTATCTTTGAAAGAGCAATATCTCCCAAGCGGAGAGGATAGCGCTCTGCCCTCCTCCCATTTCAGCTCGATCGTAGCGCTTTCGAACAAAATCGACTCTCTTATGGCGCTCTTTAGCATCGGAAAGATTCCCAGCGGAACGAAAGATCCGTTCGCGTTAAGAAGAGCGGCGATAGGAATCGTAAAAATCGTATTGGATAGAGGATTTCCGTTCGATATAAAAAATATCTGGAAGGAGTTCGCTTCAAACTACAAAGAGTTCGACACCTCAAAACTCGAAGAGTTCTTTAAAGAGAGATTTTATCAGTTCTTCGACGCAAATCCATCCATAATAACCGCCGTTTTGGAAAGCGGAGAGAGAGACATCGTAGAGATCGACAAAAAGATAAAAGCCCTAAAAGAGATAACGCAAAGCGAAGGCTTCAAAGAGGTTTTTACGACTTTCAAAAGAGTCGCAAACATCGTAAAAGAGGTAGATACCGACAAAGAGATAAAAGTTAACCAAAACCTTTTCGAAAGCGAATACGAAA
>CAZPVZ010000110.1:0-5551 GCA_964590185.1 uncultured Campylobacterales bacterium
CTAAAGTCAACCTTCCACTTAATATTGTCCCCGGCATCGTGAGCTTTTATCTCCCTAATCTGCCTTTTTAAAGATTTTATATTTATCTTCTTTTGAGCTTTTTTAAGTTCGGCAACCTGTTTTTTAAGCTCTTCTATTTCGGCTTTTAATTCCGCTTCCGAAGCGGATGCTGACACGAAAGAAATTCCCAACAACAAGGGAATAATATACTTTTTCATTACGGCTCCTTGTGTAACAAAATATAATAATTAATCGTATTACAAAAATGCTTAATTATAACTTAATCAAAGCTTTTTTTTTAAATCGAGATAAATAATTTTTTCTTATAATAAAATATTTTAAAAATAGTCCTTTTTTACCATATCGTTTAAACAAAAAATATTTTTATGGTTAAAATGTTATACTTTCAAAAAAAAGTTGGGAGGAACTGTAATGGAATGCGAATTTCCTACCGTTAACGAAAATCTCGAAGAGATAAAAGAGATATTCAAATCCGTAAAAACCATAGCGATACCGGGACTGTCTCCGAAAGAAGAGAAAGACAGCTACAAAGTGGCAAAATACCTTCAATCCCAAGGATACAAAATCATTCCCATATATCCGAAAGAGGAGTATATCTTGGGAGAGAAGGTTTACAGATCTCTTCTTGAAGTAAAAGAGAAGATAGATATGGTGGACGTCTTTAGAAAACCGGCGGCGGTGGATGCGATAGTTGACGCGATAGAGAAAAGAGGAGACGTTAAAGTGCTTTGGCTGCAAAAAGGGATAGTTAACAACAAAGCCGCGGAAAGAGCTAAACGGATGGGACTTAAAGTCGTTCAAAACAGATGTTCCATGGTAGATCATAAGGCGCTCTCATGATACCTCTTAGCGAAATAGTTCACGCAAAAAGAGTGATATCCAAAGTCGTAGAAAAGACGCCCTTTGCTTACGCGCCGCTTTTAAGCAACAAAAAAGACGCTCAAATATACCTTAAAAAAGAGAACCTCCAATTAACGGGAGCGTATAAGATCAGAGGAGCCTACAATAAAATAGCCTCTTTAAGCGAGGAAGAGAAAAAGAGAGGAGTTATAGCCGCAAGCGCGGGCAACCACGCCCAAGGAGTGGCTTACAGCGCAAAAGCCTTCAACATTCCGGCAACGATCGTAATGCCCGAAGCGACGCCCCTTTTGAAAGTAACGAGCACGAAAAACATGGGAGCCGAAGTAATCCTTCACGGAGACAATTACGACGAAGCTTACTCTTTTGCGGTAGAATACGCCGAAAAAAACAATCTCACTTTCATCCATCCGTTTGCGGACGACAAAGTGATAGCGGGACAGGGAACGATAGCTCTCGAAATGCTTGACGAGGTAAACGATCTCGATATGATCGTAGTCCCGATAGGAGGCGGCGGACTCATAAGCGGCATAGGATCCGCCATAAAACAGCTCGATCCCGAGATAAAAGTGATAGGAGTCGTAGCGGCGGGAGCTCCGGCTATGTATGAGTCCTTCAAAGCGAAAAAGGCGATAGATTCGACGGAAGTTAGAACGATAGCCGACGGTATAGCCGTAAGAGACGTCTGCGAGCTAAACCTAAACTACATTTTGGAAGTGGTTGACGATATCGTAAAGGTGGACGACGAAGAGATAGCAAACGCCATTTTGTTTCTTTTAGAAAAACAAAAACTCGTCGTGGAGGGAGGAGGAGCCGTAGGAGTGGCGGCGATACTTCACGATAAAATAGATTATAAAAAAGGAAGCAAAATAGGCATAGTTTTAAGCGGAGGAAACATAGACGTTCAGATGCTATCGGTAATCATCGAAAAAGGTCTTATCAAATCGTACAGAAAAATGAAACTTTTGGTAACTCTCGTGGACAAACCCGGAAGTTTGATGAAGCTTACGGATCTTTTAACGAAAGAACACGCAAACATCACCCATATAGGATACGACAGAACATCCACCACCCTATCTTACGGAGACGCAAACGTAACGATGGCTCTCGAAACGAAGGGAAAAGAGCATCAAGAGAGCATAAGAAGGATTTTAAGAGAGCACAAATACAAATTCAAAGAGGAGTTTTAAAAAATCATGAAAAAAGTCGCGTTATCGTTGTTAATCGCCGCTAAACTGCTCTTTAGCTCCACTTTGCATCTATCCATATCGGCAAATCCGAGCAGAATAAATCCGATTTTGGCAACCGACAGCGCGAGCGGAACGATAGCCGGCTGGGTATTTAACTCTCTAATCACCTACGACAAAGACGGAAAAATAAAAAACGAACTGGCGGAAAGTTACGAGTTTTTAGACGACACCACTTTAATTTTTCACTTGAGAAAAGACATAAAATGGCACGACGGAGTTCCATTTAGCGCAAAAGACGTCGTTTTTACCTATAAAACCATCATATCTCCGAAGATCTTCACTCCCTACGCAAGCGAATTTCGATACGTAAAAAGCGTAAAAGCTTTGGACGACTACACCGTCGAAGTCAAATACAAAGAGCCCTACTTCAAAGCTTTGGAAACTTGGATGACGGGGATTTTGCCCGAACACATCTTAAAAAAAGAAAAAGATCTGATGACGAGCTCCTTCAATCAGCACCCGATAGGAACGGGACCCTATAAACTTAAAGGATTTGAAATCTCAAAGGATATAGTTTTAAACGCAAACGAAAACTATTTCATACACAAACCGAACATAGATAAAATCGTTTACCACTTCATCCCCGACCCGGCAACCGAATTTCTAATGCTAAAATCCCACAAACTCGATGTGGGAGGGCTCTCTCCACTGCAGCTTGAGAGACAAATAGATAAAGATTTTAAAAACTACTATAACATTTACGAAATGATCTCTCATAGCTACACATATTTGGGATTTAATCTCAAAAATCCGAAATTCAAAGATCCGAGAGTCAGAAAAGCTTTAAGTTTGGGAATAGACAGACAAGAACTCGTAGATATCTTGTTTTTCGGACACGGAAGAGTTTGCACGGGACCGTTTATGCCGGGAACTTTCGCTTTCAACGAAAAGGTAAAAGCTCCGAAAAGAGACGTAAAAAAAGCCAAAGAACTCTTAAAAGAGGCTGGATACGACGAAAAGCACCCTCTTGAATTCGAGATAGTAACAAACTCCAACAACTCCGTTAGAATGTATGCCGTTCAAATCATCCAACATCAGCTTAAAGACATAGGAGTGAAAGTAAAAATAAGGGCTATGGAGTGGCAGGCGTTTTTAAACACCGTAATAGCCCCGAGAAAATTCGAAGCGATAGTTTTGGGCTGGAGTTTGGGACTTATGCCGGACGCTTACAGCATATGGCACGGAGAGAGCGATAAAAAGGGAGGATTCAATTTCATCCATTACCACAACGAAAAGGTGGATAAACTCATAAAAGAAGCGGAAAAAACGATAGACAGAGAGAAACTCTCCCGCATTTACAAAGAGATTTTCAAACTTATCGTAGAGGACAATCCCTATCTCTTTTTGTATATTCCAAACTCCATAACCGCAGTTAATAAAAAAATCAAAAACGTCTCCCCCTCAATCATCGGAGTTATGCATAATCTCATAGATTGGATAAAACCTTAAAAATTAAAGTTTTCTACAAAAATTCCGAAATAGATAAAAACAATCAAATTTTATCTAAAGAGAAGAGATATGAGCAACCCTGTAACGGAACTTGTAAACGAAGCGATCATAGAAGCGCAAATGGTATTTGCAAAAGAGCACTCCATCCCGCTTTGCATAGCGAGAATAGAATATAAAGCGGACGAAGATTCCGAAAAGTTTAAAGATATTATAGCTTTCATTCACGCTTTTATAGATTATAGTCCCATATTAACCGATAAAGATAACACTTATATACTTTTTTTAAAAAACGTGCGCATCCATACCGCCGTTAAAATGATGAAAAAACTGATTTTCAGCTTGAAAATCAAATACTCCACAAAAATAAGCAGAATCTCCCTTACATCGGTAGATTATGAAGACACTCTCTTTTCTCTGCTTGAAAGATTGGACAGATATTTTTTGCTATTGAAAAATTCCAAAAATGAAGAGATTTACTACGGAACTAGGGATTTCGATTTCCTAGCGGAGAAAGATAAAACTTCCCTTCTTTCAAATATCTTTAAAAAAGATCCTCATATCAAATTGCATAATTTTTTTAAAAACATACCGCTGATAGAAAAAGCAATAATTAAAAACTTTCAAAAAGATTTTTTGAAAATTAAAATAGACCCACAAAAATTATCTTTTTATAAAAAAGAGAAGTCTATCTATTTGGAACATAATCTTTTACCGGATATTTTAAAAGCCGATATTTTCAAAATAGATTTTTCAGATTCTCTTTTATATCTTTATAATCTGGAATTTTTGGACAGTTCTCCGGTAGATAGAGAGGATATCAGAGTTAAACCTCACAAAACGATTATCGTTCACGTAAGTTATGCTCAAAGACACCTTTTTGAAGGAATTATAGTAGATCTCTCCATCAATTCCATTTTGATGGCAACCCAACTTGCAAAACTTGAAAAAATTAGCTCCATAAACATAGAAAACATAGAATTCGATTTAAAATTTTCCCTTCCGATAGGAAAAAAAGAGAGCATAATAGTCGTAAAAGGCAAAATATATAAAATCCTCGGAAATCAGGTCGTTTTCAATATAATCCCAAATACCGTCCAAAAATCAAAACTCTCTTCATATATTGCTATGAGACAACACGAGCTTATAAAAGAACTTGAGAAAGAGATGGACAAAAGTCGAGATTCATAATTTACTTGACTTTTTCCAACTTTATCTCTTTATAATTCTCTTCCAATTCGCTTAAATCATACAAAGTATTTAAATCGGGTGATAATCTAAACTTGATAATTTTACCTCCCATAGAAAAAGGTCCCATTTTAAATCTTTTTCCTATTCCCACTCTAACAATTCTATTTTTTTCATCAGCGCTTACTATCGTAAATTCATCCTCTATAATATCATCATCTTTAACTATTTTCAGTTTATGATCTTTTGTAAAAACATATTCTCTATTTCCATCCACACTTTTCCAAGAACCCAAGATATTGCCGGCAAAACCTTCCAAATCGTTTTTAGACTCATCTTTTTTCTCGTCTTTAACTTCTAAAGTCTCTCTTTTGATTTTCGGTTTTAAAGTGGCTACTTCTTTATCGACAACAACCCAAGTTCCGTCTTTTTTCAAAGCTACGGTTTTATCTCCCATCTTAGCCAAAGTAACCTCTTCCCAAGAGCCGTCTTTATTTAAAATAACGCTTTTCCCGTCCGGCATAATAACAACTTCAGCCGCAAAAAGGGAGCAAAAAACAAAAGCCGACAAAATAACGGATTTTTTGAACATAATAAAACCTTTTTATAAGAAGTAACAAAGAAAGTATAAACAAAATTATAAAAGAAGAATGAAATTACGAGAGGAAAACTCCTCTCGTAAAAAGATAAGCTATCAGGCTATTAGAAGTTATATCTTGCAACAACCCTGAATAGATCCATATCCATATTGTCGTTCTCGTAATCTTTAGTTACGTAAGCAACCAATA
>CAZPVZ010000111.1:0-4519 GCA_964590185.1 uncultured Campylobacterales bacterium
GCTTTTTACCACATTAACCCCTATTTCGGCGGGTTCTCCTCCGCTTTGTTTTATGATTTTTCCGACGATATACAAAATCTTCGCATAAATCATCGAAAAACTCATATTGCAAGGTTTAAAAAGCTCTTTTCGATCCAAAGAGGAGAGGGCTTTTTTAAAACTCTCTCCCTCGCTTAACCTCTTTTGCAAATCAAGCTGCCACTCATTTTGCCAAGTTACAAAAAGATAATTTCCCCGTCTATCCTTATAAGTGTTGATTCTCCAAAAAAGCACTTGAAGATTTCTATAAAGCTTATTCAGTCTCTCCACGTCGTAAGATAGAGCTGTAAATTTGAATTTATCTCTTTCGAAAGCTTCGTATATCATATTATAAAGCCCGATAATAAGATAATCGTTTCTGTATCTTATATCGTGTTCCCTATCGAGAGCGTATCTTAAAATATCCACGCTGTTGCCCAAGGAGGATCTCAAAACGATCTTTTTATGCCCCAATAAAGCCTCTTTTATCAAGGAAGCGGATTTTTTATCGTATCCGAAAGGATTTCTTTTGTTCAATTTCTCCCTAAATTCGTTTATCAAATAATCGATATCCTTTAAATACTCCTCTATTTTAATCTGTCCGTTCGATTTTACGAAATTCTTGAAGTTAAAATCAATGGCGGTCAAAGAGACGGAAAAGAGAATTAAAATCAACAATTTTTTCATAACGGCAAAGAGGGATACCTAAGAGATTTTACGCGAAAACTTTTTCTATGAACTTCGCTCATACCGTATTTTTTAATAAGTTCCACATGCTCTTTAGTCCCGTAACCCTTGTGATTTTTAAATTTATAAAGAGGATATTCCCTATCCAAATCGTTCATGATTCTATCTCTCGCCACTTTAGCCAAAATACTAGCGGCACTAACCTCTTTGACAAGAGAGTCGGCCCTAACGACGGCTTTTACGTTCTCCAATCCGAAAGCGGTTTTGCCGTCCATGATATAGATATCTGCTTTCAAAGTCTTTTGAATCTCCTTTACCGACCTTTTTATGGCCTCGCTAAGACCTATCTTATCAATCGTCTCGTTATCGGTAAACACTATTTTATATGAAGAATTTTCTTTTATAATCTCAAAAAGCTCCTCTCTTTTCTTCGGAGAGAGTTTCTTAGAATCGTCAAGCCCTTTTATATCATTATGAAGTATCACCCCGGCAACCGCCAAAGGCCCGGCAAGAGCTCCTCTGCCGGCCTCGTCCATACCGCAAAGAGTTTTTCGCAACAAAAAGCCTTTAAACTTTTTGTTTCATTATATCAAAAGAACTCTTTTTTTGCCTATTTATAACTTTTATAGTCCTGACAAAAAGAAACAGAATCAAAGAGACTATAATGGAAATCTCAACGGCCCCCAAACTCTCCATATCAAGATATACTTTCAAAACGAAAACCGCTTCGGCGATTATGACAAGTTGTAGGAAAAAGTAAAACAACGGTTTGAAAACGGAAGGCCTTCTTCTTTCATACCTATATATATCGCTCATCTCCCCTCCTAAAAAGTTTAAATAAATATCGGCAAAAGATTTTTACTGATGAAACAGATGCCCTTTCCACTTTCCGTTTTCCATATGCAAAGACTCCGTCAAAACCGAAACGGAGCGTTTTCCGCTGTTCCCGTCCTGCTGAAACGCGGCGGCTTCGATATCGTTTTCGTTTGCGGTGACTATAAAACTCGCAAAATAGCGATACGCTTTAAAGGAGGGATACTTTTTCAAAATAGCCTCTTTAAAATCGTTCGGGAAATATATTCTCGTGCTTCTTCTGGGAATGTCGGAGAGTTTGATATTTATATATCTGCTTAAATTCGCGACTCCCTCGTTTCTTCCTCCGTCTCCCACAACATCCATATAAACGTTAACGGATTTGTCGCTTTTGTTGGTTACGACCAAAAAAGTACCGAAATTCGGATCGGTATTTAGATAAGGAACTATAAATTTCATACCGTCCACTCTCCAATCGGCGCCGTTTTCATCTTCCAAAAGCTTCAGCTCCCTATTGTTTATCTTGGTGGGATAGATACTAAAATCGACCCTCCATACGCCCTGACATATCGTATGCGCTCCGTCAACTTCTATTACGACTCTGTTTTGATCGTTGGTTTGATTGTTTATCTGAAAAGGAAAATTCTTAAAATCGCTTTTGAAATAAAACCCCTCGCCATCTTTATACATCTCTCTTTTGACGAATCGTCCGCTATCGTTTAGAGTATAAAAGGAAACGCTTCTAACGGCGCAGTAGCTATCTTTTTTCAATCTTATCTTAAAAAGATCGTTTACCGAGTTTATATCGATCCCGTATTCCGCCTCATTTTCGAGATGAATCGCAAAAACGCTTCTTAAAGTATAAGTGTCGTTTAAAAAAGAGGTGTCGTTTCCCTCCGGAACGAATCTTCTTCTTTCCACATTCTCCGATATGTCTATCAAAGAGCTTGCCGGAGAGTAGATTCTTTTTCCGTTTTCAAAATGCGTAATTTTAGCCTTCCAGCCGTCGGAGAAAGTAAGCAGGGAGATAGGTTTGACACCTCTTAAAGGAGCCTGCAAAGAGCTATTCGGACCGTCTATCGCCTCAGTCATATCTATCTTCATATCGCAAAGACATTCGCATTTTGTAAATCTTTTGGGCAAAATCTCAAGCTCGGAGATGTTCCCGTTGGAATCGACTTTGCTCGCAAAAGCCAAAAGAGTTTTAGCCGGCAGATGTCCGTCGGAATCGTCTTCGTTTTCTATCGAACCGTCGGCTAAAGTAAATCTGTGATCCCCTCCCCTTTCGCTCGTGGAGTTTATACTGAATCTCAAAAAGGTATATCCTTTGTTGGAATAGTTATAAACCGTTTTGAAATCGATTAAGAATCCGACTTTTATCCACCTATTTACGTTGTTGTCGTAAGCGTAAAGCTCAACCGCTCCCGAAGAAGGAACTTTTATCTCTCCGCACTCCAAAACGAATTTCAAAGTCGTCCCTCTGCTGAGAATCACATCGCTGTAATATGCCAAAAGACGATTGTTTTTCTTATTGTCGCTCCAAAAACCGTTTCGATACAACGGAGAGTTTTTGTCCGCCCCTCCGCTCCAGGTGCTTTTATCGGCGATATTTATCGAAAGATTGGGGTAATTTTTCAAAAGCTTGTCTATCTTTATAGGTTCTTTATAATCATAATTTAATTTCGTCAAATCATAACCGGCGGTATTTCCTATGCTATCGCCCGAAGAGTTGGTTAGTTTGTCATATTTTATCAGTAAAATTTCGCTTGCGAAAAGCGAATTTAAGTTATAAAAGAAGATTATTATTAAAATAAATTTTAACAAAAGAGACCCCATTCTTCACATCCTTTTATTAGACTTAAATTAACAGACTATAATTATTTATAAGATATAATGCAATCCTACAAAAAATTCTATTAAAATTTCTTTAACCTATCAAAAATATTAACTTACACTTCTTAAAGAGATAAATAAGCAAAAAATTGCTATTTTACTCTCTAAAAATCAACGATTTAGCGGAGAAAAAGATGAACGAACAAGAGAGATTCGAAAACGCCGTAAAAGAGATGCTTACCATAATAGGAGAGGACGTAAACAGAGAGGGACTTTTAAAAACTCCCGCAAGAGTTTATAAAGCTTTTAAATTTTTAACTTCAGGATACGAAAAAGACCCGAAAGAGGTTTTAAACGAAGCGCTCTTTGAAAGTAGTAACGACGAAATGGTAATCGTAAGAGACATAGAGTTTTACTCCATGTGCGAGCATCATCTTCTTCCGATTATAGGGAGAGCTCACATAGCCTACATACCCAACGGAAAAGTCGTCGGACTTTCGAAAATTCCGAGAATGGTGGAAGTTTTTGCAAGAAGACTTCAGATACAAGAGCAGATGACCGAACAGATAGCGGACGCCTTAACGGAAGTTATCAATCCCAAAGGAGTGGGAGTCGTCGTACAGGCAAGACACATGTGCATGGAGATGAGGGGAGTTCAAAAAGTCAACTCCACAACCACAACCTCCGCCCTCAGAGGAATGTTTTTGCAGGAAAAAACGAGAAACGAATTTTTCAATATCATAAACTCCCACCATTTCGTTAGATTCTGATGTTAAAAGAGATCAAAAACTTAAAAAACGCCTCTTTATCCCCGTTTTTCGGAACCGTAAAAGAGATACAAAGCTTCGTTATAGAGGTGGAAGGATTAAGAGCGAGCGTAGGAGACGTGGTTAAAATCGTCTCGAGCGAAAGAGAAGAGTTTGCGATGGTAACGAAAGTCGCAAAAGAGTCCTGCTTTCTCTCTCCGTTCGGTTTCGTGGAGGGATTGAAGCCGGGAGATAGAGTATATCTTAACAATCAAGGACTCAAAATTCCGGTCGGAAAAGAGCTTTTGGGAAGGGTTATAGATCCTTTCGGAAATCCGATAGACTCTTTGGGAGAGATAAAAACAAAAGAGAAGGAAGCGATCGTAAAATCACCGATAGATCCGTTAAAAAGAGGACTTATA
>CAZPVZ010000112.1:0-2751 GCA_964590185.1 uncultured Campylobacterales bacterium
CAAAACTACATCCGAAATTTCAGAAATCTTTTTATAAGCCTTTAAAATTTTCTCCATTTTTACGGAAGTTTTACCTTTCGCAACAAAAGGAGCCGCAGGAAGAGAAAATCGGTAAGGCACTACCGTATCTATTGAAATTTTCGTAAAATTACGGTTATATAAAGAGCAGTGTTTCAAAAGCAGCGAACCGTCCGAAGGAATATCGGAAACTCCGGTTTCGATAGGTTTGAAAACGCCTACTCTCATACCGGTTTGCGACAAAAATTTTATCAATTTTACGGCCGCATAGGTTTTTCCGACTTCCGTATTCGTAGCGGTAATAAAGATATTTTTTAACATCTTGACTCCCTTGATTAAAATTTATATTATAATATATTATTAGTATTACCAAAATACAAAAGAGAAAGTTTTTTTTACTAAAAAAAGCGATTTTTGCCCGAATGGGTAGATTTTTTTTCGAAACGAAGTTATAATAAATATTAAGTAAGGATTTGTTCTCACGAACAAAACCTTAGGAAAGGATAGAAAAGTTGGGAGTATCGAACGAGTATAAAACGGATACCGATTCCCAAGAAGAACTCAAAGAGCCGGAGCTGTACAAAGTCATACTGTTAAACGACGACTACACCTCGATGGATTTCGTGGTGGAGATTTTGGTAACCATCTTTCACCACCCGATAGAGAAGGCGATAAACACGATGCTTAAAATCCATCGTGAGGGAGAAGGGGTATGCGGCGTTTATACTTACGAAATTGCGGAGACGAAAGTCGAGCAGGTTAGGAAAAAAGCCCGAGAAAACGAATATCCTTTAAGAGCAAGAATGGAGAAGGCATAATGTTGAACAAAGAACTTAATTCTATTTTAAACGAAGCGCTAATGTACGCTAAAGAGAACAGACACGAATACATAACGATAGAACACGTATTTTTCGTATTGCTCCAAAACGAGCATATTCAAAAAATATTAAAAAAATGCGGAGCCAACATAGACTTTTTGAGAGAGAGGGTCAAATCTCATCTAAACTCCGTCTTCAAGCCTCTGCCGGAAGATATAGCGCATAGTCCGTTTGAAACGATAGCTCTTTCAAGAGTTATCGATTCCATGATAACGCACGTAAAAGGAGCGGACAAGAAAGAGGCTAACGTAGAAGATCTCTTAGTCGCTCTGTACGAAGAGGAGAGGTCTTATAGCGTATATCTTCTCAAACAGCAGGGAGTTACGAAATTTAAAATCATAGAAATAATTACCGAAGAGAGGGACAGAAGAAGAAGGAAAATAAAAGAGGACGGAGAGTTAGCGAACTTCAGCGTAGACCTTATCAAACTCGCCGAAGAGGGAAAAATAGATCCTTTGATAGGAAGAGAGAAAGAATTAAACAGAATGATGCAGATCCTATGCAGGAGAAAGAAAAACAATCCTATCTTAGTCGGCGAGCCGGGAGTCGGAAAAACCGCGATAGTGGAAGGACTTGCTCTTAAGATATACAAAAAAGAGGTTCCGGCCATTTTGGAAGACGCCTCCTTATTCGCGCTCGATCTGGGATCAATGCTTTCCGGAACCAAATACAGAGGAGATTTCGAAAAGAGATTGAAAGGGCTCTTGAAAGAGCTTGAAGAGATAGACAACGCCATACTTTTTATAGACGAAATCCACACGATAGTCGGAGCGGGTGCTACAAGCGGAGGTTCTATGGATCTTTCGAATCTTTTGAAACCGGCTCTCGCAAGCGGAAAGATAAAATGCATAGGAGCGACTACATATAACGAATTTAGAAACTTTTTCGAAAAAGACAGAGCCCTAAGCAGAAGATTTGCGAAAATAGACATAGACGAACCGAGCATCGAGGATACTTACAAAATCTTGGAAGGATTAAAAGACAAATACGAAAAACATCACAAAGTCACATACACTCCCGAAGCTTTAAGAAGTTCGGTCGAACTTGCGAAAAAATATATAAACGACCGCTTTCTGCCCGATTCGGCGATAGATCTCGTTGACGAAGTGGGAGCCTCCTATCACCTAAGCGAAAAAGAAAACAGAGTGATAGACAAAGAGGAGATAGAGGAAGTTTTGGCGAAAATGGCCAATATCCCTTCCAAACAGGTAAGCACCGACGACAGGGAGATACTAAGAAATCTCGAAAAAAATCTAAAAGCCAAAGTTTTCGGTCAAGATAGAGCGATCGAAGAGCTGGCTACTGCCATAAAAAGAGCAAGAGCCGGTCTTGGAAACCCCAACGCTCCTATCGGTTCTTTCCTATTTGCCGGACCTACCGGCGTGGGTAAAACGGAAGTGGCCAAACAGCTTGCAAAAGAGCTCGGAGTCCATTTCGAGAGATTCGATATGAGCGAATATATGGAAAAACATACCGTAAGCAGACTCATAGGAGCGCCTCCGGGATACGTGGGTTTCGAAGAGGGCGGACAGCTCACAAAAGCCATCAAAAAACATCCTTATACGGTATTGCTTTTGGACGAGATAGAGAAAGCCCATCCGGATCTTTTAAACGTGTTGCTCCAGATTATGGACAATGCGACTTTAACGGACAATAACGGAAATAAAACCGATTTTAGAAACGTCATACTCATTATGACCTCGAATCTCGGAACAAAAAACGGAAATCAAATGGGCTTTACGAAAGATACGAGCTACAAAACCGACAGCGCCATAAAAGATTTCTTTGCGCCGGAATTTAGAAACAGACTTGATGCGATAGTCCATTTCCAACCTTTAACCGAAGATATAATGAT
>CAZPVZ010000113.1:0-3560 GCA_964590185.1 uncultured Campylobacterales bacterium
TCTAAAGATTGCGGCGTTTGCGGATATATGGAGGATGTTGTTTTCGAAGACGAGAGAGTTGCGGAATATGTGGAAAATTTTTTCGTTCCGGTGAAGATCTCTTTGAAAGAAGCCGAAAAACTCCGTCTAAAGGCGTTCGGAACGCCGACTTTCTTTTTTGTAAACGCCGAGTTAAAACCTTATAAAAGGGCTTTGGTCGGAGCCGCTAAGGCGGATGTTTTTTTAAAAAAGTTGAAAGAGTATAAAAAAGCTGCAAATTAGGCGGCTTTTTCGGAATAGAGGTATTTAAATACGCTTATTAATTTCTCTTTGCCGTTTAGGACGTAGTGAAATTCGTAAAAGTTTTCCACTATGTATTCGAGATCGTTAAAACTCTCTTTTGTCGCCGCTATGAGTATTTCGTCTCCTTCTTTTATCTCTCTTAAGGGATTGGGTTTGAGGATGACTTTCTCTTTTCGTTTTAAGAGGAGAATTACGATTTTGGCTCTCTCTTTCCAATCGGCTCTGTCTCTTAGCAAAACTTCGTATCTTACCGGTTTTCCCTCTCTTAGATAGTTTGTAAGCGCGAAAGCGTGATTTTTGTCTATCTTGAGTTCGAAAAGCTGCGGGTTTTCTCCCACCGTCTCCAAAAGTTTGTTAAAGAGCGCCTCTCCCCACTCCTCGCTCTCTTTCATCATTTTTTGAACGAAGAGATTTGCTAACGGTTTGGCTATGAAATTGTAGGTTTTTTCTATCAAAACCTCTTCCAAAATATAGTTTCTATCTATCTCCGCCGCTTCGAATATGCTTATATCGTCCAAAGTGTTTTCTCTCGCTATCGTAAAAATGGAGGGGTTTAGCTTTTTTGCGGTTTTTAGTATCATAAGGTTTATAAAATCGTTTTTAGTCGCCGCTATTATGGCGGAAGCCTCTTTGATGCCGCTTTTTTCCAAAAACTCCATATCTTCTTTATCTCCGAAGACTCCGTTTTTGGATGTTTTAACGGTAAGCAGGGTGTAGGGGACGGCGGCTTTTTCAAGTCCCTCTTTTATCGCTTCTCCCATTCTTCCGGAACTGCATATTATGTATTTTCCTTTCGGGAAAGGTTTTAGGTTTTTGTCGTTTAGATTTAGTTTGCCGGTGAAAACCCATCTCTCAAGCATCCAAAGATGGGGAGAGGTGTGGGCTAAATATATTCTTTTGGAGATTATTTTGAAAGGATTGATTATGTTTTTAACTCCCATATTCGCAAGATATTCCACATACTCTTCGTTCGTGGCTTTTACTATCATAGATACTTTCGGATTTAATATTTTGCACATTAACGCTATTTTGACGTTTTTCGTTTCGTCGTCCAAAAGAGAGACTACCCATCCGCATTTTTCGCTTTCTATTCCGGCGAATTTCAAAGTCTCTATCTGCGTTACGTCGCCTTTTAGAGTCGGGATGGAGGGGTGATGTCCCTCTAAGTCCAGTGCGTTTATTTTGTTTTCCTCCTTATCTATAACGACTATTCGATGTTCTTGACCGTTTAATCTCTCTATTATCTCTTTCGTTACGTTATTGTAGCCGAGCACCAAAACGTATTTGCCGCTTATGTTTTTTATGCTTTTTTTAAAAGCGGCTCTTACGAGTTCCTCTATCAAAGTTTTATCCTGAATGAGAGCCACTATCGTTCCTATGCCGTAAAACCATCCTATAACCGTCAAATAGATACAAAAAGAGACCCAAAGTCTTTGGGGATAGGTGAAAGTGTAGGGCGCTTCTCCGAAACCGATCGTAGAAGCCATATAGCTTACGAAATAGAAAGCGTCGAAGAAGTTCATCCGATACGGATTGCCTTTGTCGTCCATTCCCTCTATCAGCGTCAATCCCGTAATGGATATCGCAAAGGCTATTATTAACACGAGCAGAGGAATTCTCATCCTCTTTATGATGATCCAAAGAGAGTAGTTTTCCATCTTCTATCTTTTGGATTTTAATGTTTCGCCCACGAATAAAACGACCGAGGTTATGTTAGCCAAAAGAGCTCCGCCCGATAGGGATACTATCGCGATCGTCATCTCTTCGTCTATGTGCCCTATTCCGTAAAGTCCCAAAGCCCATACGGAAGCGGAGGCTATCAGTTGAATGTCCGCAACGAGACTCGTAGCGAGCAAAACGGAGCCTATTTGCGTTTTATCTCCGAGTTTTAAGATCGTGGCTATCAGATTTATAACTATAGCCGCAAACAGTTCGTATTTGCTATGATCTATCAAAACTCTCGGATCTCCGTAAAAAAAGCCGAAATTGATGGTCATCGCGAGAATGATGAAGAAGCCCGAAATCACTTTGCTGACGTTCATAAGAGAGCCTTTATAATTTGGATTTATCCAAATTATAAGACTATTACTCTTAATAAAAACTTTTTTTATAAATTAAAAAAGCGGTAAAGATTATGTAGATAATTTAGTAGTCGTTATACTTTCCCTCTTTGATCTCCTCTTCTATCTCTCGGAGTCCCTCTTTTAAAATCTCAAGCAGAATTTCGGCGGCTTTTTTATCGTCCGCTTCGGGAATATCCCAGTCCGTAATTTTCATATTCGCTTTAAAAAGCAGTTTCAACTCTTTTATGATTTCGTTTTTTCTTGAGAGAAGTTCTTTCCTTTCGGCTTCCATTTTTATCCTTTTTTACGAGTTTTCGATTTCGATTATAACAAAAAAGTTTGCTATGATATAAGAAAAAAGGAGTGAAAATGTTTAGGGACAGAAAAGATGCGGGAAGAAAGCTTGCCTCGGCTTTGAGAAAATATAAAGAGAGGGATGACGTGATGGTTTTGGCGATACCGAGAGGCGGAGTCGAGATAGGAGTTGAAGTGGCGAAATATTTAAATAGCGAATTTTCTCTTTTGATATGCAGAAAACTTCCCTATCTTGATAATCCCGAAAGCGGATTCGGAGCGATTTGCGAGGACGGAACCTTTTTTATAAATCCTTACGCTCCCTATCTTCCTGATAGAGAGGAGATGGAGAGGATAATAGAGAGACAAAAAAGGGAGATAAAAAGAAGAATCGAAGTTTTAAGAGGGGGAGAGGCTCTGCCCTCTTTGAAAAATAAGATAGTTATCCTAACCGATGACGGAATAGCGATGGGATCTACGATGTTTGCGGCGGTGGAAGCCGTAAAAAAGAGAAATCCCAAAAAAGTGGTGGTTGCGGTTCCGGTAGCGAGCGAGAGGATTAAAGAGCTCTTTTCCAAGATAGCGGACGAAGTAATCGTGCTCGAGTCTCCTTTAAATTTTTACGCCGTGGCTCAAGTGTACGAAAATTGGTATGATGTGGGGGACGAAGAGGTGCTTTATCTGTTGAAAAAGCATTTTGGAAAATAGGCATACTCTCTTTTTTCCAAAAGAGAGGATTTAGCATTCAGATAACGGATGAAGAAATAGAAACTTAAACCCCCTCCCACACAAACTTTTTGATATTTCTCTCCTCCTCGTCAAAATTTATCCCAACAAGTATAATCTCTTTATTCTCTTTTAAATACTTCTCGTAATACCTCTTCTTCTTTATCTGAAATAACGGATCCTCATCCTTTACCT
>CAZPVZ010000114.1:0-10942 GCA_964590185.1 uncultured Campylobacterales bacterium
TTCCGTTATCCAAACTTCGCCGTTATCGAAAAGGAGCGTTTCAAAAATCCCAAACGCCGGTTAGCCGTTTTTCTTCGTTTTTGTTATAATACCTCATAAAAATTTCAGATTTTCAGGATGTTTTGATGATACACGTTCTTCTTTGCGGCGGGAGCGGTACGAGGCTTTGGCCCGTATCAAGGAGCGCTTTGCCGAAGCAGTTTATTAAACTGTTTGACGATAAATCTCTTTTTCAACAAACGGTTTTGAGAAATAGGGAGCTTTGCAAAAGCAGAAAGATAGTTTCCAACGAAGAGCTTTACTTTATAGCTTCCGATCAGCTTGAAGAGCTCGGATTTGAAAAAGAGGAGTTTTTATTGGAGCCGGTCGGGAGAAACACCGCTCCGGCTATCGCGCTTAGCGCTTTTTCGTGCGAGCCGGAAGATATTTTGCTCGTAACTCCTTCGGATCACCTTATTAAAAACGAAGAGGCTTACAAAGAGGCTCTTTTAAAAGCCAAAGAGTTTGCGAAAGAGGGGTATTTGGTTACTTTCGGCATAACTCCTTCCTCTCCTCATACCGGATACGGCTACATAGAAGCCGAGGGCTTTGACGTTTTGTCCTTTAAAGAGAAGCCGGATCTAAAAACCGCAAAAGAGTATCTAAAAAGAGGCGGATTTTATTGGAATAGCGGTATATTTTGCTTTCAAGCCGAAGCTTTTTTAAAGGAGCTTAAAAGACACTCTCCGAAAATTTACGAAGCTTGCGAAAAGGCTTTCGGTAAGATAAAAAGAAGCGGTAACGTTTTTAGGATTCCCTATAAAGAGATGAACGAGATTCCGGAAGATAGTATAGATTACGCGGTTATGGAAAAAAGCGACAGGGTCAAAGTCGTTCCCGCCGATATGGGCTGGAGCGATCTGGGAAGTTTTGACGCTCTTTACGAAGAGATGGAAAAAGACGAAAACGGCAACGCCGTAAAAGCTCAAAGCGTTTCGATAGAGTCGAAAAACAATCTTATATATAGCGACACCAAAAGATTGATAGCTTCGGTGGGAGTTGAGGATCTGATAGTGGTAGATACGGAGGACGCTCTTTTGATTATGAAAAGAAACTCCTCCGAGAGGGTCAAAGAGGTGGTGAAAAGTTTGAAAGAGAGAGGATGCGAAAAGACGAATTTTCATAGAACCATCTACCGCCCGTGGGGAAATTTCACCGTTTTGGAAGAAGAGAACGGATACAAGATAAAGAGGATAGTCGTAAAGCCCGGCAAAAGACTCTCCTTGCAAAAGCATTACCATAGAAGCGAGCATTGGATCGTAGTTAGCGGAACGGCTGTTGTTAGAAACGGCGAGAAAGAGATTTTGGTCAGAGAAAACGAATCCACCTACATTCCGATAGGTCAGCTTCATCGTCTCGAAAATCCCGGTAAAATAGATCTGGTGCTCATAGAGGCGCAAGTTGGGAAGTATCTTGAAGAGGACGATATCATAAGAGTGGAAGACGATTTTAAAAGAGAGATAAATTGCTAAGAAACCTTCTTTTGGCTTTCACTTTCGCAAAGAGGGATTTTAAAGAGAGATATGTGGGGATGAGTTTCGGAGAGCTTTGGTATCTTATCTCTCCGATTATAATGATTTTCATCTATACCGTTATTTTTTCGAAATTTATGAAGATGAAGTTGAACATAACCGATAGCGAATACGCCTACAGCATCTATCTCGTTCCGGGACTTTTGGCGTGGACCTCTTTTAGCGCGATTTTAAACAGAACCGCCATGATATTTATGGAAAAAGGCAATCTCCTAAAAAAAGTCAGCGTCCCGGCATACACCTTTATGTTAAGCATTCTTATAGTGGAGTTTACGCTTTTTTGTATCTCGATGTTCCTTGGAGTCGGATTTTTGTTTCTGATAGATTATAAAATAGGAACTTCGTTTTTCTATCTTCCGCCTTTTATGCTCGTACATTCGCTTTTTGCCTTCTCCATAGGGGTGATTTTCGCTCTTTTCACTCCGTTTTTTAGAGACCTTAAAGAGGTCGTTCCCATATTTTTACAGCTTTGGTTTTGGATAACGCCGATAGTTTATCTAAAGGATATGATATACGATAAGTTTCCTTATGTAGTAGATTACAATCCCGCTTATCTGTTTATAAGAGTTTATCAAGAGATTTTTCTTTACGACAAGGCTCCCTCTTTGGAAACTTTTTTGAAAGGTTCGTTCATAACTTTGCTTTTACTGCTTTTAGCCGCTTATCTTTATAAAAAAACGGTTCCCGCCATCAAGGATATCATTTGAACGCCGTTTTGGAAGTTAAAAATCTTACCAAAGTATTTAAAATATACGAAAACAACCTCGACCGCCTAAAAGAGATATTTCTCAAAAAGAGTTATCATAAAGAGTTCGTAGCCAACAAAAACATATCTTTCTCTCTCTATCGAAAAGAGACTTTGGGCATTATCGGCTTAAACGGAGCCGGTAAATCCACGCTTTTGAAACTCATAGCCGGCGTTTTGGATCCCACGAGCGGAGAGATTGTAAAAAGAGGCAGGGTTACGGCTCTTTTGGAGCTTGGAACGGGATTTAACGAGGAGTTAAGCGGATACGAAAACATCTTTTTAAACGGCACTCTTATCGGAATGAGCGCTAAGGAGATAAAAAGCAAAATTGAAAGGATTATAGAATTTAGCGAGCTTGAAGAGTATATCAAAGAGCCTCTCTATACTTACTCTTCGGGAATGAAGATGCGGCTTGCCTTTTCGATAGCCCTTTTTTCCGAGCCGGAGATTTTGATAGTGGACGAGGCGCTATCCGTCGGAGACGCCCATTTTCAGCAAAAATGCACGAGGGCTTTGAAAAAGAGAAAAGAGAAGGATATGAGCATCATCTACGTCTCTCACGATCTAAACTCCTTAAAGATTCTTTGCGATAGGGTTTTGCTTTTGCATCAAGGCGAGATAGTAAAGGAAGGGGATCCCGAAGAGGTTATAAACGAATACAATTTCTTGGTGGCGAAGTTGAACGAAGAGGAGGATAAGCCCATAAAAAGAAAGGAGAAATTCTCTTACGGAAATTTCGACGCAGAGATAAAAGAGGTCTTCGTAAAAGGCGAAAAAAGCGGCTCCAACGTCGTCTCTTCAGGCGAAAACGCCGAAATTTTTGTTAAAATAGAAGCTTTTAAAGAGATAAACGAAGTAACGGTCGGGATTTTGATAAGAGACAAGTATGCTCAGGACATTTTCGGAACGAATACCTATTATCACGATATAAAGCTTGATTTGAAACCCAAAAAGAGTTACGTTTGCGTTTTTAGGATGAAAATGAACTTGGGAGTCGGCAAATACACCGTTACGGCGGCTTTGCATACGAACGAAAATCATATCGATAGGTGTTTTCACTGGATCGACGACGCTTGCGAATTCGAGATCGCGGGAACGGTCGGGAAACCTTTCATAGGTCTTTGCAGACTCGAGCCGGAAATTATTTTTAAGAGAGCGTAGATGAGAGATTTAAGCATCGAAGAGATTATGGAGATTATAAAAGAGGAGAGCAAAAAGGTAAACTCCGATAAGAAAAGCTATGAGCGGATTTCGGAAAGGGTCCCGAAAAAAAGCGGGATCGATAGAAAGAGAATCCAAAGTAAAAACTCCTACTCGATAGAGGAGCTGTGCGCTTATAATGATATCGATTTCATAAAAAACGCTTACAGAGCCTTGTTAAAGAGGGAAGCCGATAGCGAGGGGCTCAATAAGTTTTTGAGGGATTTAAGAAGCGGGGAGAAAGATAAAGTCGCCATTCTCTCGGAGATCAGATTTTCAAGCGAAGGGAGAAGAAAGGGAGTTGAAGTTCCCGGACTTAGGGGAGTTTATCTAAAAACGAGACTTTATAAGATTCCGGTTGCGGGATATTTTCTAAAATGGTTGGTTACTTTGATAAAACTTCCCAAACTTTTAAAAAGGATCAACGAATTTGAAGCCTACGCCAACGCCAAATTTTCGGATATGGAGGTTAAGCAGGGACGGTTTTTCAAAATTTTCGAAGAGGTGGAGGCAAATATCAAAAGACTTTATAAAAATAGCGAAGATTATTACGGATTTAAAGAGTATATTTTGCAAAAGGAGAGCGAAGATAGAAGGGAGCTTGAGAGGAAGATAGAAAAACTTTCCGAAGATTTCGGATATTTCGTAACCAAGTTTGATAGTTTAAAAGAGAGCGTTAGTGAGTTAAGAAGAGAGGATTACGAAAAGATCAAATACGTCGAAGAGGCTTTGATCTCCTTAAACGACGAATATAAAGATTTTAGGGATTTCGTTCAAAAGGAGATAAAAGAGATCAAAGAGCACTCCATGCAGGATTTTACCGAGTTTCAAAATTTCAAAGATTTCATTTTGGAAGAGCAGAAGAATCTGAAAGAGAACTTTTATAACGAGGTTGCGGATTACAGAGGATTTAAGGAGTATCTGACAAAAGAGCTTCAAACTCTTCCGAAAGCGGACAAATTCGACTTTTTGCAGATGGAGCTTTTTAAAAAGAGCGAAGATTATTACGGATTTAAAAAATTTGTCGAGGATAAGCTAAACGGTCTGTATCACTCTCTTTCTCAAAAGAGCGGAGAGGAGGAGATCGAAAAGATCGTAGAGAGATTGAACGAGTACAAAGTTTATATTTCGGATATTCAAAGAAGGGTATCTTTTATTTTAAGGGAGCTTAGAAAAAGAGCTCCTAAAGAGATCTCCAAAGAGCAGATACGAAACGTTTTGAAAGAGGAGGAGCGTTTAGAGGATTTTCTCTATCTCTCTTTCGAAAACAGGTTTAGAGGAGTTAGAGAGGATATCAAAAGACGCCTTTTGGCGTATGAGAGCTTTTTGAAAGAGAAAGAGGAGTTTTTTAAGAGTTTGCCTATTTTGGATATAGGATGCGGAAGAGGCGAATGGCTTGAGGTTTTGAAGGAGAGGGGTTTTGAAGCCGTGGGAGTCGATATTAACGAAACTATGGTAAACGAATGCAAAGAGAGGGGATTGAACGCCGTTTTATCCGACGCGCTCTCTTTTCTTAGAGAAAAAAAGGACGAGAGTTTTTCTCTAATAAGCGGTTTTCATATTATAGAGCATCTTGATTTTAGAGTTTTGGTTGAGCTTTTGGACGAGATTTTCAGAGTCTTAAAGCCGGGCGGAGCGGTTTTGTTCGAAACGCCCAATCCCATCAACATAGAGGTGGGAACGAGCGAATTTTATATGGATCCTTCTCATAAAAATCCGATCCATCCTAAAGCCGGTTCCTTTTTGATCGAATCGAGAGGCTTCGTGGACGTAAACTACTTTTTCGTAGAACACGGGGAATTTGGCTCCTCTTTGAAAAATCCCAAAGAGTATTCTTTAAAAACTTTCGAAGATTTTTTGAAAGTTCCCAAAGATTACGCTTTGATAGGGTATAAGGCTTGAGGATTTTGATCTCTTCCATACAGGTTCCCTTCATAAAAGGGGGATCCGTTTTGATGACGAACGGTTTGAGGGATGCTTTGAAAAGAGCGGGGCACGAAGTGGAAGTCGTTACGATGCCTTTTAAATTTTTTCCCGAAAGCGAGGTCGAAAAATACGCCGATTGGTATGCGAATCAAGATTTCGGCTCTTTTAACGGATACGAGATAGACAAACTCATCTCCCTGCAGTTTCCGGCTTTCTACGCCTCCCATCCGAATAAGGCTCTTTGGCTTATGCACCAGCATAGAAGCGTTTACGAGCTTTATCCGGAAAATCCTTCCAAAAAGCTTGAAAGACTTAGAGAAAAAATCAGGTTTTTGGACGATACGATACTTCCCACTTTCAAAGAAAAATACGCAATGAGCGAAAACGTAGCGAAAAGAGCCCTAAAATACAACTCTCTTTTAACGAAACCTCTTTACCATCCCCCTTTTAACGAAGATAGGTTTTATAACGACGAATCTTTGGGCTATCTTTTCTATCCGAGCCGTCTTGAGGAGTTAAAAAGGCAGGATCTTTTGATAGAGGCTATGAGATTCGTTAAAACTCCCATAAAAGCGATCATAGCGGGAGAGGGAGGACAGAGGGGGAGATACGAGAGGATGATAGAGGAATTTGATTTGAAAGATAGAGTTAAGCTCGTAGGAAGCGTAAGCGAAGAGGAGAAGATCGTTTTGTACGCAAAATCGTTAGCCGTCGTTTTTCCTCCTTACGACGAAGATTACGGATACGTAACTTTGGAGGCGATGCTTTCTAAAAAGCCCGTGATAACCTGCAAAGATTCCGGAGGGGTTTTGGAGTTCGTGGAAGATGAAAGAAACGGATTCGTTTGCGAAAACGATCCGAGGGAGCTTGCGGAGAGATTCGATTATCTTTACGAAAACGAAAAAAAAGCGAAAGAGATGGGTATGGAAGGGTATGAGATATATTGCAACGAAAGAGAAATCTCTTGGGAAAACGTAGTTTATAGGCTGGTCGGAGAGAGATGAAGATAGCCATAGTAGCGCCGAGTCCCGTTCCTTTCGGAGTCGGAGGAGCCGAAAAGCTTTGGTGGGGACTTTTGGAACATCTCAACAAGCACACCTCCCACAGCGCGGAGCTTATAAAGCTTCCTACCGTAGAGAGCGATTTCTTTTCGCTGATAGACTCTTACGAAAAGTTTTATAGACTCGATCTCTCCCATTTCGATATGGTAATAAGCGGAAAATATCCGGGATGGATGGTAAAACATAAAAATCATCACATCTATATGCTTCATACTTTGCGGGGACTTTACGATACCTATCCTTTCCAAGATAAGGAGATAGAAGAAAAAGACGAGGCGGTTTCGGAGATTTTGGATAGGATCGAGAGGGAGGACGAAGATCTTGATGAGTTTTTCAAACTCCTATCTTCCCTAAAGGATAGAAACTTAAACGAAGAGCTCTTCTCTTTTCCGGGAGAATTTATAAAAAGGATAGTCCGCCATCTCGATAAGATTGCGATGAAGGGCGTAAAATCGTTTTCGGCGATATCGGAAACGGTGGCTAAAAGAAGGGACTATTTTCCTAAAAACGCAAAAGTTTCGGTCAACTATCCTCCTTCGAATCTAAGCGAGTTTAAAAATAGCTCTTACGAATACTTTTTTACGGCAAGCAGACTCGATCGTCCCAAAAGGATTCAAGACATCATCAAAGCTTATAAAAAAGTAAAAACCGACATTCCTTTGAAAATAGCCGGCGAAGGTCCTATGAAAGAGGAGCTTTTAAAGCTTGCGGAGGATGATAAAAGAATAGAGTTTTTGGGATTCGTAAGCGATGACGAGTTGATAGATCTCTACTCCCGAGCTTATGCGGTCATATTCGTTCCGTATATGGAAGATTACGGGCTTATTACGATAGAGGCGATGAATAGCGGAAAGTGCGTGATAACTTACGACGATTCCGGAGGAGTGACGGAGTTTGTGAGGGATTTTCAAACAGGTTTCGTGGCTAAAGGAGGGGATATAGAGGATCTTGCCGATAAAATCGAGCTTTTGAGCGAAGATCCGGAACTTGCCCGAAAGATGGGAGAGAGAGCTAAAGAGAGCGTTAGGGATATCTCTTGGCAAAAGTGCGTTTCTTTACTTTTAAATCCTAAAAAAAGAAAAAAAATTACGGTTTTATCGACCTATCCGATCTATCCTCCAAGAGGCGGAGGACAAAACAGAATCTTTTATCTTTACAAGGAGATAGCCAAAGATTTCGACGTCGAGATCATTTCGATAGCAAACTCCACAAGCGAAGGATTTTACAAGGAGATAGCTCCCGGTCTTTACGAAAGGAGGATTCCGAAAACCCAAAAACTCGCCAAAGCGGAGGGAGAACTCGAAAAATTTTGCAAAGTTGCCGTAACCGATGTCGTTATGATAGAAAATTTTGATAAAATTCCCGCTTTAAAAGAGGCTTTTTTAAAAAGCGAGAGGGATTCTTTCGCGGTCGTGACGAATCATCCCTACTTTTATCCCTTTTTGAAAAAGTACGCCTCCAAACCGATCGTTCACGAATCGCACAATTTCGAATATCTTCTTAAAAAGGAGATGTTCGATAAGAACGAAAAGAGCGAAAAATTTTTGGAAAAGATTTTTCAAACGGAAAAAGAGGCGACGATAGAGAGCTTTATGACCGTTTTTTGCTCCGAAGAGGACGAAAAGTTGATGAGCCGATATTTCGAGGCGAAACCCAAAAGGTCTCTTTTTCTTCCAAACGGAGTGGATCTAAAAAGCGTCCCTTTTACCGACCCTTTAAAAAGAGAAGAGAAAAAAAGGCGGCTCGGTTTGGACGGAGTGAAAATAGCGCTTTTTATAGGAAGCTGGCATAAGCCCAATATCGATGCGGTTTACGAAATATTTAAGATGGCAGAAGTTTTAAAAGAGGTGAAGTTTTTGATTTTGGGAAGCGCCGGACTCTTTTTCGGCGGCAAAGAGAAGCCGGATAATGTCGGATTTGCCGGAATCGTAAGCGACGAGGAGAAGGCTTTGACCCTATCCGTAGCCGACGTTGCGCTAAATCCTATGAAAACGGGATCCGGAACGAATCTGAAGATGTTGGATTATATGGCGGCGGGGGTTAGGGTTTTGACCTCTCCCGTCGGAGCGAGAGGGCTTAACATCCCGAGCGGACTTGTGAAAATAAGCGAGATTGGCGATTTTTATAAATATATTGAAGATATTGAGAATTACACCGACGTTTATAAAGCCAGAGAGTTTGTGGAGAAAAACTATTCGTGGGAAGTTATAGGAAAAAAGGCGAGAGAATTTTATGCGAAGACGTTTAAATAAAAAAACGATTTACGTTTTAGTTTTGATTTTTGTTCTTTTCCTCTCCTATCTCTCTTCCGTTTCGTTCAGAGCGGTTGAGGATTTTTACTCCTATAAAAGGGCGATGGGGATAGAAACTCCTCTCACTCTAAAAAGGTTTCTCTTCTTTTTTAAAAAGGAGCTTAAGTACGAAAAGGAGAAGTTTTTAGCCAAAAAGCCTCTTGAAGACGACGAGTCGCCTTTGACGACTTTCAGAATAACCGTAAAACAAAAGGATCTTGAAAGTTTAAACGAAAATCTTCCAAAAAGCGGAAAGGATCACTTCGTAAAGGGCTATTTGAAGATAAGCGACGATCCGAAGATAAGAAAGATAGAGTTTCGATACAGAGGAGATAACAATTTTCACTGGCTCTATCCCCAAAAATCTCTTCGCATAAAACTGCTCGGAGACGACATTTTCAATATGGAAAAGAGCTTCAATCTCATAAATCCTCCCAACTGGTACAGTTTTAGGGACGTCGTCGTTTACGAGTTTGCCAAAAAACTCGGTCTTTTAAGTCCCGACTTTTTTCCGGTAAGAGTCTTTATAAACGGAAAATTTATGGGAGTTTATCTCTATCTTAGTCAAGTTGACGAGTCTTTGCTTAGAAAATTCAAAAGGATGCCGGGCTCGATCTATTACGGAGATTACGGAGAGCCGGATAAAAACGGAGTTTCGACTCTTTGGAGGGATCCCGCCAACTGGGTTAAAAAAGCCGCAAGAAACGCGGAGCAAAAGTATGACAGAAGCGATATAAATTATCTGATTTATGCCGTTAACTATTTCGACGATAAAGAGTTTTACGACTTTTTTAACGAAATGGCGAATAAGGAGAGGTTTTATACCTTTTTCGCTTTGGATGTGATTTTCGGAAGCAATCACCACGATTTTCATCACAACCATAAGATCTATTTCGATCCCTATCTCGGAAGATACGAGCCTATCGAGTGGGATCTTAGAATGTGGAGCGACGAAAAGGTTAAGGATCTAAGCGTCTATCCTCTTTTAAACAGAGTGAGACTAAATCCCGTTTTGGAAGCGGAGAGAGACAAGAGGGCGTATGAGATTTTAAAGAGCCTTGATTTCTCTCCAAAAAAGATTATGGAAAGATACAAAGAGGTCGCTAAAGAGGTTAAAAGGGATTTGGAAAGCGACTATTTTAAGGATACGGCTATCATAAATCCCGAAATTTTCGATGATTGGGTGAGCGTGCCTTTTACCGTCGAGGAGTTTGAAAAGGGAGTGGAGGAAGACGGAGAGATTTTAAAAAGAAGGTTTGAGTTTCTAAAAAGAGTTTACGAAGACGCGAGAGTCTCTTACAAAATAGACGGGGAAAAAGTGATTTTTAAAGTGGAAGGAAATTCTCCGGCGGTTATCGAGGTGGGAGGCGAAAAGAGAGTTCTCTATCCGGGCAGAAAGATTTTAAAAGGAGCCCAAACGACGAGACCCAAACTCTTATACGGAAACGATCTTATCGTAAACGCTCCGATGTTTTACGAATTTTATAGGAGAGACATTAAAGATTTTAAAGCCTATAACTACATAACAAAACACGAGATAGCCGTAAAAAGAGAGGATTTTAAGATCGAGAGAGTTTCGGACTCCGCGGATCCTTCTCTTTTTAGAAAAAGAGAAAAAAGAAGGGTCGTTTTTGAAGGCGAGGTCGATCTGAACGAAACGAAAGTTTTTAGAGACGACGTTTTTATAAAAGAGGGAACGAAATTTCGTTTAAACGAGGGAGTTTCGCTCTACTTTTTGGGCGATTTGGAGATAAACGGCACTAAAGAGAATCCGGTGGTTTTCGAGCCGATGTTCGAGGCTAAGCCTTGGGGAATCGTCGGAGTTTGGTCCAAAAAGGCTAAAATAAGATTTGCGAATGTAAGAGGAGGATCGATAGATCAAAGAAATCTCGTTCACTTTACGGCTCCTTTTTCTTTTCACGCCGTTAAGGATTTGAATATCTCCGGCATTAAAGTTTTTAGAAACTACAAAGGCGATGACGCCATGCATATAGCCTATTCCCGAGCAAGCGTCGAAAACTCTCTTTTTAAAAACGCAAGAAGCGACGGTTTGGACATAGACATATCGAACGTAAAGATTAAAAACTGCCGTTTTATAAACAGCGGAAACGACGGTCTTGACGTTATGACGACGAATATAAGCGT
>CAZPVZ010000115.1:0-3702 GCA_964590185.1 uncultured Campylobacterales bacterium
AAGTTAACAGGCTTATGAAATCTTGCGACATATTTTTTCTCTCCTCGGAGTGGGAGGGAATAGCGCTTTCCATTTATGAAGCGATGGCTTGCGGAGCGGCGGTTGTCGGAAGCGACGTCGGAGGGCAAAAAGAGCTCGTTACCGAAGATTGCGGAGTCTTGATATCTCCTAAAAAGGATGAGAAGGAGATAAAAGAGTACGCTAAGATTTTGGAGGAGCTTATAAAAGATCCCGTAAAAGTCAAAAGGATGGGAGAAGCGGCGAGAAGGAGGATAGAAGAGAGCTTTAAGCTCGATGATATGGGCGAATGTATGGACAATATGTTAAAAGAAGCCGTAGAACTTCATAAAAAGGACAAAAGAAAAGTTCCTTCTCTTAAAGAGGCGAACGAAATCGCCTTAAAGGTGGTTAACGAGATATATGTGGGAGAGAAGAGAGAGGATGAGAGGATAGAGGAGTTTGAGAGGATTAAAAAGTTTATAAATTCAACGAAACTTACCAGAAAAATGTATGAGGGGATAAGGCCCATAGTTAAAATTTATAAAGACAGACGAGAGAGAAAAAAGATGAGAGAGATAAAGAGATTGAAAAATTGGATAAAAGAGCTTGAAGAGGCGAAAAGATGGCTTGAAGAGCAAAACAGAAATAAGGATGAGTATATTAAAGAGCTGAAAGATTGGATAAGCAAACTCGAAGAAGGGAAAAAATGGCTTGAAGAGGAGAATAGAAAACTGAAAGAGAAACTTGAGAAAAGATGAATATCTGGATATTGACTTCGGAGATGCCCAGCCCCTTTGCGGGGGGAATAGCGAGATACGTCGAGAATTTTGCGAGAATTTTGGGAGAGAAGGGACATAGCGTAACCATCGTCGCCAAAAGCGAAGAGGAGATTGAAAAAGAGATATTTAAAAACGTTTTTTTAGTGGGAGTGGTGCCGAAAGAGGCTTCGGGTTATTTCGGAAATTTCTCCCCTTCGGAACATCCTGCTTTTCCTTATAACGTTTTGACTTTTTGGGACGCTTTTAGTTATCAGATTGCGGAAAAAGTCTTGTCTCTTTTAAAAAAGCGGCCTAAGCCGGACGTTATAGAGACTCAGGATTATTCGGCCGTAGGTTATTATCTTTTGCAAAGAAAATTGGTCAAAGAAGAGCTTTTAAAAGATATTCCGATCGTGGTTCATATCCACTCTCCTTGGTTTGAGACCGCTAAATTTAACGAGGAGCCTCTTTATAAACTTCCCTACTATTGGGTGGGGCAGATGGAGAAGTTTTGCATTCTTTCCGCGGACGCGCTCATTTCTCCGAGTAAATTCGTAGCCGATTCGATAAAAAAGAGCTTGAAAAGAGAACTTGCAATCGAAACTTTCCCTCTTCCGACTACAATCGAAAAGAGAGAGATAGACGGGGCGGGAGAGAGAAGGAGGATTTTGTATTTCGGAAGGCTTGAAATAAGAAAGGGCGTTTTGCCTCTTATAGAAAAATCGGTTTCTTTATGGGAGAAGGGGGTCGAGTTCGAATTGGTTTTGATGGGATCGGATACCGACTATTTCCCGATGGGAGAGAGTGTCGGTTCTTTTATCAAAAAGAGATATCGAAAATGGATTGACGATAAGAAGTTGGTTTTGATTCCGCAAAAAAGGTATGAAGCAGTTTTGGAGGAGATTAAAAGGGCGTGGGCGGTCGTTATTCCGAGCCTTTGGGAAAACTTTCCCAACACTTGCATAGAGGCGATGTCTTTGGGAAGAGTCGTATTGGCTTCCAAAGAGGGCGGACAGGCCGAAATGATAGATAGGGACGGGGAGAACGGATTCGTTTTTGATTGGAATAGGGATGGAGATTTCGAAGAGAAACTTTTAAGGATACTCTCTTTGTCCGAAGAGGAGAGGAAAAGGATAGGAGAAAGGGCGCAAGAGAGGATTTACGATTTTTGCGATCCAGAGAGAGTTTACGAAAAGAGAATTTCTCACTTTGAAAAGGTTATAAAGAGCGCTTCTTTCGGGAAAGTTTTTCCGGTTACTTACGAAATTCCCTCTTTCGCAAAGAATTTAACCAAATATGAGCAAAAAAGAGACCTTCTCTCCGTGGTGGTGCCTTATTATAATTTGGGTTCTCTTTTGAAAGAGACTTTAGAAAGCGTTTTAAACTCCACTTATGAAAATTTGGAGGTTTTAATCGTAAACGACGGGTGCGACGAAGAAGAGAGTTTGAAGGTTTTGGACGAAATAAGAAAAGAGAAAGACGAAAGAGTTAGAATCGTAGATACCGAAAACGGCGGGCTTGCTTTGGCTAGAAACAAAGGAGCCAAGGAGGCTAAGGGAGAGTTTTTGGCTTTCGTTGACGCAGACGATCTTATAGACGAGAGATTTTTCGAAAAAGCCGTAAGGGTTTTGAAAAATTACGAAAACGTCTCTTTCGTATATTCCTGGGTGGAGTATTTCGGAGAGATAAGAGACGTTTGGCCGGCTTATAACGCGGAATTTCCTTATCTGTTGGCCCACAATATGGTAAATGCCAATGTCGTTTTAAGATATGAAGATTTTATGAACAAGGGTCTAAACAAAAAGGATATGAAATACGGATTGGAAGATTACGAAATGTGGATAAATATTTTGGAAAACGGGGGCGTGGGAGTGGCTCTGCCCGAAATCTTGGTTAAATATCGGATTAGAGAAGATTCTATGTATAGAAAGGCGTCTAAAGATCAGATATATACCTCTTACGAAAAGATAGTTTCTCTTCACTCCCAAATGTATAAAAAATACGGAGAGGAGCTTTTCAACCTCCAAAATCAAAACGGCTCCGCAAGCGAATGGATACATCCTTCCGTCTCTCCTTCCGGTTTGGCATGGAGAGAGTATGAGCTTGGGGCTAAGATCGTAAGAAAAATCAAAAACAACTTCTTGGTAAAGCTTCTTTTGAAAAATCCTAAAATGAAAGAGAGTATCAAAAGAGCCGTTAAGAGATTTAGCTAACGCTTTTTCGTAGATTTTTATTGACAATCAAAATGGAAGCTTATATAATCCGTTTCAAAATTTTTTATTAGGAGAGATTATGAAACAGATAACTTTGATGGAAAAATATCCCGTTTTTACTCTTTTTGTGGATAAAAGCGAAACCTCTTTTAAAAGCGTTGACGAGATTATAGAGTTTTTAAAAGGCAAGATAGAAGAGGATCCCGTGGCCACTTTCATAGCCGTTTTCGATCATTACGGACATACGAAATCTCTTCCTAACGGGGAGGTGAATCCTTCCATTAAAGCGGCTAAAGATTTGGTATTTTGTTTCGGAGCTCAACTTAAAGACGCTAAAGTTTTGGCGGTTAGACCGAGAAGTTTCGGAGTGGCGGAGCTTGAAAACAGTTTCGAGATAGCTTTTTTGGAAGCTCCTAATCCTATGGCGAACGAAAAAATGGAGGCGTGGGCTAAGGAGATTAAAAACAGGTAAGAGATTTTTCTCTTACCAATCGAGATACAAAAATAGAGAAGATAAAATGTAGTTTGCTCCGAATATCACGATAGCCGAATATACGACGGCTTGAGTCGTGCTCCTTCCGACTCCTCTTGCTCCTCCTCTTGTAAAATATCCTATGTAGGTTCCTATCGAGCTGATTAAAAATCCGAAAACCACGGCTTTTATAAGTCCCGTTCCTATGTCGCTGAATTCCAAAAAAGTCTCTATCGTATTTTTATAAGATTCCGGATTT
>CAZPVZ010000116.1:0-5697 GCA_964590185.1 uncultured Campylobacterales bacterium
TCCGCCGTTTTAGCGAGAAAAGGATTTCTGCTCGAGAAAGAGTTCAATAACAGAAAAATCGCAAAAGCCCCGAAAATAAAATATAAAACCATAGCTCTTATAATATTCACGGCGGCGGTTTTCATAACCTCCTACTTCGGAGCCTCAAACTCCTTTTTGGTAAGCGTAGGATATGCGGTTGCGGGATTTTTCGGATTTTACCTCTCTTACGGAATAGATCCGTTTCACGATAAAATCTCCGGCGTCTCCATAGGAGTCAACCCCGAAAGAGTCATAGAGGCTTTGAAAGAGGCGGAAGAGAAGATAGAAGCGATAGACGACGCAAGAGTAAACATTTACAATTACGAATTGAACAAAAGATTAAAGTCCATCATAAAAGAGGCGAAAAAAGTTTTGGAAATGATAGAGGAAAATCCCAACGATCTATATAGAGCCAGAAAATTTCTCGTCGTCTATCTAGACGGAGCGAAAAGAGTCGTGGAAGGATACGTAAAAAACAAAAAAGACAACGAAGAAAATCCCAAAGAGCTGGAAGAAAAATTTAGAAAACTGCTTGAGACGATAGAAAATACTTTTAAAGAACAACAGCAAAAGCTAAAAGAGAACTCTCTTGAAGATCTCGACATACAGATAGAGGTATTGAGAAAACAGATGAAATACGAAGGAGTATAAAAAATGGAAGAGAAAAAAGAGTTGATTCCCCAAAGAGGCATAGAAGAGATAGCCAAAGAGATAGAGGCGAACAAATCGAAAAGCCTTTTAAAAGAGGATGAAGTCAAAAAAGAGATAAACATAGAGGATATAAACAGCATCATTCTATACGGCTCCAAAATTCAGGAAAAAATAGAGCAAATCTCCAACAATATGCTTGAAGACGTAAAAAATAAGGATTTGGGAGTCGTCGGAGAGAGTTTAAAAAATATGATCTCCGCCATAAGAGGCTTCGACGTGGACGAGTTAAATCCCAACGAAAAGCCCTCTTTCTGGCAAAGAATCTTCGGAGGAGGCTCCAAAATACAAAAATTCATAGCCGGATACGAGCAGGTAAGAGAGCAGATAGAGGAGATAGCCAACGAGCTTGAAAGACACAAAACCCAATTGCTTACGGATATAGAGGCTCTCGATAAATTGTATGACGCGAATCTAAAATATTTTTACGACCTCGAAGTTTATATAGCCGCCGGAGACGAAAAATTAAAAGAGTTGGATAACGAAATAATTCCTAAATTGGAAAAAGAGGCGTTAGAGTCGGGAGATATGGTAAAAGCTCAAAAATTAAGGGACGTAAAGAGCGCAAGAGACGATCTTGAAAGAAGGATACACGATCTTAGACTCACACGCCAAGTGGCTATGCAAAGTCTCCCAAGCATCAGACTCATTCAGGAAAACGACAAAGGACTTATAAACAAGATAAACTCCACTCTCGTAAATACGATACCGCTTTGGAAAAACCAGCTCGCTCAAACCGTAACTATTTACAGAGCCAAACAAGCCGCCGATACTATAAAAGAGGCCAACGATTTAACGAACGAGCTTTTGGAGAAAAACGCCGAAAATCTCAAACTTGCCAACAAAGAGGTAAAAGAGCAGGTAGAAAGAGGAGTTTTTGATATAGAAACCATAAAAAAAGCGAATAAAACGCTGATAGATACGATAAACGAAAGCCTAAAAATTACGGAAGAGGCGAAAAAAGCGAGAGAACACGCAAGAAAAGAGCTCGAGCTTATAGAAAACGAATTGAAAACGGCTCTCATAGCCGCCAAAAACAGACAAATTCAATCTAAAAAGAGCTGAAAATGGGACTTTGGGATAAACTTTTCGGAGAGTTCATAGACGTCATAGAATGGATCGACGACGACGGCGATACGATGGTGTATCGATTCGAGAGATACGGAAACGAAATAAAATACGGAGCGAAACTGATAGTTAGAGAGTCTCAAACCGCCGTTTTCGTAAACGAAGGAGAGATAGCCGACGTTTTGGGTCCGGGAATCTATGAACTGGAGACGAAAAACCTTCCTATCCTATCGACTCTTCAACATTGGGATCACGGGTTTGAAAGCCCGTTTAAAGCGGAAGTATATTTTTGCTCCCTAAAAAGATTCGTAGATCTTAAATGGGGCACGAAAAATCCTCTCATCATAAGAGATAAGGAATTCGGAGCGGTAAGAGTGAGAGCTTTCGGAACTTACGGGGTTAGGATCAAAGATCCCGTAAAATTCATAAGAGAGATAACGGGAACGGACGGACATTTTACGGTCGATGAGATAAGCGATCAGCTTAGAAATATGATAGTATCGAGATTTTCCAACATCGTAGCCAAATCGAATATTCCCGTTTTGGATATGGCGGCAAATTACGATCTCTTATCGAAATACATAACCGAAATAATAGCGAAAGAGTTTGAAGAGTACGGTTTGGAACTGACGAAGTTTCTGATAGAAAACATCTCTTTGCCTCCGAAAGTGGAAGAGGCTTTGGACAAAAGAACGAGTATGGGAATGATAGGAGATCTGAAAAAGTATCTAAACTATCAGGCGGCGGAATCTTTGACAAATCCCTCCTCTTCCTCCTCAAGCGAAGCGATGGCTATGGGAATGGGATTTGCGATGGCTAATAAGATGAGCGAAACCATAAGCAAAGAGACTCCGCCTCCGATTCCCAAAGAGGTCTATTATGTAGCGGTTAACGACGAACCGGCAGGACCTTATACCCTCAACAAAATAAAAGAGATGATTAAAACGAAAGAGATAAAAGAGGATACTTTTATTTGGAAAAAAGGAGAAAAAGAGTGGAAAGAGGCATCCTTGAGAGAGGAGTTTAAAGAACTCTTCGACAAAACGGACATACCTCCGATACCGAAAAGATGAAAAATCCTCCTTTGATAGAAAAATTTTTTCCGTGTCAGCGATGCGGAGCGAGTCTCAAATATTCCATAAAAACCGGAACTTTAAAATGTCCGTATTGCGGATACGAAAATAAAATAGAAGAGATTGACGACTCTTTCGTAAAAGAGTACGATTTTAAAGAGGCTCTCTTAGCGATAGAGAAGGTTAAATTCAAAGAGCTAAAAAAACACGACGTCAAATGCCCATCTTGCGGAGCGATTTTCGTTTTCGAAAAAAACATATATGCGGGCAAATGTCCCTACTGCGGAACTTTCGTAGTCGAAGACGTAAGAAAGTTTCGTCCCATAACGGCTCAGGCTCTCTTGCCCTTTAAAATAAAAAAAGAGGAAGCTTTCAAAATATTTAGAAATTGGATAAATTCCTTATGGTTTGCTCCTTCGAAACTCAAATCCGCCTCTTTCGAAAACAATTTTAGCGGAATATATCTTCCCTACTGGACTTACGATAGCTATACGGTAACTTATTACAGAGGTTCGAGAGGAGACATCTACTACGAACAAGAGTACGTAATGGTCAACGAAAACGGCAGATGGGTCAGAAAGTTAAGAGAGGTTCAGAAAGTAAGATGGACTCCCGTAAGCGGAAGAGTGGAGAGACGTTTCGACGACGTGTTAGTGGGAGCCTCTCAAAGACTGCCGAGAAAAATAATAGACGCTCTAAAACCGTGGACCTTAGACGAACTCGTTCCTTACGACGAAAAATACATAAGCGGCTTCGAAAGCGAGGTTTATCAAGTGAACCTGGACGACGGCTACGAAATCGCGAAATATTATATGCAACAAACCATAAGAAACGATATAAGAAGAGACATCGGGGGAGACCTTCAGCAGATACATTCCGCTCACACCGAATATAGGGAAAAGACTTTCAAACACATACTCCTTCCTATCTGGAGCGCCTCTTTCAGATACGAAAACAAAACCTACAGATTTGCGATAAACGCCGTTACCGGAAAGATAAAAGGAGAGAGACCTTATAGCAAAACGAAAATAATCTTAACGGTTCTTATCGTTTTGACAATACTTTCGATACTTTTTTATCTCGGCGAAGAAAGCGGATTTTTCGAGGAGCTTTTGAGAAATTACTCCTATTAAAAACTTTTCAACCGAAAAACTCCCTTATAGCCCTCTCCATCTCGGAGGGCTCTTCTATCTTATTGATTCTATCCCTAAAAGAAGCACCGTTGGCAATCCCTTTGGAGTAGGTGTGAAGATGCTTTCTGAAAATCTTAACTCCCATATCCCCGTAAAAATCGACTATACCATAAAAATGTTCCAAAATTATTTTCGTTTTCGTCTCTTTATCGATATCTTTCAAATCGTTTCTTATCTGATAAAATATCCAAGGCTTCCCGACCGCTCCTCTTCCTATCATCAAACCGTCGCACCCGGTAAAATCCAAAACATATTCGGCTATCTCTTTGCTCGTTATGTCTCCGTTTGCTATAACCGGTATCGAAACGGACTCTTTAGCCGTTTTGATAGCTTCGTAATCGACTTTAGCCTTATATCCTCCGCTTCTGGTTCTTCCGTGAAAAGTGATAAAATCCGCTCCGGCATTTTGCGCGGTTTTTGCTATCTCTTGCGGAATTTTTTCATTAAATCCCAAACGCGCCTTTACGCTCGTATATCTTTTATTCGAATATTTTTTGATGGTTTCCACAATCTTTCCCATCAGCGGAAGATCTTTCAAAAGAGCGCTTCCGGCGTTTTGCCCTACGACTTTCGGAACCGGACATCCGCAATTTAAATCTATCCCGTCTATCCCCTCCATATCGTTCAAAATCAAAACCGCCTCTTTGATAACTTCGGGATCGCTTCCCGCTATTTGAACTATATAAGGAGACTCTTCGGGATTTTTTCGAATCATCTTCAAACTTTTGGGAGACCGTCTAATGAGGGCGTTGGCGCTAATCATTTCGCTGAAAGTAAGATCGGCTCCGAACTTTTTTACGACCTTTCTAAACGGAAGATCGGTAAAACCGGCTAAAGGAGCCAAAGCTATAACCGGTTTTTTGAAATCTATCTCCATAGATTCCTATATGAACATCTCTATATCGAAATTTTTTCCGCTATCTATCAAATAGAGCAGATGCTTAAATTTCACATATTCGTCTATTGCGGAATTTTCCAAAATCTCCCTTACCTTATCTATCATCTGAAGCTCGAACAGCACGAACAAATAAGCGTCGCTCGCTTTCGGAAACTCGTTAAAGAGTCTCTCGAACAAAAACATCAAAGCGTCGGGATTCATTTTCGTTTTCAGTTTTTTCGCAAGTTTTATAAAATCCTCTTTATCAAAATCAAGCCCTTTAATCATCTCCACTATATCATCGGTACTCAACTCTATAGGATTGCTTTCGTTCATATACCTATCCATAATAATATCGAAAGCTTTTCTATCTATCTTTCTTCCGTGTTTTTTTATCTGATCGAAAGAAGCGTATTGAATAAGCTCGTAAAAAGCCTTTTTGCACAACTCTTCATTCTTTATCTCTTTACAGCTTCTTAAAATTCCATCCGCATAAAGTTTATCTTTTGCGAGCTTGTTCTCAAAATTCTTAACCATCAAAGGATTATCCGCCGCAAGTCTGTATTTTGAAAGATCTACGACTTCTCCTTTTTCAAGCTTCTCTTTCATATCCAAGATCTCTTGAATCTCTTCGTTGGGAACTTTTTTTGCCCTTTTTCTAGGATCGATATTGAAAATGTTAAGTATGGCTCCGGGAAGTTTAAGCCATTCGGATCTAAACTGAACGTTATTGTCTCTTCCGAGCAATACGTTGGTC
>CAZPVZ010000117.1:0-3024 GCA_964590185.1 uncultured Campylobacterales bacterium
GCAAAATGGAGTCCCGTCGTAGGCTCATCGAGGATATAGAGCGTTTTTCCGGTATCTTTTCTGCTAAGTTCTTTTGCGAGTTTTATTCTCTGCGCCTCTCCTCCGCTTAAAGTTACCGCGTTTTGTCCCAAAGTTATGTAGCCCAACCCCACGTCTTGAAGAGTTTTTAGTTTTTGGTAGATTTTTGGGATGTTCGAAAAAAACTCCAAAGCCTCATCCACGCTCATAGCCAAAACATCGGCTATGTTTTTGCCTTTGTAGCGTATTTCGAGAGTTTGCTGATTGTATCTTTTTCCTCCGCAAGCGTCGCATTTTACCATAATGTCCGGAAGAAAATGCATCTCTATCTTTATCTCTCCCTCTCCCTGACACTTTTCGCATCTTCCCCCTTTTACGTTAAAACTGAATCTCCCCACTTTGTAGCCTCTTATCTGAGCCTCTTTCGTTTTGGCAAAGAGGTTTCTTATCTCGTCCATAACTCCCGTATATGTCGCGGGGTTGCTTCGGGGAGTTCTTCCTATCGGGCTTTGATCGAGATAGATCACTTTGTCGAGGTTTTCGAGTCCTTTGCATTCCACTCCCGCAACTTTTTTCACTTTTCTCGCTCTGTTTAAAAGCTCTTTCGCAACCGGCAGAAGCGTTTGAAGGATGAGGGAGCTTTTTCCGCTTCCGCTTACTCCCGTTACGCATACGAAATTTCCGAGGGGAATTTTAACTTCGAGATTTTTTATGTTGTTTATGTTGACGTTTTTTATTTCAAGCCACTTTTTTTGAGGTCTTCTGTAAAAATATTCTATTTTTTTTCTTCCGAAAAGGTAATCCGCCGTTAAAGTATTTGCTTTTTTAAGCTCTTTTAAAGTTCCGCTAAATACTATCTCTCCTCCGAATTTTCCGGCTTTCGGACCTATATCGACTATGAAATCCGCCGCCTCTATCGTCTCTTTGTCGTGTTCTACGACGATGACGCTGTTTCCTTTGTCCCTTAGATTTTTTAGGGTTCGTATGAGTTTTTGAGTGTCTCTTTCGTGAAGTCCGATGCTCGGTTCGTCCAAGACGTACATAACTCCGGTAAGACCGCTTCCTATTTGCGAGGCTATTCTGATTCTCTGCGCCTCTCCTCCGCTTATCGTTCTTGCGTCTCTTCCCAAAGTAAGATATCCGAGTCCCACGTCGTATAAAAAGTAGAGTCTTTCTCTTATCTCTTTTAAAATGGGAGCGGCTATCATTTTTTGCTGAGGGGAGAGATATTCGAAGTTTTCGTCGTTTTTAAAAAACGCGTAACACTCCTCTATCGGCATATCGAGAATCTCGGCGATACCCTTTTGGGCGACTTTTACCGCAAGGCTCTCTTGTTTTAGTCTGTGTCCCTTGCACGCGTCGCACACCTTTTCGCTCATATACTCTCCAAGCTCTTTTTCGTCTTTTAGCATTTCGTAAGCTATCTTTATAACCCCTTCGAATTTTCGTTTTATGCGGTGGTTTTTCCACATAAACTCGACCGTAGAGGCTCCTCCGTGCAAGATGGCTTTTTTCTCGTGCTCTTGCAGTTTGTAAAAAGGTTTGTTTATGTCTATCCCTTCGGCTTCGCAGAAGGCTTTTAGATATTTGAAATAGTATCCTCTGTTAAAGCCGTAAAGGAGTCTTATCGCTCCCTCGTTTATGCTCTTTTCCTCGTCTATAAGCTTTTTCAGATCCAAGGTGTATCTGATTCCGAGTCCGTCGCACTCCAAACAGGCGCCTTTTGGAGAGTTGAACGAAAAAGAGAGAGGCTCTAAAGGCTCGAAGCTTATTTTACACTCGAAACAGGCTAAATGCTCGCTGTAGTGGATATGGGGAGGGAGATTTATTTCTTCGTGGTTTATGATGTCTATCTCCACCTCTCCGTAGCTTTCGTTTAGGGCTTTTTCTATATCTTCGGCTATTCTTTGGCGGTTTTCCTCTTTTACGACGACTCTGTCTATGACGGCTTTTATGGTGTGTTTTTTATTTTTTCCCAAATCTATCTCTTCGTCAAGTCTTACCATAACGCCGTCTATCATCGCTCTTACGTAGCCTTTGTGTCTTAGGCTCTCTATCAAGTCGTGAAAAGTTCCCTTCTTTTCTCTAACGAGCGGAGCGCTTATTACGATCTTGGCTCCGTTTGGAAGTTTCAATACCTGTTCTATAATGTCGCTTGCGCTCATTTGAGATATCGGTTTTCCGCATTTGTGGCAGTGCTGTTTGCCGACTCTCGCGTAAAGAAGCCTTAAATAGTCGTATATCTCCGTTATCGTTCCCACCGTTGAGCGGGGATTTTTGCTGGTCGTTTTCTGATCTATCGCGATAGCGGGAGTTAGTCCCTCTATCTTATCTACGTCCGGTTTTCCTATCTTGTCCAAAAATTGTCTCGCGTAGGAAGAGAGGGACTCTATGTATCTTCTTTGTCCCTCGGCGTATAGAGTGTCGAAAGCGAGAGTACTTTTCCCGCTTCCGCTAAGGCCCGTAAAAACTACGAGTCTGTTTTTGGGAATTTCCAAATCGATCGATTTTAGATTGTGCTCTTTCGCTCCGTAAATTTTTATCTTGTCCAAGGTTTCCGTTTTCCTTTATTGATTGAAAATTTTATTGATTATAAGCGCTAAGATAACAAAATTTAACAAAAGAATCAACTTTTTATGTCTTTTTGCGTGAGTTTTATGAGAGATATGGATACCTAAATATACTCCGGCAAGAGATGTGATGCCTATCAAAAATCCGTGAAAATAGTCTATATACCCGTAAAAAGAGAGACTTATAAAACCGGACATCGAAGAAAATATTACGAAAAAAAGAGCCATCGATATGGCTTTTTTTACGCTATAGTGTAAAAATCCCACAAGTATGGGAGTTAGCAGTATCGAACCCCCGACTCCCACGCTTATTGCCAAAAGACCTACTCCGGCTCCTATGAAGAAAAGAAGGGTTTTGTTGTTTATCTCTTCTTCGTCCGATTCCGCGGGAGCTTTGAAAAACCTGTAGATGGCAAAAACCACTATCGCCAAAAAT
>CAZPVZ010000118.1:0-2821 GCA_964590185.1 uncultured Campylobacterales bacterium
TTAAAGTGCCTAAAAACGAAATCGTTTTTTTAAGCGGAGAGACGAGCAAAACGAAAAAAATTTCCCTTCCTTATAACGAAAAAGTAAAAAAATTTATAGAGGAAAAGAAGTGAAAACCGAAAAAGCCTACAAACTTTTGGCGCGACAGGAAAAGATATCCAACAGAGCCGCAAAGGAATTAATCGATAGAGGAGTCGTTTACAGCGGCGGCAAAAAAGTGGTCGTGGCAAGAGGAGAACTTCCCGTAAGCGCTAAATTTAAAGTCTTGGAAATTAAAAAATCGAAAAAACTTTTCGAAGATGAAAATTTGATAGCGATAGAGAAACCTTCATTCATAAGCAGCGAAGAGATAGCCAAAAGTTACGGCTATCCGCTCCTTCACAGACTCGATAAGGAAACGAGCGGAATTTTGCTTCTGGTTAAAAACGAAGAGTTTCGAAAAAAAGCGATAAAACTTTTTAAAGATAAAAAGGTAAAAAAAGAGTATATAGCGTGGGTGGAGGGAATAGTTGCCGAAAAAGCCGTAATAAACGCTCCGATAGAAACGATAAAAACGAAAAATTCGATCTTTAGCAAAATATCGAAAAAAAGAGGAAAAGAGGCCGTAACTTTTATAGAACCTCTAATGATAGAAGGCAAAAAGACGAAACTGAAGATAGAGATAGAAACCGGCAGAACCCATCAAATCAGAGTTCATCTAAAAAGCATAGGACATCCTATCGTGGGAGACGAAAAATACGGAGGAAAAGAATATAAAAGAATAATGCTTCACGCTCATAAGATAGAACTTGACTCATACTCTTTCGAAAGTAAAGAACCGCCTGAATTTACCAGATTGCATTAAAAAATCTTTTTCTTTTTCATATAATTTTTTTAAAAAACGGTCTATAAATAATAATTATAATTTTATATAGCGAATAAGTTACAATTCGTAATAAAAAATCACTATTTTTTTCCTCGTAATAGCTTTTTTAAAGGATTTTTGAGTTACAATGGTATCGTAAAATTTTTATCGAAAGGATGGGAATGGCTATTGAGCAAAGCAGACGTGATTTTCTCGGAATGGCTTTCGGTGCAGTAAGTGCGGTAGGCGGTATCCTCGCGCTTGGTGCAATGAAAGCTACTTGGGATCCGCTTCCAAGCGTTATGGCTGCCGGTTTCACAACCGTCGATTTATCGCCTTTAAAAGCGGGAGAACCGAGAACGGTTACATGGAGAGGTAAGCCCATATTCCTTCTAAAACATACGAAGGATATGAAACCCGCTCCTACGAACGTTAAGATAGGTAACGATTACTATACGGTCGTTATCGGTCTTTGTACGCATCTTGGATGTATTCCGGCATGGGAACCGGGTAAAAAAATCTGGAAATGCGCATGCCACGGAGGAGAGTTTGATTATAACGCAAAAAATATTTTCGGACCTCCGCCAAGACCTCTCGATATTCCGCCTTTTAAGATAGAAGGCACAAAACTCGTGCTTGGAGAAGAGGGACCGGAATACAAAAAAATAGTCGGTAAAGCTTAAGGAGGTTAGAATATGGCGCATTTTTCAAAAGCAAACAGCATAGGCGAGTGGCTGGATCAAAGACTTGCCATCAAAACGTTATGGAAAGTTTTGGCGGCGGAATATTGGGTTCCTAAGAACATCAATTTCCTATGGGCGATGGGCGTCGTCTTGATGACGATGTTTACGATTCTCGTTATTTCGGGAATTTTTCTTTTGATGTATTACAAACCGGACGTAAATTTGGCGTTTGACAGCGTAAACTACACTATTATGCAAGAGGTTCATTACGGTTGGCTTTGGAGACATATGCACGGAGTTGCCGCTTCGGTTGTGTTTTTGGTCATCTATATCCATATGTTTACGGGAATTTATTACGGTTCCTATAAACAAGGTAGAGAGATGATCTGGATAAGCGGTATGCTTCTTTTCGTTACTTTCTCCGCGGAAGCGTTCAGCGGATATATGCTACCTTGGGGACAAATGAGCTACTGGGCGGCTCAAGTTATTACCAACCTATTCGGAGGAATTCCTTTTATAGGTCCGGATCTTGTTATATGGATTAGAGGTAACTTCTATGTAGCCGACTCTACATTGACGAGATTCTTTATGCTTCACGTATTTTTATTGCCCCTTATAATTATGGCTATTATCGGCTTGCACTTTTACTCTCTTAGAATTCCTCACGTTAACAACCAAGACGGAGAGGATATAGATTTCGATTATGAAGCCGAAAAATATAAAAACGGACAAAAAAGAGAGTCCAAAGTTATACCTTTCTGGCCGGTATTTATCTCTAAAGACCTTTTCGTAGTGGGCGTATTTATGATTTTCTATTTCTATCTGGTAGGATATCACTACAATTTTGCGATGGATCCTATCAACTTCGAACCGGCAAATCCTATGAAAACTCCTCCTCATATATATCCGGAGTGGTATTTCTTGTGGAGTTACGAAGTTCTTAGAGGATTCTTCTTCGACGTAGGTCCTATCGCGGCTATGGATATAGGTCTTGCGGCATTCGGAATCGCAAACGTAATCTTTTTCTTACTTCCTTGGCTCGATAAAAGCCCTGTCGTAGCTCCGGCAAACAGAAGAGGAGCGTTTAAATATTGGTTCTGGGTTCTTTTGGTGGATATGATCATTCTTACCATTTACGGCAAATTGCCTCCTACCGGAATCAACGCATGGATAGGATTTTTCGCTTCCATTACATTCTTATTACTTCTTTTGGTAGTGCTTCCTATCATTACCAAAAAAGAGGCTAAAAGCGTAGGGGGTGCAAGATGAAAGAATTGAAAATATTAGCCGTAGT
>CAZPVZ010000119.1:0-6005 GCA_964590185.1 uncultured Campylobacterales bacterium
AAATGTGGTAAACTGTATAAACGAAACGAAAAAGGAAGGCGTGGAGCTTATAGGTTTTGCGGAAGCTTTGATACATAAAATCGCCTCCAAATATCGCTATTCGGTTCTTCTTAGATCCGAATCCGCCAAAGCTTTGATAGAAACGGCTATGAAATGCAAATGCAAAATTTGCGAAATCGATATGGATCCGCTCTCTTTTTCGTAGTATAATATCGTAAAAAAAAGGTATTTTATGATAAAAAGGTATCCTACCAAAAAGATTTACGTAGGGGACGTTGCGGTAGGCGGTGACGCTCCCATAAGCGTGCAGTCGATGACCTTTTCCAAAACTAAAGACGTGGAAGCTACCGTCGAGCAGATAAGAAGGCTTCATTTTGCCGGATGTGACATCGTAAGAGTCGCCGTTCCCGATTACGAAGACGCTTACGCTCTTAGGGAGATAAAAAAGAGAATTTCTCTTCCCTTGGTCGCCGACATACATTTTAACTACCGTTTAGCTCTCATAGCGGCGGAAAGCGTAGATTGCATTCGGATAAATCCCGGAAACATAGGCGATAAAAACAGAGTCAAAGAGGTCGTTAAAGCTTGCAAAGAGAGAAATATTCCCATCAGAATAGGCGTAAATTGCGGCAGTTTGGAGGAGAAATTCGAGTTAAAATACGGTCAAACTGCCGAAGGTATGGTTGAATCGGCTCTCTATAACATAAAGTATCTTGAAGATTTGGACTTTACGAATATAAAGATATCGATGAAAGCGAGCGACGTGGAGAGAACGGTCGAAGCTTACAGAAAACTTCGTCCTTTGGTTGAGTATCCTTTTCATTTGGGAGTTACGGAAGCCGGAACTCTTTTTCACTCGACCGTAAAATCCTCTATAGCTTTGGGAACTTTGCTTCTTGAGGGGATAGGAGACACTCTAAGAGTCTCTATCACCGGAGAGTTGGAGAAGGAGATAGAGGTCGGCAGAGCCATTTTAAAAAACAGCGGAGCCGCAAAAGGGGGAGTTAATATCGTATCTTGTCCTACTTGCGGAAGACTTGAAGCGAATCTCGTGGATATGGTCGAAAAAGTGGAAAAGATGACGAAAGATATAAAAAAACCTCTAAATCTCTCCGTAATGGGATGCGTGGTAAATGCCATAGGAGAAGCGAAATCCGCCGACGTGGCGATAGCTTTCGGGAAAGGGAGCGGACTTATCATAAAAAGAGGGGAAGTGGTCGCCAAACTCCCGGAAGAGGAGCTTTTGGAGAGGTTTATGGAAGAAGTGAGAAAAGAAGCGGAAAAGGAGTGAGATGGAAAGCGGTTTGCATAACGTCAACATCGAAAGGGCGGTTTTAAGTTCCATCATTTTCGAACCTACCGTTTTCGAAGACGTCGCTTCGAGATTGAAACCGAAAGATTTTTATCTTCCGTTTCATAGGTATCTTTTCGAAGCGATGGAGGAGCTTGAGAGAGAGGAGCTTCCGATAGACGAGGAGTTTTTGAAAAAGAGACTCTCTCAAAAAAAACGGTTTGACGAAGAGGCCTTTTTCGAAGTGATAACTACCGCTCCTTTGGCCAATATTTCCGCTTACGTGGACGAGATAAAGGAGAAGGCGGTAAAAAGGGAACTCGTTCAATTGACCACTTCTATAAAAGAGATAGTGATCGAGCAGGATCTGCCTTCCGTAGAAGCTTTGGATAGGATACAAAAAGAGCTTTACGATATCTCCATGGATGCGGTTTCGAGGGAGTTTAGGGAGTCTCCGGAGATAGTAAAGTCCACTTTGGTACACATAAAGGAGATGAAGGAGAAGGGAAATACCGGTCTTGTGGGACTCGATACCGGTTTTAGGGAGCTAAACAAATTAACGGCCGGTTTTGCCAACGGGGATTTGATTATCGTGGCGGCGAGACCCGCTATGGGAAAGACCGCTTTTTGTCTGAACATAGCTCAAAAAGTTTTGGACTCCAATAAGGGAGTTGCGATTTTTTCTCTTGAGATGCCGGCGGAACAGCTTCTTCTTAGGATGCTTAGCGCTAAAACCTCGATACCTTTGCAACAGCTTAGAGTGGGAGATTTGGACGACGATCAATGGAAGAGGCTATCCGTAGCCGCGGACGAAATGAGCGGCAAAAAGCTTTTCGTTGACGACGAAGGCCTTATAAACATTCATCAAGTCAGATCCAAGTTAAGAAAGTTGAAAGCGAGACATCCCGAGATCTCTTTGGCCATTATCGATTATCTTCAGCTTATGAGTTCCGCAACGAATAAGGAGAGACATTTGGAGGTAAGCGAGATAAGCCGCGGACTTAAGCTTTTGGCAAGAGAGATGGATATGCCTATAATCGCTCTTTCTCAGTTAAACAGAAGTCTTGAGAGCAGAAACGATAAAAGACCGATGCTTAGCGATTTGAGAGAATCGGGCGCCATAGAGCAGGACGCGGATATGATACTTTTCGTTTATAGAGACGACGTGTATAAGATGAGAGAGGAGAAGGAGAAGGAAAAAAGAGCTAAAGCGGAAGGAAAGGAGTATAAAAGCTCCTTTTCGGAAAAGCCGGAGGAGGACGCGGAGATTATTATAGGAAAAAACAGAAACGGTCCCATCGGAGTGGCTCATCTGGTATTTCAAAAGAAGTTTACGAGATTCGTCGATAAGGATAAGAATATAGAAATCATTTACGAAAGTGCCGATATAGACGCTAAAGAAGGAAAAATAGAGATACCGCCTCTATAATTTATGAACCGTTTTAGAGTTCCTCTTTTTAAGAATCGAAAGGAGATTTTGCTCTTTTTTTCGATTCTTCTTTCGATTTTTCTTTTTAACGTCTTTTCGGAATATAGAAACTACGAGCGTTTCGCTTCTTATAAATATCGCAAAATCAAAGCTTTCGTTTTAAATCAGTATAAAAAGAGAAAAGGGAAGAGGGAATATTTCGTTTTGAAACTTAAAACCTCCGATGGGGCCCTCTTTTACACCACGAGTTATAAAAATTTGGAAAACTTAAAAGATAGAGAGATTCTTTTGACGGTTATTACCGAAAAAGTCTCTTTTTGGGACTATCTAAAGGGTTTTTACGCTCCCTCTTTCGGTATAAAGGTTTATCCGAAAAAAGAGGGAGTTAAAAATTTTTTAAGAGAAAAGATCTCTTCGTTTCATTTAAGCGATGAGACGAAAGAGCTTTTCGGCGCGCTTTTTTTGGGAGAGAATTTGTCTAAAGAGGTGAGGGAGAAAATCCAGTTTTTGGGACTTTCTCATCTTGTGGCAATTAGCGGGTTTCATTTGGGGGTTCTTTTTGGGGTTTTGTTTTTTATAGGTTCAGTTTTTTATTCTCCTTTTCATGACAGATTTTTCCCTTATAGAAACAAAAAGTTCGACATAACCGTTTTCGCAACGATCGTTTTGTTCTTTTATCTTTATATGTTGGATTTCGTTCCTTCTCTTCTTAGGGCTTTTACGATGAGCGTGATAGGTTTTTTGTTTTACGCAAGAGCCGTGGAAGTGGTTTCTTTTTTGAATCTTTTTATAGCGGTTTCGGTTATTTTGGCCTTTTTCCCGAAACTTGTTTTCTCGATAGGTTTTTGGTTTTCGGTTGCGGGGGTTTTTTATATATTTCTTTTTTTGAAGTATTTCGGAGATTTAAACAAAGCGGCGATTTTTTTTCTGTTGAATTTTTGGGTATTTTTTATGATGATGCCTCTTGTGCACTATTTTTTTCCGGTTTTCTCTTTTTATCAGCTTCTCTCGCCCTTCGTTTCGATGCTCTTTACCGTTTTTTATCCTCTCGAACTCTTTCTTCACATATTCGGATTCGGAGATTTTCTTGACGGTTTGATTTTAAAGTTTATCAATATCAAAGGAGAGGTTTATAATTTTCGCACGGATTTTTATTTTCTATCGATTTTCATTCTCTTTAGTTTCGGAGCCGTTTTCAGAAGAATTTTTCTCTTTTTGCTTATTTTTCTCTCTTTCGTTTTTCTTATTGAGAATATAACAAAGCTTCATTCCGTATAAAAATATGATCCATGAAAGATATATCCATATCAAAAAGAACATAATTGCGCTAAAAGAGCCGTAAATGGTCAAATAAGTTTTATTGTAGAAGACGTAATATACAAATAGGCTTTTGGAGATATACCAAGCTAAGGAGGCGAAAAAGGAAGATATCGCCGCGCTTTTGATTTTTATCTCTATATTGGCGGAGATTAGATAAGTTACGAAAAACATAAACCATATGATAAAGAAGGGGAAAAAGGCCAAAAAGTTTATCCAGCTTGTATATTCGTAACTGCTTAGAAGTTTTTGGATGTAAGAGGATAGGTAAAAAGAGATGCCCAAAGCCAGCGGCGCCATTGTTATAAGAGTCCAGTAAACCGATATCGAATGCCAAAAGCCTCTCGGTTTGGTTTTGAAAATCTTGCTTACGACGTATTCGTAGTCGTCGAAAAACATTATGGAGACGTAGATAACGAAAATAAATCCTATCATTCCCATACTGAGAGTGTTTTTCATAAATTGGTCTATGTAGTTTACTATCATCTCTTGATGGGAGGGGATTAAGGAGGAGAAGACGAAATTTTTTATTTTTTCGTAATACTTCTCAAAACTCGGCAAATGCGTAAATATCGATAAGGAGATAAGCAAAATCGGGATTAGCGCAAGTATCGTATGAAAGCTTAAAGATGAGGCGTAGTGGAGAAGATCGTGGTCTTTAAAAAAAGATACGATCTCCTTTTTGGAAGGAATCTTCTCCGAAAGCTTCATCTTTTAAAGTCCCATTTTGCCGGGATTTAAAATGTTGTTGGGATCGAAGGCTTTTTTTATTCTTCTAAAAAGCTCTATTTCCGCGTCGCTAAAAGCCATTTTCATAAAGGGAGCTTTGCTAAGTCCTATTCCGTGCTCTCCGCTTAGCGTTCCTCCAAGCTCTATCGTGGCTTTAAAGATCTCTTCGATGGCTTCGTATCCTCTTTTCACTTCCTCTTCGTCGTTTCCGTCAACCATAACGTTGGTGTGAACGTTTCCGTCTCCGGTATGTCCGAAACAGGGTATTTTTAAATCGTATTTTTCGGCTATTTTCTCAACTTCCTCAAGATATTTCGGAAGTTCGCTTCTCGGAACGGTTACGTCTTCGTTTATCTTTTTGCTTCCGTAAATCGTTATGGACTGGCTTGCGTTTCTTCTTGCGAACCAGATATCCGCCGCCTCTTTGGCGTCCTTTGCCACTTTAAATTCGCTGCAACCGTTCTCTTTGAAAAATTTTTCAAGCAAAGAGATCTGATAATCTATCTCCTCTTCGACGTTGCCGTCTATGTCGCTTATGAGTATCGCTCCGGCGTCGGTGGGTAATCCTTTGTGAAACTTCTCTTCCACCGCTTTTATCGTCAAGTTGTCCAAAAACTCCATCGCTACGGGATTCGCTCCTCCGGCTAAAGATTTATAAACGGCGTTCATGGCCTCTTTGACGCTCGGAAAAACTCCCATAGCGGTTTTTGTTAAACGGGGTTTGGGGATCAGTTTCAGAGTGATTTCGGTAATAACCGCCAAAGTTCCTTCGCTTCCTACCAATATTCCGGCTAAATTGTATCCGGCTACGTCTTTTATCGTCTTTTTCCCGGCTCTTATCACCTCTCCGTTTGGCAAAACGGCTCTCAAAGCCAAAACGTAATCTTTGGTTATTCCGTATTTTGCGGCTCTCATTCCTCCGGCGTTTTCGGCTACGTTCCCGCCTATCGTGGAATACTCCTGACTTGCCGGATCCGGGGGATAAAAGAGTCCTACTTTTTCAACCTCTCTTTGAAGTTCTTTGTTAATAACTCCGGGCTGAACGACGGCGGCTAAATTTTCCATATCTATTTCCAAAATCTTGTTCATATGTTTTTCCAACGATAAGACTATGCCGCCTTTTGCGGGAAGGGCTCCGCCCGTAAATCCGCTTCCGGCTCCTCTTGGGGTAACGACTATCTTATGTTCGTTGCAATACTTTAAAACTTTGCTTACGTCCTCTTCGTTTTTAGGGAAAAC
>CAZPVZ010000120.1:0-14783 GCA_964590185.1 uncultured Campylobacterales bacterium
CCCGTCTTGCGATTTTCTTTTTTCGCTTATGTCAAGATTTCCAAGAATCTTTATTCTCGAAGCAAGAGCGTTGTAAACGTCCTTTTCGAAAATGAAATTCTCCCTCAACACTCCGTCTATCCTGCTTCTTACGGTCGCGTGAGTTTGAGTCGGTTCTATATGTATATCGCTGGCTCTATGCAAAATGGCGTTTTTTATGATTTGCCCTATAAGTTGCATTACGGAGCTTTGTTCGTTTTCGTCGTTTTTTACGCCCTGAGAGTTTATCTCTCTTTTTACGTTTTCTATAATCGATTTCGTGGTTTTTATGATATCGTACCGCTCGTATATGTGTTTTATGTCGCTTTTGGAAGCGACGTATATTTTTATGGGCTTAATCGCTATATGTTTTTCAAACAGCTCTATTGCGTCGTAATTTAAAGGATCGGCAATGGCTATATGAACGAAATCCTTATCCTCTTTAAAAATAATGGCGTCGGCGTTTTTAAAAAGGGCGACGGGATATTGATCGAAAAGAGAAAAATCTATATCCAAAGAGAAAAGGTCTATAAATTCCAAATTCAGCTGATCGGCCAAAATCTGAGAAAGCTCGTTCTCTCCTATAAACCCTTCCTCTACCAAAATCTCTCCGAGCTTTTTTTTGAAATGGTTTTCCTTCTGTATGGAGAGCGCTTTTTGAAGCTGCTCTTTAGTGATAAGCCCTTTCTCTTCCAAAAGGTCGCCGAGTTTTATTTTGGTCGCTATCATCACTCTATCCTATATCTTTTCGTAAGTACGTCTCCCATATACTCTTTTATAACGAGCATATAAGGATCTCTTTTCGAAATCGATAGGGTAAATCTCCTATCTTTTGCCGTTATTTCGATAATTTTCGGCTTCAAACTTACGATTTTAAACTTTTTATCGGCAATTTTCTGAAATATCTTTGACAAAATATGAGGAGTTTTAGGAAGTTTAAGATAACTTATATCCGTCTCGTCCGCCATAAACTCCAAAAGCAGACTCTTTTGCAAAAGCAGAGTGGAAAAATAGGAACGATTTTCTCTATACTCCTTCGAACTTTTCAAAAAAGGAATAATTTTACCAAGAGCGTCTATCTCGTTCTCTTTAGCGCAAGCATCCCCCACCAAAGATAAAAAAGCTTCGTTGTTTATGATATTTTTTATCCCTATTTCGCAAGCTTTTTTATAGTTTTTCAGCTGATAATAAAGTACGGCCGATTTATAAGGATTCTCTTTCGCAAACAGAGTCAAAAAACAAAAGGCCAAAATTATCAAAACCTTCATCTCTTTTTCCCTTCTCTCTCGTACTTTTTCAAAAGCCTTCTCGCTCTTTCCGATTTATGACTCTTCAAATAAGTTTTCAAAGCTTTTACGGCAAGCTCCACTCTCCCTTCGCTCTTTTTCACTTTGGCGTAGATAAGCCACGGCTCGTCCGCTCCGGGATTGTATCTGCTCGCTTTAATCGCCCATTTTACGGCTTTTTTATACTTCTTTCTTTCGAAAAAGAGTTTCGAAAGAGAAATCGCGCTTTTATAATCGTTATATAAAACGAACTCTTTTTTCAAAGTTTTTTCGTCTTTTATCTTTATCTCCTTAAGCTCTCCCTCCTTCGAAAGCTTTTTCGAACTCCTTTTATATATCTCTTTGGGAAGAGACTTTGTTTTCGGAAGGCGCTTAACCTTTACCTCGCTTTTATCGCTATTTTCAATAAAATTTTTCAGCTTCTCCACCTCTATTTTCGGAGAAAGACTCAAAGAGGGAGAAGGAGCTTTTTTCGAAACGGTAGAGTTTCTCTCCCCCTCGCCGCTTTTTAAAAACTCCGACGCCGCAAAGCGTTTAATATCCTCCCATTTAAACAAGTAAAAAAACAAAGCCCCTCCGGCAACCGCAACGAAAAGAAAGAAGCGGAAAAACCTTTTAAAAAGTACTTTTCTATAATATTTTTTATATTTTCTCTCCAACTCTTCAAAACTATTATTTAACATCGATCAATCCTGTATCTATCGCCGCCATTATCAAAAGTCTTTTGTCAATTCCTTTGTAATGGCGCAAATTGTTGTTTTTTACATACGATAAAAGCTCGAACAGAGTGGACATGTATCTTTTTAAAGTCCTGAAATTTCTGTGCGTGAGCTTGGCTATCGTATCGAAATGACTCTTTTCGAACATCGAAGATATCTCCCCTAACGAGTTGTTTAAAAGTTTGCTTTGTATATACCTTCCAACTTCGGAATCTTGAAGAGGTTTTAAAGTAATATTCAAATGATTTCTGCTTTTAAAGTAGTCGCTTTTTAAAATCCTCTTCTTGTCCTTTTTATGAAGAGCGAGGACGAATCTGAACACTTTGGTATCGCTCAGTATTCTCACCATCTCAAACTGCTCGTCCGTCATAAGCTGAGCTTCGTCTATAAACACGGCGTTATCGACGTTTTTATAAAGAGAGAGAGCCATCTCTTTTAAATCTCCGTAACGAAGATCGTCAAGACGCTCCTCTTTCGCACTTATGTGAGTGATCAATTTTTTGAAAAACTCGTTTTTTGTCAAAAGCGGGTCTTTAAAAAAAACGATATTTTTTCTCTTTTTCAATTTATCCTCTATGAAATGCAACATAAAAGTTTTGCCGACTCCCGGTTCTCCCACCAAAAAAGTAAGATGAATGTCATCGGAATTTAAAACCTCGAACAGTTTTTTTTTAGTCTCTTCCGCGCTAAAACTGTCAAAATAGTCGTTCGTATCCATATCGTTGTTAAATACCGATTGAGCTTTATCAAACTCATTCATTTCTATTTCTCCAAATCTTTAAAATACTTTTCAAATTCGGCCAATTTCGGAAAAGGTTTATCGTTTTCAACTATATAGGGAGTAATTATCATAATAAGCTCGCTTTTTACCTTTCTCTTCTCCTTAGAGCTAAAAGCGTATTTGATAAGCGGAATACTCCCTAAAATAGGTACCTTATTGTTTTTTATCTCGCTTCTTTTTTGTATCAGTCCTCCCAAAAGGATTTTCTTCCCGTTTTTAACCTTAACGATGGAAGAGAGCTGTTTAATCTTTATATCGGGGGCGAGATAGGGAACTCCGTTTGCATCTCTATGCTCGTCGGCTATTTCGCTAACTACGGGATTTATCTTTAGGATAATGGAGTCGTTTTCGGTAATCTCCGGAACTATATCCAAAGTGATTCCCACGAAAGTGGAATCCACCTCATAAGAAGGAGTCGTAGTAGTCGTTCCGTTAGTGGTGGTTACGGTAGTTCCGGTGCTGTATCTGTAATTTATCTCCTTTCCCACGTTTATTACGGCCGGCTGATTGTTTAAAGTTAAAATTTTCGGATTGGATACTATCGAAACCTTTCCCTGAGTTCTTAAAAACTTCATCAAAGCCTCTATCGAAAAGTTATAGCCTATCAAATAATTCGGATAGGAGAAACTTCCCCTCTCCACTCCGTCTTGTCTGCTTTTGGAAGCGTCCGAACTTCCGTGCAAAGAGAGCTGAAACTTACTCCAATTTATTCCGCTCGTATGTTCGTCGTCGAAAGTTATCTCCAAAATTTTGGTATCTATAAGCACCTGTTTATGAAGTCTTTTCAAAATGGTATCGAGATACTCTCCCACTTTTCTTATTTGCAAAGGAGTGCCGGTAACCGTAACCGTTCCCGCCTCCTGATTTATAAAAACTTCGCCGTCTTTCTCCCCTTCTTCTCCCGTAGAAGTAGCTTTAAAAATGTTTTTAATTTCTTTTTCTATATTCTCCCAAAACTTAAATTCCGAGGTAAAATTTACCGTAGTCGAATCGTCTCCCCCCTCTCCCGCGGAGGTCCCCGTTTTTATCGTCTTGTTCGTAGTGCTTCCCCTTTTCGAAAAACTTATGTAATCTATAAGAAAAGTTTTAGTTTGAGTGGAAGCTATCTTCAAAACCTTATCATCTTTTTCCAAAGAGTAAAACAGATTATGGTCGGTCAAAAGCATATCCAAAAGCTCTCGCAAGGAAAAATCGGTAACGTTAATGTAATTTATCTTTTTGGAAGCCTCCCTTTTGCTCTTTTCGTCTTTAAAAATAATGCTCATTTTGCAAGTTGAAGCGAGATTTTCCAATACGTCCAAAATAGTCACGCTATCATCGTCAACGGTAAAACTAAAAAGCTTTTTTTCGCAAGCGTTGCCGGCGTGGAGAGTATTGAAAAAAAGGAGAGACAATAAAAATATTTTAAAAATATACTTCATATTTCACTATCCTTTGTTTTCAATAAACTTTTCGAAGAGAAACCTATAACTTTTCTCCTTTCGCCTTTTTTCAAAATTACGAAAGAGGGAGTTATCTTCACTATCCTATACTCCCCCACTTTCTCTCCGAGCCCGAACCATCTGTCGTTTATGAAAGCTTTGTCGTTTAATACGGCTTTTAATTTATAGGTTCTTTTTTTCTTAAAAACCGTTTTTCTCTCTTTCCGTTTCTTTTTGGGAAAAAAGGGATCGTATTTTACGACTATTTTCGAAAAGAGTCGCTTTTCTCTCTCAAGCTCTTCTATATCTTTTAAAATCTTTTTTACATCGATATTTTCCGAAGAGAGGCAGGAAAAACCGAAAATAAAAAAAATCAAAATTCCCCTCATAATTTCATTCCGTAAATAAGCCATATTAAAGAAAAATCTACTTTATCTTTTCCCTTTTTCAATTCAATTTCTTTAATATCGGATAAAACATTCATTTCTTCAATAAAATGAAGAAAATATACTATATTTATAAATTCTCCTTTTCCTTTTATATGAATCTCCTTTTTCGGCTCAACGCTTTTTTTCTCTTTTCCCTCTTTGGAAACCGGCTTTATATACTCTATGTCCAAATTAAGTTCCAAAGATTTTTCAAGGAGCATATTTAAAATATCGGTTATCTTTTTATCGTCAACCCTAAAAGAAAGAGCTCCGAGCTTCGATTTGAGAAGAAAAAAATCCTCTTTGAGTTTCTCTCTCTCGGAGTTTTTTCTCAAAAACTCCTCGTTTAAAAGTTTAATCTTCTTTTGCAGAGTTCCAAAATCGTTTCTTTCGATATCGCTTTTTAAAACTTCTATCTTATCTTTTAACTCCCTCTCTTTTTCGCTCAAATAGGGAATAACGAACTTAAAAGAGGCCGCCGCGATAAAAAGAGTCATAACGAAATATACAAGACTCCTATGCAAAACGGAGAGTTTTTCGAACTCTTTTTCGAACTTTTCGATAAAAGGGGTTTTAGCCATTTAAAATTTCTATCTCGAAACTTCTATCAAAGAGGTATAAATATCCTTTTCCCCTTTTATCTCTTTAGTATCCACCCTTTTGTAGGAACTTTTCGAAATACTCTCCATAAATCCGGCTATGGAGTCCCTTTCGTTCTTTTTAGAAACTATTTTCAGACTGATTTCGTTAGGCCCCTTCTCTCTTATCTCTTCGACTTGAAGATTATATTTCGCCAAAAGCCTGTTCATATCCGTTAATATCTTCGTATATTTTTCGTTTCCGGGAGAAAGTTTTTTTATCTCTTTCATCACAAATCCTATCTCTACGATTTTTTCTTTTTTGTCTTCAATCTCTTTTTCCAAAGATCTTATTTTGCTCTGAAGATTTCGAACTCTCTTTCTAAGAACTCTCGTATCGTTTTGAACGGTAAGATATTTTCGATTCAAACTCTCATACTCTTTTTTATAGTTATAGATAAGATACCCCTTATAAACGGGAAAAGCCGAAAAGAGCAAAAACATAGCCGCCGCAAATCCAACGAGCTTTCCAAATTGCGTCTTGAAAAACGGCTTATTTTTTCTAAATACGGTAACGTTATCGCTGTCGTCTCCGAATCTCGCTTTGTTATAGACGTAAACGGCGGAAATGAGATCGAGCTCCCCGTATTTTTTCGGAGCTTTGAAAAAAGAGTGTTTGTATAAACTTATATCTCCGTTGCTAAAAAGATTCAAATACGCTTCAAGCCCTTCCACGCTCTCGTCTTCTACGCCGAAAAATATTCTATCTATTTTCTCGACGCCGTAAATGCTTCTATTGTGCATCGCTATGTTGCTAATTTTGGTAAAGATGTTAGACATAACCGTCTCGAGAGCGGAAAAGAGATCGAACTCTTCCATTTTGTAATTTTCTCTTTTAAGCCCCTTTTCCAAAAAAATTCTCTTTAGCTCCTCTTCGTTCAAATCGTGATTGGAATACTTCTTAAGCTCGTCGCAAATATTTCCGAGAGTGGGAAGAGATTTGGAAGCTATATATCTTCCTTCCTTATAAAAAGCCGCAAAAGATTCCTCTTTAGAAATATTTATAAAAATATCGTTGGCCTTTTTTAAAATCCCCTCTTCGTACAAAGCCTCGTAAGATAGAAAAGGAAGAGCCAAAAAATCTATATGACCGGCCTTTTTAAGATAGGGAGAAAATCTCTCTTTTAAAACGGCGACGTCGATAGCGTAAGCGTCGATGATATATTCGTCCTCCACGTCCGCTTCGTCTTTGACGATATATCCTATTTTATACTCTTTCTCGAAACTAAGCCCGACCTCCTCATACATCTTCATCTCTACGAGCATGGAGAGGTTGTTCTTAACTTCGGCTTTAGAGAGCTTTATCGTATGAGTGATAAGATCTTGATATAAAACGCGAGAACCTATAAAAAGCTTTCTCGGATTTCTTATCTCCGACTCTATAAAATCTTTACCGTAATATCTTATTACGCTTCCCTCTTTTACGCTTATGTAAAAAATCGTATCCTTATGCATAATCTCCCCCTTACCTTACGGTAACCAATCCGCTGTAAGGCATAACGACTATGCCTTTTTTCTCTTTTTTGTAAGTTAGTTTTATGTAGAGAGGCTTTTTCATCAAATTCGACATTGAAACGTTATCCTCATAAGGCCTCCCCTCCTCGTCGAAACACAAAAAGTTCAAAGAGCTATCCTCAATCGTAACCGCAGTAAGCTCATTCAAATCTTTAGAGAAATCCTTTATATCCAGACACTTCTCCCCCTCCTCCAAAATCGCTTCGCTTTGAGTCTCTTTAATCTTGGAAAGCATGCGGGAGGTGTCTTTTACCAAAGTCAGATCCGGGACTATCTCTTTCGCAATGGCCGCCAAAATGCCGACTATAATTACGGTTATTACGATTTCAAGCATGGTAAAGGCTCTTTTCACAATCTTTCCTTTAAATTTTTTGAACGGTTCTTTTCGTTAAAAGAATCTTCTCTTTTATCTTTCCGTTTTCGGGATTGTTTCTTACGGTAATATTCAAAACCGCCATGGCGTGAGACTTTTCGCTTTTAATGGCTTTTGCGTTTTTGCAATATGAAATCTCGTCGGAACCGTCGAATAAATAATATTTGGTAATATTAATATCGGCAACAAAAAGCTTATCTTTAGAAATTATTTTAATTTTTTGAAGGCAGTTTAATTTTGCGCCCCTGTCGTATCCGCTGATGGCGAGTAAAGAAAGCTCAACGCTGTTTCTTAAAAAAAGCTCCGCCTTTTCTCTAAAGTAGAGATTTTTCGACTCCTTTACGCTCAAAGAGGAAAATTTCAAAGCACTCAAAAGCAAGAAGGAGATAAGAACCGTTAACACGAGAACGGAAACCAAAGAAAAAGCTCTTTTCATAACAAAACCTTTTCGACGGATAGAGTTATATTTTTATCTCTTTTAAATCTTTTTACGAAAGTAACCTCAAGTATCAAACATTCGTCTCTAACCTCGGCTTCGAATCCGCTTACGTTCAAAGCCAAAACGGTAACCTTTCCCGCTTTTTTCAAAGCGTTCGCGTCGGCGCAAAAACTCTCCCCCTTCCAAGGTCTAAAATCATAAAAAAGAAAAAGCGTCTCCGAGGAGACTTTCAAAGGGAGATTTTTAACGCATTCGGCCCCAAGATCGATATCTTCTCCTCTCGCTACGGCATATCCGCTATCGGCCAAAAAATATTTTTCGTATATTTTTTTAGGAGATTTTTTTAAATAAAAATATTCACCTTCAGTAGCCTTTTTTATGGGAAACGCCTCTTTAGCCCCTCTTCCGTGCCAGCCGTAAAAATCCTTAAAATCGCTCAGATACGCGGAAGGACCTTCGTCAAAACTTCCGCTAAAAACCAAAACCGCATCCTCGTTTGCAAATACGTCGCCGGTTTTGGAAAATTTATCGGCTATCGTAGCGTTTACGAGAGAGAGATTCGTATCGGGAGAGAAGAGTTTGTTGCCGTTTTTGTCGCATCTTTTCATATCCAAAACGCAACTGAATTCCCCCTTTTTAAAACTCTCGGAGCAAAAACCTATCCACTCCAAAATTTTATAGCTTTTTAAAGCCGTGTAGAGGGATTCGAAAGAGGCGCTTTTTTGATCGTATCCGACAACCGAAGAGGGAATTCGACAAGAAAGCAGAGCGGCAAGTTGCAAGGAGATTATGCGGGATTCGTCCGTAAGTTCGTTTAAACCCTTGGCTTTATCGTAACTATCGTAAATTTTTCCGACGATTATAAATCCTCCTCCTATCAAAAAAGCGGTCAAAGCCATAGCGAGTATCAGCTCTATCAAAGTAAAAGCTCTTTTCACCACTCCTCTCCCTCAACCAAAATCTCTCCGACGTTAGCGGCCGTATAAGTTAGCGAAAACAGAGCTCTTTTAACTCTTCCCGTCCGAAAAAGCGTAACATTTATCTCTTTCAAATTGGAACTTTTCAAACTCTTCGAAGCTTTCGAAAGATCTATGAGAACTTCTCCTTTATCATAATCGTAAACGAACACTTTCCCGTCGTCTTTTAGATAATTTACATCTATTTTCATCTCGTATTCAACTCTATTTTTGATAAAAGAAATCGTTTTCTTATCGTAATCGTCAACGTCGTCGAAACTTTCATCCCCGAAATCGCTTCCCAAAAGACTCGCTCTTAAAAGATTTTTGCAATTTCTCTCCTTGGAAAAGGAACCGATTCTCAAATAATTAAGAGAAGAGTTGCATTCGAAATTTTCGTTTGCGGAATCGGTTAACAAAACCTCCCCGCTTTCGGTATCGTTCTCATCCCACGGCAAAAGCGAAATATATCCTATCAAAGAGAAGGGAGCGTAAAAAACCTCTTTTCTTTTCGAAAACTTCATATCTTCGTTTACCGAAAAGAAGAGCTTGGGAAGAGATACGAACAAAATCGACAAAACGACTAAAGACAAAACGATTTCGATTAAAGTAAAACCTCTTCTCATCTAAAAACTTTCAAAAACCTCTTTTTTATCGTACCGTTATACTCACCGCCGGCAGTTTCTTCGTACTTTCCGCTCTCTATATCCTTAACGCCGCTTTTTCCGTTTACGGAGCGTATATACAAAAAACAGGGATGGAAAGAGCAGTCGCTATCGAGAGAAAAATTATAATCGTAATAGGAACCGTGCCATAACCAAGAAGGTATCTTGATATGGATATACGAACTTAAACTTTCCGAGGATGTGCTAAACACTTTAAACCTCACGACTCCCCCGTCCGCTTTTTCAACCTCCTTTATCCCCACATACGGAGAAACCGTATCCTTCATCGAAACGGAAGGTTTCGGAAAAAAATCCGTCTTATCCAAAGAAGTCTCATTATCGTCTTCGTTTAAGAACCAATTGATCCTTCTCTCTTCGAAATTTTTAAAATATTTGTCGCATTCCTTATCGCAATACACATCTATAAACGCCTCGTGCGAAACCTCTTTTAAATCGCTTTTTAAATCCCCGACCTCAAAAGAGGCGTAATAAAAAAGAGCTTCGTTATCGAACTTTGAAAACGCCTTTCCTTTTGCGCTTTTATAAACCCCGTCTTCAACCTCTATCGATATATTGCAATCTTTTCCGCGTACGAAAAAGGGATTTTTCGGACGGAGATAATCTTTTGCGTAATTGAATTTCGCGTCTTCATACCGCAAAACCGCTTCTCCGTCCTTAAAAGGTATCGGCTCTTTAACAAAAGAGTTAGGAAAATCCTTTTTTAAAAGATTCTCCCTCACGCTTACCGAAAGCGTGGCGTTTATATCGAGAGGATCGGCAAAATAGATATCCTTGGGATCTTTGTAATTTTTCAAAATCTCTCCCCGCGCTCCCTCAGCTTTAATCGAAACCGACAGATTGCAAAAAGAGGCCGAATGGTTCAAATCTCTCGAAAGATAGGTAAAATCGGAAAAAGCGTCTTTTATAAAAGGTTTTTTCAAAAACGAAAGAGAGAAGCGGTCAATTTTGAAAAAAACCTTCTCCTCCCCGTAAATTTCCCTATCCTTCAAAGCGGTATCTTTTCGATCCTCTTTACAAAAATCGTCATCTTTTAAAATCAGTCTCAAAAAAGCGGTATCGTCGAAATAGAGTTTAATATCACCCTCCCCCTTTTTAAAAGAGATTTTCAAACTTTTCAAATTTCCCGCAAGAGAGCCGTCGACGTCTCCTTTTCTATTTAGCTTCTCATACTCCAAAACTAAACTCTTTTCATAATTTTCAACGACATTCCCCTCATAATCCAAAGCTTTCAAAGCTTTTTCAAAAAAGTACTCCTTTTGGGAGATAAACATCTTATCTTTTAAAAAAAAGCCGAATCTATAAGGCCTTACGCAAAAGGCGTCGCTAAAAAAACTCTCTTTCGACAGACCGCCGTTTTCCAACGGACAGGTCAATCCCTTTTTCTCGTCATACTCCATCTCCGCTCTCAAACTATTATCGTCCCCGACGGCCTTATCCACTTTAAAAGCGACGCTTTTATAAGAGTCTCCGTCAAACTGCAAATTTATCCAACCGGAATTGAAAACGCCCTTTTTATCCCTAAGCTTTACGCAAACCGTTCCGGTAAAATCCTTATAACTCTTTCCGTCGTCGGTTAAGGAGGCAACTTTCAATACAAACTTTTTGGAACTTATCTTCGAAGATATCGTTTGATCTTCCAATCCTTTATTATCGTCCCAAGCGTTAAAAACGGCCGAGCGGGCGAAAACCGCCATAAAAAAAATTAAAAAAGATACTTTTTCGATCATTCTTAATCTTTCCTTTCTTATCAATTTAAAGCAAATTTAATTCCAACTCTTTATGACTCTTTTTGTTATAATGATTAATAAAATTTATTAAAGGATCGAACGTGGAAGAACTTTTATCCGCCGCGAAATGGACTCATCAGCTATTTAGCGGAGGACTTTTGATTTTGGCGCTGTTAAACATATACTTCATAAAAAAAGAGCAGCTGTTTCACGCGCTGGCAAGACAGATAGAGTTTTTGGCGCCCCAATACTACCTTCTTTTAGCCGCAGTTGCGTTTACCGGCCTTCTCGTATGGACCGTCGAGGAGTTCGTCTTAAAGCCGGACGTTTTGGCGATGATAGCGGTATGGTTCGTCATCTTAGCCACTTCGATTATGAAATATCAAAAATATAAACGAACGAAAATCAAAGATATCGAAAGTCAGAAAGAATTTAAAAACTTCGCCCTAAAAAAGTACGTTCTCGATATCGTTTTACTCCTTTCGGTAATGTCGATCTCATACGCAATTTAAAAAAATGAAATTCGTTTTCGACGAAAACAGCAAAAACGAAGTGCTGAAAATAAGGGCGGAAACATATAACTATCTTTTTAAGGTAAGAAGATTTAAGAAAGGAGAGATCGTTCCTTTCAGAAATCTGAAAGATAACTTCATCTACTTTTACGAAATAGAAAGCGTAACGAGAAGAGAAGCCTTTTTAAGACTTAAAGAGAAAGAAGAAAAGATCGTCGCTCCCTCATCCCGTCTCCACCTTTTTTGGTGCGTAATAGATCCGAAAACGATGGAAAAAACTCTTCCGATGCTAAACGAAATAGGAGTTTTTAAAATAACTTTCGTATATTGCGAAAGAAGCCAGAAAAATTTCAAACTCGACGTAAAAAGATTGGAAAGAATCCTGATAAACTCCTGCATGCAGTGCGGCCGAAGCGTTCCGCCTCAAATAGAGATAAAAAATTCTTTAAAAGAGGTGCTGAAAGAGCATGCGGACATAACCGTTTTGGACTTTTGCGAAAAAAACGAAATTGAGTTCGATAAAATAAAAAAGATTATCGTAGGAGCCGAAGGAGGTTTTAGCGATCGAGAAAGAGAAATATTGTCAAAATACTCGAAAGTAGGGTTCAAAACCCCGTTAACTCTAAAAAGCGAAACCGCCGCCGTATCCGTCTGCTCCAAAATCCTCATCTAAACATTTCTTCCTTTTTAACGATATATAAAACAACAGTCTTAAAAAGGTGAAATAGTGAGAACCTATATCGTTAAATATACTAAAAAAAGTGACCTTTCGACGATCCCTATAGAGAAGATAAAAGAATCGAAATCGGTTTTAGTCCAAATATTCAGCGGCATCATAGACGAAAAATTTTTAAAAGGATTGACGAAAGAGATACTTTCACTACTTCCCGAAGCGAAAATCATAGGAACGACTACCGACGGAGAGATCCTCGGAGACGAGGTTACGATAAACAGTTGCGTAATCGCCGTTTCAACTTTCGAAAAAACCGAAATTAAAATCGGATACGTAGAAAACGTTACGCCGACAAACAGTTTGGAAAAGGGAAAAGAGCTTGCTTCCTTGTTAAACGAAAAAGAAGCAAAATGCATGATCTCTTTCTGCGACGGACTCTATACCAACGGAGAGGATTTTACAAAAGGGGTCTCTTTAGTCAACAAAAAACTGATTCTCTCCGGAGGATTAGCCGGAGACAATGCGGAGTTCATAAAAACTTTCGTCATCTGTAACGACAAAGTATTAAATAAGGGAGCCGTGGGAGCGGTTCTTATCAATCCTTCTCTCAAAGTCGGCACGAATTATAAATTCGGCTGGATTCCCATAGGAAAAAAACTGAAAATAACGGGTTCCGTCAAAAACAGAGTCTATACGATAGAAGACATGAAAGCGGTGGACGCCTATAGACACTATCTCGGAGAAGAGTGCGCAAGAACTCTCCCGAAAACGGGAATAGAATTTCCTCTAATCAGAATAGAGGACGGTATGGAAGTAGCAAGGGCCGTCGTTTCGAAGCACGAAGACGGCTCTTTAACTTTTGCCGGAAACGTTTTGACGGGAGAATATTACCAATTCGGTTTGGGAAGCGCGGATCTTTTGCTAAACGACTCTTCCGACGAATTCGAAAACGAATCGGAATCGATCTTCATCTACTCTTGCATGGCAAGAAGAAGATTTTTGGCAAACAACACCGCATCTTTCGAAATATCCTCTCTAAACAAAATATCAACCACCGTAGGTTTTTTTACCTACGGAGAATTTTTCCATAACGAAGGAAAAAACAAATTCCTAAACGAGACGATGACCATTCTAACCCTCTCCGAAGGAGTAAATAAAGAGCCGAAGATACTTTTGGAGCAAGAAAAAAACAATCCCGTAAACTACGAATACTATAAAACTCTAAAAGCCCTATCTCATTTAGTTACGGTAGCCAATAACGAACTCGAACATCTGGGTTCGCTAATGGAGTTTGAAAGCAGACTTTTCGTAAACGGCCCCGTCATGGTATTTAAATGCAAAGCCAACGAAAACTTCGATGTAGAATACATCTCGGCAAACGTAATAAACCATTTCGGATACTCATCATACGATTTTACGAGCAGAAAAATATCTTTTAAAGAAATAGTTTTAAGAAAAGATTTCAACAGAATAAGAAGAAGATTAAAAGAGTTGCAAAAAAACATAAAAACTTCACTTTACGAAGACGAGTTTGCGATAATATCCAAAGATAAAAAATTGAAATACTTTAGCGTATATCTAATGGCGGAGAGGAACAGAGAAGGAGAAATAACGCATTTTTACGGATACATGATAGATATAAGCACGCGAAAGGAGATGGAGAAAAAACTTAAGTATTTAGCTTATCACGATCCTTTAACGGCTCTTTATAATAGAGCCTATTTCAAAGAAAAACTAAGTTCGGAACTTGAACCGGTCCTAAAAACGGGACTTCTTTGCGCGATAATATTTTTCGACGTAAACAAATTCAAACACATAAACGACACTTTCGGCCATAGCGTTGGAGACGAACTTTTGGAGATAATAGCTAAAGAGATAAAAAGCATCATAAGGGAAGAGGACATTTTTTTCAGATTCGGAGGAGACGAATTCGTACTGGTTTTAACGTATCTGAAAAAGGATCGGGTGAAAAAAGATATAGAGGGATTTTACAAAAGAGTGAAAAGAATATTCGAAAAACCTTTAAAAATAAGCGGATACGAAATAAAAACCTCCATAAGCATGGGAGTTTCTCTCTTTCCCAAAGACAGCGAAAACCTTGAAGACGTTTTAAAATACGCCGACAAAGCGATGTACGCCTCCAAAAAGGAGAAATTTAACAAATTGAAATTTTACGAAGATATACGAAAAGAGAGCTCTTCTTCTCTTTTTGAGGAAAAAGATGAGGACAAAGAAGATTATTTAATAAAAGATTCGGTATAATAGAGGCTTTTTAAAAACCATGATTTAGGATATAAGAACGATGAAAAAAGCTGATTATATATGGATGGACGGAGAACTTATAGAGTGGGACAAGGCTAAAGTTCACATTTTAACTCACACTCTCCATTACGGAAACGGAGTGTTCGAAGGAACGAGAGCCTACAAAACCAACAGAGGGCTTGCGATTTTCAGACTAAAAGATCATACAAAAAGACTTATAAATTCCGCAAAAATCACTATGATAAAACCGAACTTCTCCCAAGAGGAGCTTGAAAAGGCTCAAATAGAGCTTCTAAAAGCGAATCACTTCGAAGGAAACGTTTACATAAGACCGATAATATATCTCGGA
>CAZPVZ010000121.1:0-3847 GCA_964590185.1 uncultured Campylobacterales bacterium
TAAAGATCTCTCTTTATTAAAACACACTCTTTCCGAAAGATATAAAATTATGCCAAGAAGACTTACCGGAAACTGCAAAAAACATCAAGAGATGGTGGCGAAAGCCATTAAAAGAGCGAGAGCGGCGGCACTCGTTCCGTACATAGTAGATAGAAAAAAAGTAATAGAAAATCCTTTCGAGGCTTTAGAAGAATAAAACCGGAAGCGGGATTTAAATCCCGCTTTTTATCTCCCTACTTTCCATAAGTTACCTTTCTATACACTATTTCAAGGCCTTTAAAAATTTTTTAATTATCTCTTTTTTAATTAAAACCGAGTTTTACTTTCTTTTCAAAAAGGTGTAGGATATATAAAAAACATAAAGGCTATCCCATGAAACTTTTACAATTTGTAGAAACCTTCATAAAAAAGAGCGACATTTACATACCGGCCACCATTTTGTTTCTCATTAAAAATAACGGAAAAGGAACGAAAAATCAGATAGCGAAACTCATCTACATCTTCGAATATAAAAAAAGCGTCAAGGAGTATGAAAAGATAGTCGAAAACATGTCCGCATACATTTTAAAAAAATACGACATAATAGACGAGAAAAACGGAGAGTACCATCTAAAGGAGTTTCCTCTCGAAAAGAGAGAATATGAAAAAATTTTAAAAAAATGTATGTATTCTTTAAACGGTTTTTTCGTACCGGTTGCAAAAATAGATTTTTAACGATATATTACTCCTTTTAAAAAAAGGAGTTTAAAATGAGTACGAAAGCCATAGAAGAGTTGATAAATCTCGCAAAAAGAAACCACCGAATAGATCTAAAAAGAGGAGAAGAGAAATATCTCGATCCGAAATGGGCTTTGCAAGAGCTAAAAAGCGAAATAGAGGAGGTAAAAGAGGAGATAAACAATCTAAACACCCCGCATTTGGAAGACGAATTGGGAGATATTTTATGGGGACTTTTTATGCTTATGACGAAGTTGGAAGAGAAAAAGTATATAGAATCTTTTGATAAAGTTTTTCAAAGAGCTTTAAAGAAATATAAAGAGAGAATTCTTCCTTTAACCGGCACCGAAAAAGACGACGAAATATGGAAAAAAATAAAAAAGAGACAAAAAAAACGACTCCGGGAGGAATCGCAAAAAATTTCCGAAAGAAACGCAAAAGAGGTTAGAGGGGAGGAGGTTGGAAATTAAAAACTCGTTTTTCTATATTTGGAAACATAATTTTCAAGATCCAAAACGGAGTTTATGCCGTTTTTTTGCATCATCATATTTCCGACGTAATCGTTTTTAATAATTTCGTATATTCTTTCATACGAATGAATGTTATAAAAACTTATAATAAAACACACAAGATTCAAAAATTTATCTCTTTGCCCGGCTATCTCTTTCTCTTTCCTAAAGTCTCTATATTCCTGCCAATCTATCCGAACCAAATTCCACCTTTTAAGAAAATTCTTTAAGGATATCCATAACCTCTTCATCGCTTAATTGATGAAAATCTTCATAAAACTGTCCGACAGCCATAAAATCGGAAGGCGTATCCAAAAAAACCGCCCCGTCGGCAATCTCTCTCAATTTAACGGCAACCTCCGCCGGAGCTACCGGAGCGGCCACTATAACCTCCTTAGCCCCCTCCTCTTTTAAAGCCTTAACCGCTAACATCATAGACGATCCCGTAGCGACTCCGTCATCTATCAAAATAATCCTTTTGCCCTCATAGGGGAGCATAGTCTTTGCGTAAATCATCCTCTTTGCGGCCATCTTCTTTTTAATCTCTTCCGCCTTTTCGTCAATATAAGAATCGGTTATGCCAAGCATATTTTTAGCGTATGAATCCACATAATAGTAACCGTTTTCGCTAACGGCCCCTATGGCCGCCTCTTTATTGTAAGGACTCGGAATTTTCTTAACGAAAAAGATATCCAAAGGAGCTTTCAACCTTTTAGCGACTTCCTTCGCCACCGGCAATCCTCCCCTCGGCAAAGCCACGACTATCGTATCTTCTCCTCCGTAAGGAAGAAGTTTATTGGCAAGAAGCCTTCCCGCGGACTCTCTATCTCTAAAAATCATAGCCTCCTCCTTTAGCAAAAAATAATTTTTATTAATTATAGCAAATACGGCAAGTTCGGTTAACGATTTTTAACGATTTTCAACGAAGATACGAAGAGAAGCTTACGAAAAAGAGGAAGTTTTACAAGAAAGAGAAGGAAAAAGGGGAGAGAAGATGGAGATTACTCCACCTCCGCGTCTATTACGTCGTCGTCTCCGCCTTGTTTTTGTTGTTGTCCGCCCGCAGTTCCTCCGGCGCTTCCGGCTCCTTGATCTTTTTTATACATAGCCTCGGCAAGTTTATGGCTCACTTGAGTAAGCTCTTGAACTTTGGCGTCGATTTGCTCTTTTGTAGCGTTTTCATTCTTCAAAAGCTCTTTCAATTCGTTCAATACCGCCTCAACTTTTCCTCTCTCTTCGGCGCTTATCTTATCTCCGACCTCTTTTAAGGACTTCTCGGTTTGATGCGCCAAAGCGTCGGCTTGGTTCTTAGCTTCCACTAACTCTTTTCTCTTTCGATCCTCCTCTTTATGCATCTCCGCATCTTTAATCATTCTCTCTATCTCTTCTTCGGATAAACCGGAGCTTCCGGTAATTTTGATCTCTTGAGCCTTACCGGTAGCTTTATCTTTTGCGCTAACCGTTAAGATACCGTTTGCGTCGATATCGAAAGTAACCTCTATTTGAGGCACTCCTCTCGGAGCGGGCGGAATTCCCTCAAGATTGAATTGTCCTAAAGATTTATTATCTTTCGCAAACTCCCTCTCACCTTGCAATACGTGAATCGTAACGGCGGATTGATTATCCTCGGCCGTTGAGAATATTTGAGTCTTTTTAACGGGAATGGTAGTTCCCTTCTCGATAAGTTTAGTCATAACTCCGCCCAAAGTCTCTATACCCAAGCTCAAAGGAGTAACGTCCAAAAGCAATACGTCTTTTACGTCTCCCTTCAATACCGCGCCTTGTATGGACGCACCGATAGCGACGACTTCATCGGGATTAACGGACTTATTGGGCTCTTTGCCGAAAAACTCTTTCACTTTTTGTTGAACCAAAGGAACTCTCGTACTTCCTCCGACCAAAACCACTTCGTTAATTTCGTTTTTATTCAAGCCGGAATCTTTCAACACGTTGTTGGCTATCGTAATAGTCTTTTCGACCAAATCTTCTATCAAACTCTCAAGTTTAGCTCTTGTTAATTTCTTAACCAAGTGTTTAGGTCCGCTTTGATCAGCCGTAATAAACGGTAAGTTTATCTCCGTCTCCATTGCGGAGCTTAACTCTTTTTTGGCGTTCTCGGCGGCTTCTTTAAGTCTTTGAAGAGCCATAATGTCTTGTTTCAAATCTATTCCGTTTTCTTTTTTAAATTCGTCAACCAACCAGTCTATAATTCTGTTATCGAAATCGTCTCCTCCCAAAAACGCGTCTCCGCCGGTTGCCAAAACCTCTACCACGTTATCGCCGGTTTCGAGAATGGTAACGTCGAAAGTTCCTCCTCCCAAATCGTAAACTACGATTTTCTCGGCGTTTTTCTTATCAAGACCGTAAGCCAAAGCCGCCGAAGTAGGCTCGTTTATGATTCTCAAAACGTTCAATCCCGCAATCGTTCCCGCCTCTTTGGTGGCTTTTCTTTGAGCGTCGTTAAAATATGCGGGAACCGTAATAACGGCTTCGGTTACTTCCTCTCCCAAATAGGCTTCCGCATCCTCTTTCAATTTCATAAGTATTTTAGCGCTTATCTCTTGAGGAGTGTAAACTTTGCCGTCTATTTCTACGGCACACGCTCCGTTTCTATCGACTAT
>CAZPVZ010000122.1:0-3026 GCA_964590185.1 uncultured Campylobacterales bacterium
GACAAACAGGCGGCGGGGCTTATCCCATATCTGCCCACTTTCGACAAAGATTTGGATCTATCGGGGATATTCGCCTCGGATTACAGATTTGCAAAAGTATCAATTAAAAAGGTGTAGAGCATGTGTTCAACAACAAGTTTCGTAATAGATACGGTAATCAAACTTTTGGTTATTTTACTGGTCTTTTCGGCATTGGCGGGCTTTACCACATACATAGAAAGAAAGGTCTTGGCATTCATGCAAAGAAGGCTCGGACCTATGAATGTGGGCCCCTACGGCGTGTTGCAGGTTTTAGCCGACGGTATAAAGCTTTTTGCGAAAGAGGATATCGTTCCTCAAAACTCGGTTAAACCTATTTTCAAGATAGCGCCGATTATAGCGGCGGCTTCGGCATTTACGGCCATGGCGGCGATTCCGTTTCTACCGGAATTTACGATTTTCGGGCATACGGTTCAGCCTATCGTAGCCGACATTAACGTAGGAATACTCTACGTTTTGGGAGTGATGGCGGTAGGAATGTACGCTCCTCTCCTATCCGGTATGGCTTCATCCAACAAATGGTCTCTTTTGGGAGCGGCGAGAACCGTTATCCAATTCCTATCTTTCGAAGTCGTAACGGGACTTTCTTTGATAGCTCCTTTAATGATGGTCGGTTCTTTGTCCCTTATCGACATAAATGATTATCAAGCCGGAGGAATAGGAAACTGGCTTATCTGGAGCCAGCCCGTAGCGTTCATTCTCTTTTTGATGTCGGGATATGCGGAAACCAACAGAACTCCGTTTGACCTTTTGGAGCACGAAGCGGAGATAGTTTCCGGTTACGCTACCGAATACTCCGGTATGAGATGGGGTCTTTTCTTCATAGGAGAGTACGCCAACATGTTTACGGTGGCCTTTTTGGCAAGTATCGTATTCTTGGGAGGATACAATCCTTTAGGTCCGATTCCGGGCGGAATAATGATACTTTTGAAAGTTTCGTTCTTTATTTTCCTATTTTTGTGGGTAAGAGCCGCATGGCCTCACATAAGACCGGATCAATTGATGTGGCTCTTTTGGAAAGTATTAATGCCTATAGCCGTAATCAACATATTGATTACCGGCTTATTGATGATGTAGGAGGGAGAGATGGATTTGACAAATTATAACAACAGGGATATTTCCAAAGATTACAAATACGTAAAAGTGGAGCCTATCCCTCATACACCTTGGGAAAAATTCAAAAGAGTCGTAAAAAGAACTTTCAGTTGCGAACTTTTCGTAGGACTTTGGATCGTTTTTAGAGAGATGGTTAAATTCAACATTCACACGGTCAAATATCCGGAGGAGAAACTTCCCATCTCTCCGAGATACAGAGCGATTCACGAACTTCTAAGGCTTATGGAAAGCGGCAACGAAAGATGTATAGGATGCGGTCTTTGCGAAAAGATTTGTATCGCAAAATGTATCAGAATGGATACGAAAATAGACGAAAACAGCAGAAAAGCGGTAACGGAATACACCATTAATTTCGGCAGATGTATCTTTTGCGGATACTGCGCCGAGGTTTGTCCGGAACTCGCTATCGTTCACGGTCCCGAATACGAGAACGCAAGCGAGCAAAGAGCGCACTTTGCGTTAAAAGAGGATATGCTAACTCCTATCGACGTTTTCAAAGCGGGCAAACAAAAAGAGTTTCCGGGATTCGGTGCGTTGGGCAAATACGCCGACGAAGTCGTGAAAAAAACGCCTTTGGCATATTAGGGGTAAGTCATGTTTGAAGCAGTAGCCTTTTATCTATTTGCGTTCATAACGATCGCGATGTTCTTGATAACGGTTTTTAGTAAAAACGCTCTTTACGCAATGAGCGCGTTGGCAGGCGGTATGATCTTCATAGCGGCGTTTTTCTTTATGTTGGACGCCGATTTTATGGGAGTCGTTCAAATAATCGTTTACGGCGGAGCGGTTATGGCTCTATACGCATTCGGTATGATGTTTTTCGACACTACCAAAAACGTCAAGGAAAACATCAAAGACAAGGCCATTATCTATACCTTATCGGCAATTTCGGCGGTACTTATAGTGGTTATAATGGCGGCTCCTTTCGTATCGGAACACATAAAAGCTCTATATCCTTCTATTCCGGGAGTCGGAAATCCGCAAATGGTGGGATACGTTCTCTTTACTAAATATCTGGTTCCGTTCGAAGTTGCGGCGGTCTTGCTGCTCGTAGCGATGATAGCCGGAATCATTTTGGTCAGCAAGAAGATGGACGAGAGTTTGACTCTCTCTTCCGAGTTCGAGAAAAAGATAGAAGCGGAAGAGTTTAACATAAAGGATGCGAAATGATAACCTTGACTCACTATTTGGTGCTTGCGGGAATTCTATTTGCCATAGGAATGCTCGGCGTAATCAGAAGAAAAAACCTTTTGATGCTTTTTTTCTCGACCGAAATCATGTTAAACGCTACGAACTTGGGATTTGTGGCGGTTTCCAAATATATAGGCGATTTAAGCGGTCAAATGTTTGCGTTTTTCGTTATCGCCGTAGCGGCCAGCGAAGTGGCGGTGGGTCTTGGACTTCTCGTTCTATGGTATAAGAGAAAACAAACCATCGATCTTGATTCATTGCAATCAATGAAAGGGTAGAATATGGAAAAGTACGTATATATAACACTCTTTGCGCCTCTTGTCGGCTCGCTTTTTGCGGCGATGTTCGGCGCAAGAAAAAAGACTCTTTTAACCGGTATAGTAACTTCGGCTTTACTGTTTGTGTCTCTACTTAGCTCTTTGGTTCTTTTAGGATACGTAGATGAAGAGCATATAATCAAAGTAAAGCTGATGGATTGGATCATAGCCGGAAATTTCGACGTCTCTTTCGGTTTCGTAGCCGATCAGGTTTCGGTTATCATGATGGTTACCGTTACTACGGTATCGGCTTTGGTTCACGTATATTCGATAGGATATATGGATCATGACAAAGGTTTTAACAGATTCTTCTCATACCTATCGGCTTTCGTTTTCTCGATGCTCGTTTTGGTAATGAGCGAC
>CAZPVZ010000123.1:0-2945 GCA_964590185.1 uncultured Campylobacterales bacterium
TCCCATATATATGGAGCTTCCCAAAAACAGAAGTCCCCACAAAAGCATGGTGATGTTAGAAGGAAGAATTTTATCGAGCATCCAGATGGCGATTGCAAGCATCACCACTCCGAATACGTAAGAGACCCTCGTCATCCAAACGCCGGGTTTGGGCATAAACTTTCCGGCTCCGATTCCTATAAGAAGCAAAGGAACTCCCATTCCCAAACTCATAACGAACAAAGCCGAACCGCCGAGCAAAACGTTACCGGTTTGTCCTATGTAGATCAAAGCTCCGGCAAGCGGAGGAGCGACGCAAGGACCGACTATCAAAGCGGATAAAAATCCCATAATCGCCACGCCTACCAATCCTTGCCCTTGAGCTTCATCCGATTTTTTGGAAAGTTTGGACTGCCAAGAGGCGGGAAGAGATATCTCGTAAAAACCGAACATCGAAAAAGCCAAAGCGACGAAAATCAAACTGAAAATCACGACAACCCAAGGATTTTGCATGGCGCTTTGAAGATTGCTCCCGAAAAGCGCCGCTAAAATACCGGCTATCGTGTAAGCAAAAGACATGGAAAGCACGTAAACCAACGAGAGAAAAAAACCTCTTTTGGCATCCATTTTGTCTTTGGATTTGGAAACTATGATACTCGATAAAATCGGTATCATCGGAAAAACGCACGGAGTTAGGGAAAGCAAAAGTCCGAAACCGAAAAAAGTCGCCAAAATAAGCCAAAAATTTCCGCCCTTTAAGATGCCCGCTATTCTATCCTGCTCGGACAGCTTCGTTTCGGAACTTTTATCGCCGCCGCTTAGGTCGAAACTAAAACTCTTCTTTACGGGGGGATAGCATATTCCTCCTTCGGCGCATCCTTGAAAATCTATCTCCAAAGTTATTTTCGAAGAGCCGACCTTCTCTTTTATAAGCGAAAGAGGTATCTTAACCTCGATATCCTTTCTGTGAACTACGAATCCGTGAAACTCCACCGGTTCGGGGAGAGAGAGATCTTTGGTAATATCCGTCTCTTTCGGAGAAACTATCTTATAGCGCAGTTTGTCGTCATAAACGTATATTCCTTTTCCGAGATCTATTTTCGTAAGTATCGAATCTCCCTCCAATTTAGCCTCTACTTTAAAAGCCTCCTGCGGCGTTAAGATCTTGGGAGTGTTAAAAGCGTAAGCGAATACGACCGAAAACAGAAAAAGAAAAAAAGCTACCCCTCTTTTCATTAACGTCCCTTATTTCGTTTTTTAAAATTGAGGGATATTGTATCATATCTATAAAAAAAGCTCTCTTATAGAGACAATTTAAGACGAGGCGGCTTTTCTTTTTCCTTCTTCTCTTTAGCGTTCCACTTCTTATGATAATTTTTCGAAAGATAATTCACTATCAAATCGTGAGTTTTTTTGTCGAGTTTCCACAGTCCGAAACCTTTTTGCATAACCCTTATTTTCATATTCCAATACTTTTTATCCCCTCCGTTTCTAACGATAAACCTTCCGGTATGACAAACCACGCAGTTTTCCTTAACCGCCTCGAGCCCCTCGTCTATAACGAGTTCGGACTCCGGATCTATCTTCTTCTCCCCCGCAAACGAATTTACGATCAAAAACGCCAAAACGGCAAAAACGACTCTTTTCATAATCCTACCTCTCAATACAAATCGGCTAAATCTTCATACATTTTCAAAACTCTGTTGGAGCCTTGCAGCAACGGAATATTTAAAGAAACAAGCTTTTGAAGATCCTCTTTTTCCATATTTTCCTTAAAAAGCACCGGAATTATATTCAACCAAATCGACTCTATTTTCAAAAGCTCGGCCCTTATGTAAGATACCGAAGCCGGAGAAAGACCTCTTTTTTCGTTACCGTTTAAAAGTCCCCTCAACGCCCTGTCAAAAAGTATGAAACTTCCCCTAAGTTTGCTTTTGTTCTCCTCCACGTTTATTCCGCTTAATATCAAAAGTTTCTCTTTTACGATTTTTTGAGAAAGCATACTCTCTCTACCGGCAAAATCGAGAGCGTTCATCATGGATTCGGTAAGTTTATTGTCGAAATTGTCCTCTTTCTTATACATCAGAAAGAGTCTGTTGGTGTCTCTCAAAAGATTTTCGTTATGCGTTATTACATATGAGAGATCCTCTTTGGAAACGCTCTCTTTTTCGTATATGTTTTTAATATGAGCGTAAAATTTCCTCCACTCTTTTTGAAGCTCCCTTATAAACTTCCTAATTTCGGGATTTTTGGCAGGAGATATTCTAAGCTCCCTATCTCCGTTTAAAAGCGCTCTTAAGATTCTACCGTATCTCTTAACGCTACGCTCGAGATAGGCCTTATTTTGAGGAACGTCGATTCCCAAAGCCACCAAAAGGGCCTCTTTCGCCATCTTTTGGGTCAAAGCTCTCTGTTCGCTAATCATGTAGAGAGTATGTCCCTTTTTATTTTCGTTCAAAAGCGCCATCTCAACAAGAGCGGATATCTTTTTTTGCTTGTCCGAAACGCTCCCCGAAGCGCAAAGATGGCCGCTAAGCAGAAAAAAAGAAACAACGAGCAACAGGGGAATTTTTTTCATTTCACATCCTTTATCGAGAAGCTACCTAATATATCGTTTGGACAAAGAAAAAATTTTAGAAAAGTTATGTTATGATTAAAAGAAAAAAGAGACCGTTATGAAAATCATAAAATGGATTGATATTTTCTACCTGACGCTTTTAGGAATAACCTTAGGAAGCGTTCTAAGCGCCGGAACGATAACGGCTCCCGTGATATTTAACTCGCAAAACTATCTGCACTCTCAAATACTCTCTCGCTACGAGGAAGGGCTGTTGATGACGGCGATCTTTTTAAAATTAAATTATTTATTAATTTTCACGGCGATAACGGTATTTTTAAGAGAAGGATATGATTATAAAAGATTTAAACGAGATAAAATAATTTTGGCCTCTTCCGTAATCGTACTC
>CAZPVZ010000124.1:0-16225 GCA_964590185.1 uncultured Campylobacterales bacterium
AACTCGCTTGAAAAAGACCTTCAAAAAACTCTCGTTTTAAAGATAAAAAATCTGAACGAAGAGATAAAAAAACCCGAGATAGAGATAAAAAACATCAAAAATCAAAAGGATTTCATAAACACATTTTTCAATCTGACGGAAGCGAAAGTCTCAAACGAACTTTTAAAAGAGGAGATCAAAGAGATAAACGAGGAGCTTGAAGATCTGAAAGAGAATATCGACTCTTTGGACGACAACGCCACGAATCTGCTGACTTTGGAACTTCAATACGCCTATTTTTACAAAAGACTGAATCTTATTAAAAAAGTCGTATCCTCGTTCGAAAATTCGTATCAAGAAAAATTAAAAACGCTTCTTGGAAATCTGAAAAATATCTCTTTTAAAAACAAAGACGCGAACAAAACCCTCTCCCTTTTTCAAAAAAAGATAGATACGCTTGAGAAGGAGAGAAGAAAATTTCTTATCAAAAAGGAAAGATACAAATTCTTAAACAATCAAAAAGCGTTCTCCAAGATAGAAAAGAGAATCGAAAGCACCGAAAAGAAGATAGATAAATTAAGAAAAAGCGTCATAAAAATCAAACTATCGATATTTTTCGAAAAGATAAAAAATCGCAAAGACAATCTCTTCGAAAACATAAACGACATCAAAAACGAAGCTTTAAAACTCTACTCTCATCCGTCTCTCTACTCAAAAACCTTGGAAGAGGCTTTAAACTATACGATTCAAATCTATATGGGAGAATCGAAAGCGTACATTTACAAACTGAAAGAGCAAATAATAGACATCTTTACGAAAAAATCGATAAACAATATCCCTCTTTACAAATTTGCCGGAGGGCTCGGAATATTTTTGATATTTTTGATTTTCAGAAAGCTGTTTGCGATTATCGTCATAAAAACCCTCCATAAGATGGCGGCTAAAACGAAAACTTCCGCGGACGATAAGATTTTAAGGATAGTAAGCGGTCCTTTAAAATTTACTTTCATCATAATAGGACTCTATTTCGGATTCCAATTTATGGGAGTTTTTAACGAAACGATAGCGAAAATCATAAAAACTCTCATTATGTTCTCCATCTTTTGGCTATTTTACGAAAGCGTTTTAGCCTTTGAAAACTCCATTTACGGATTCGCAAAAAAATTCGGAAGGGAACTTTACAGAGAGATAGGAGCATTTTTCGTAAAAACTCTAAAAATTTTCGTCGTAGCCGTAGGAACGGTCGCCATACTTCAAGAGTGGAACATAAACGTAAGCGCCTTTATAGCCTCTTTGGGACTCGGAGGTTTGGCGTTCGCTTTGGCGGCGAAAGATACCGCCGCAAATCTTTTCGGAGGATTAAGCATCTTAGCCGACAACGCGCTTAAGATAGACGACTGGATAAAAGTCGGCTCCGTCGAAGGAACGGTGGAGGAGATAGGACTTAGAACGACGAAAATAAGAACTTTCGAAAAATCTCTCGTAACGGTTCCCAATCAAATCATAGCCAACAATCCGATAGAAAACTTCTCAAGAAGAGAGATAAGAAGAATCAAAATGAGGGTGGGACTTACCTATTCCACTTCAAGAGAAAGTATGCAAAAGATTTTGCAAGATATAAAAAATATGCTTAAAAATCATCCAGGAATAGACCAAAACGCGACGATGCTTGTCAATTTCGACCGGTTTGAAGACAGCTCTCTTAGCATATTCATCTACACCTTTACAAATACCGCCGTGTGGGCCGAGTATATGAAAATCAGAGAGGACGTCCATCTAAAAATTATGGAGATAATAGAGAGATACGAAGATAGCGATTTTGCTTTTCCTTCACAATCTCTCTACGTCGAAAAACTGCCCGAATCTAAAAAACTTTCATAACCGCTCCTCCTCTTCGAGGATCGGCTCCGCCCTCGAAAAGAGCGTTTACGGCGTTTACGCCTCCGAAAAAGAGATTTTTCTCCTTAAAAAGAGAAACTTTAAATCTCTTTTTTATCTCTTTTACGATTTCCTCTTTGAAACCGGGCTCCAAAAAGACTTCGTCCCTTTCAAAATGGATTCTGCTTAAAGAGACGCTCTCCTTTATATCCTTATGAAACGAAAGATAATTCAAAATCACCGAAACGACGGCGCTTCTTATTCTATTGCTACCCGCGCTCCCCAACACGAGATAAGGAGAATCATCTTTTAAAACGATAGTCGGAGACATCATAGAGGGAAGTCTAACGTAAGAGGGCCATTTGAAAAAACCGTGAGGATTCAGATCCTCCTCCCCGAGCATATTGTTTAGCATAATGCCGCATCCCGGAAGCACGTATCCGCTCCCCTCGCCGTTGGTGGTCGTTACGCTAACCGCGTTATATTCGCCATCGATTACGCTGATGTGCGTCGTATTTCCCCACAAATTCAGTCTGCTTTTATAACTTTTCCTAAAACCGTCTATAAGATGGCTATCTTTTAAAATATCCTTCAATTTTTCGTTATGAAGATGTTCGTTTATATGATCGTTTCTGAAATCGGATGTTATTTTCATAGCCTCTATAAAAGAGATAAGATGTCTTAAAGATCCGAACTCTCCCAAATCAAGCTCTTTTAAAAGTTCGAGAGTAAAAGCTATCAAAATTCCCCCGCTTGAAGGAGGAGGATTCGTTACTATTTTATAGCCGTTAAAATCAAACTCTATGGGCTCTCTCTTTTTAACTTCATACCTTAAAAGATCCTCTTTAGCGATAATCCCCTCATTTTTCAAAGAGAGCTCCTCCAACCTATCGGCTATCTCCCCTTTATAAAAGATATCGCTCCCCTTTTTACCGAAAAGCTCCAGAAATTCCGCATAATCTTCATTTTTAAAAAGCTCTCTCTCGTCTATCAAACGACCGTTTTTAACGTAAATCCTTTCCGATTCCTTCGTAGCTCTGAAAATAGGCTCCAAAAGCTTTATCAAAGAAGCCTGCATCCGGGAGAGATAAATCCCCTCCTTCGCATACTCCTTCGCCACCGAAACTATATCGTAAAAAGGCAGTTTTCCCCTCTCTTTCCAAACTTCGTAAATTCCTCCGACCATCCCCGCAACCGCAATCGAACCGGCTCCTATGTGAAACTCCTGCACCGCCGAACCGAAATCGACGTATATCGGAAAAAAGTCGGGATTTTCCAGCCTTTTTGGAGGAACGTCCACAAAAAAATCGTAAACCACCGGATCTTTATCTTCGGAAAAAGCCGTCAAAAATCCCCCTCCCCCAAGACTCGTCAAAGCCGGCTCCGCCAAAGGAGCCGTCAGTAAAGCGCATATCGCGGCGTCGAAAGCGTTGCCTCCCTCTTTTAAGATTTTCGCCCCGGCTTGCGCCGTTATTTTGTCTCCGGCGGCTATGACTCCTTTCATTCCACTACTCCCATTTCAACTATTTTTCTTAAATCTTTGCTTTTTTCATACTCTTTTATCATTTTGTCGGCTATCGTATCTTTCTCGAAAAGCTCGTAAAAAGATTTTTCGTATTTTTCCAAACCGAGCTCGCAAAATACGCCCTCCCTTTTCATCCTCTCGCAAAGATTGAAAGCCTCCTCTTTTATCGTAGTGATTTTGCTTCCTTCTATAAATTTTCCATCAAGAGCGTATTTCGCGCTATACCATTTATTTTGCTTATCTATCTGAACGAAACTCTTTACAAGAGGCATTTTCAATGAAAAAAAGCACAAAGCCTGATATAAGGCCATCAAAAGTTCGATTCGGTCAAATTCGTTTACGGCATCGCAGATCCTAAGCTCCAAAGTTCCGAAATCCGGATGAATTCTTATATCCCAGCGGATATCTTTGACGCTCTCTATCGCTTTGCTCTCAAGCAGAATCGAAAGCATCTTTTCAAAACTCTCGTAACTTCCGAATCTCTCCGGAACGTCGGTTCTGGGTATCTGTTCCACTATTTTGGATCTGAAAGATTTGATTTTCGTAAACTCTCCGTCAAAAAAGGGAGAACTCGCGCTTAAAGCCAAAAAGAGAGGAAGATAGGTTATCATAAAGTTATAAGCTTTTATAACCTCCCTTTTCCCCGCAAATCCCGCGTGAATATGAAGACCGCAAACTCTGAATCTATCGAGCAATACGCCGAACTCCTCATAAGCCTTTAAATATCTATGATCGTTTACGATATCGAGTTTTTGGGGATTTTTAAAAGGATGAGTCCCGACGGCGGTTATGCGAAATCCCTCTTTAAGACCTATTTCGTTTATGCTCTCTACCGCTCTTTTTATAAACTCCGTAGCTTGTAAAGGAGTTTCGCAAACAGGAGTGACGATCTCCGTCATCGACTCCAAAAGCTCCGGATGAATGAAACCTTTCAAAGAAGAAGGAATGTTTCTAAAAACGCTTTCGCATTTTCCGACGGGCAAAAGAGTTTTTTCGTCAATAAGCCTAACTTCAAGTTCGCATCCCAAAGTAAAAGGTTTCGAAGAGTTAAAACGTATTTTCCGCATAAAAAAACCTATTTAAAGAATCTGCTGAAAATATACAGAAGAAAAGAGAAAATTACGCTTAAAATTATAGAAGTCGTAATCGGAAAATAGAAAGTGAAATTATCTTTTCGATAAAAAATATCTCCGGGAAGCCTTCCGAAATTGAAAGGAAGCTTATCGCTTATTAGCAACAAAAAACCTATCAAAGCCAAAAAGATTCCCAAAACGACCAGAACTTTTCCTATCTCGTGCATCGTCGATCCTCCTTTCGTTTTATATAAATTTTATCGGAGAATCAACTTCAGCACAAGAACAAAAGTAGCTAAACTCTACTCTTTCGAATCGTCTTCGTCGGCAAGAGTCAAACTCTCGATCTCCTCCTGATGTTTCAAAAGTTCGTCTCTAACTTCCAAAATATGCTCTTCCTTTGCGTGAGAGGGGAACCAAGTGGCTTTGAAATTTTCTTTATCGCTATTATTTACCGCGTTTTGCAAAAAGGCGGAATATTCCCTTATGTTTTTGCATATTGCCACCTCTCTCGTATCCATATTCATAACTTTTATCTGCCAAGTATCGTCATCGACGCTTTCGATAGCCGCAACCACTTCCAAAGTATCCTCTTCGCCGCCGACCGTCATCTCGTCATCAAATTTATTATCTTTTTTCTCTTCGCTCATATAACCTCCTTTTATTACAAAGGAAATTATACCCTAATTAGCCGACAACGTGAACACTGCTTTCTATATATAAAGTAACTTCCTGTCCCTCAACCACTCCGGTATAAACGTTATAATCGTGAATATGGTGCTCCATATAAGTTAAAGTCTCCTCTCCCTTATACGTCCAACCGGGATCGAGATATACGGTATCTCCCTCGTCTCCCAAAATTTGAAATACGTTGTTTTCGTCGGTAATGGCGAAAACGTCGTCAACTCCCACGCTCGTTACCTCATGATCGTCCATCAAAACGTCAAGCTGTTCGAGATTGGTAACCCTGCTTGAGAAACAGTTAAAGTTTATAACCATATGGTTGGGAGCCAAAAGCATATCGAAACCTTCGCCTCCGTCAACAATTCTGCTTAAATCGTAACATACAAACACGTCGTTTCCGCCGCCTCCGAACATTTCGTCCTCTCTTTCGGCGCTAACCAAAATCTCGTCCTCTTCGGTTCCGTTTATCGTATTTCCGGCCGCGGCTATGATCTCTACGTGCGCGTCGTTTGAGGGAAGCTGACCGTCCGTTACGCTATAATCGAAACTTCCGTGCTCGAAAGGAGATTCGTCGGGAGTGTAATAGAGATTTGCATAATGATCGTTGGTTATGTCTCCGTTCGCTTCTGTTTCGATAATACCCGATTCGACGTTTTTAACTTCATACATATATACCGGATCGTTATTTAGATCGTAGTCGTTAAATAAAAAGGCTCTATCCGGAAGCTCCATCGTGGAACCGTCAACTATGTTCGTTAAAACTATATCGTCAACCGCCACGGGAGGCACTTCGTAATTTACGAAAAAGGTATCGTCAGCCTTCGCCTCGTTATCCATTTCGTCAAACGCGAAAGCCTCGGCGGTTTGGTCTCCCACGTCGAGAGGATGATCTTCGGGAATCGTCAAACTCCAAGTTCCTTTCTCGGGATCCAAAATAACCTCCGGATTCTCTCCTTCGCTCGTATATACCTCTCCTCCGACGTGCACCTCGACTCTAACCGCGTTTTCGTAAGTTCCCTCAAGAGTCGGAGTTCCGGTATCGATCTCCTCGTAATCCTTTATCGTAATGGCGGGCATATCCGCATCCACGATAAAATCATCATCAACACTGCTCTCTTTTCCTTTATCGTTGGAAGCTTTTACGTCTATCGTATATTTCCCGTCATCCAAAGCGTCGTCGTCCGGAACGGTAAACTCCCAAGTTCCGGCCTTAAAATCAACTTCTATACCGGAATCGGGATCGTTGCTATCATAGTGTACTCCGTTTAGAGTTATCTCCAACCTATCGGCATTTTCGACGGTTCCTTCGAAGGTGGGCGTATCGTCGTGAGTAACGTCGGTATCCTCTATCGTTACGGTAGGACTTTCGGAATCTATCTTCAAAGTTCCCTCTCCTTCGGAACTGTTGCCGAAAGGATCGACGGCCACCGCCGTTACGGTATATTCTCCCTCTTTCAAAGGAGAGATTACGTTATCGGCTATGCTCCAAGTTCCGTCGCCGTTATTTACGGCCTCATACTCCTCCCCGTTTACCGTAACCTTTACGACCGCTTCCGGATCGTCAACTTTTCCCGTCAAAGGAGGAGTTTCGTCGCTCGTATTCAAATCGTCAACGCTAATTACCGGAGGAGTCGTATCTATAACGAGTTTTCCTTCGTCCTCTCCTTTATTTCCGACTTCATCCACGGCTACGACGATAATCTCGTACTCTCCGTCGGGAAGAACCTTTATCGTATCGTCGGCTATGCTCCAAGTTCCGTCGCCGTTATTTACGGCCTCATACTCCTCTCCGTTTACCGTAACCGTAACTTTGGCGTTAGGATCGTCAATCGTACCGGTAACGGGAGGATTCGGATCGTTGGTAAAAATATCCTCGACCGTTACGACCGGAGGAGTCGCGTCAACCTTTATCTCCCCCTTGCCTTCTCCCTCGTTTCCGTCTCTATCCACCGCTATAACGGTAACTTCGTAATCTCCGTCATCCAAAGGAGTCAAAATATCGTCGGGAAGTTCCCAAGTTCCGTCACCGTTATTTACGGCATTGTAATGCTCGTCGTCAACTATAACTTCAACCTGCGCATCTTCACTGCTTACGGTTCCTCTCAAAGGGGGAGTTCTATCGTTAGTAACCACGTCTTCAACGGTTACCTGAATTCGAGTCGGAGCAATTTCCTCGTGCACTTTCAAAAACACTCCCCCTTCTTCGCCCTCTTTAGAAACGGGAGAGACTCTGTAACTTCTATAATTTACCTCTATCGGATCGAGATGCAAAGCGTGTTCGGCATAAAAAGGAGATCTTAAATGGTGCGTAAGCCGTAAAAAACTGTTTATGAAATCCTGATCGAAAAGAACGTAAGTGTGCTCTCCTATCTCGAGTTTCAAACCGCTTTCCATAACCATCACGAAACGGTCGCCGGGATTCTTACACATAACGATATCGTTCATTTCGATAATGTCTCCGGCTTTTAAAACTTCCACTTCGCCGTTTGCGTGTTTGATAAGAACTCTTCCCTCTACGGAGAGAACTTTACCCACCTTTTTCATTTCTCTATTCCTTATGAAAAGTTTATTTTATATAGCCGCTTTTTCCGCAAAAAATTCTAAATATTTATCCGAATTCATACGCTATTTGCTTAAAGTTATTAATTATTATATTTTAACATATTATTTTTAAAGTAAAATAAGTTTAAAGCGTTTTCTCGAAAAAGAATAACTTTTTTTAACAATTATTTTTACAAAACGGCACGCCATCGGAAAAAAACGGCAAGAAAATTAAACTAAGCGAAGTTTAGAGAAACTCTTAAACGCTATTTTTATAAAGAAAGTTTTACCGAGCAACTTTTTTTAAAGAAGAAATCAGATAAGATTATATGATTTTTCATCGGATAAGTTATATTTAAATCTAAATTTCAAATTTAAAGGAACGATTTCGAAAATCTCCTTTAAATAGGTTCTGATAACTATTCTCTCGTCAAATTTTTCCAAAACGAGCTCTCTTGCCCTCTCTCCCATACGCATTCTCTCCTCTTTTTTCAATTTAAGCATTCTTTCGCACGCTAAAGCGAGGCTTTCGGCGCTTTTCGCTTCGCACAAAAAGCCGTTTTCTCCGTCGATAACTACGTCCCTGCAACCGGTTACGTTCGTGGCTATGAGAGGTTTTTGCATGGCTCCGGCCTCCAAAAGACTTTTAGGAAGTCCTTCTCTATAAGAAGGAAGCACCACGCAATCGCTATTTCTTATAAACTCTTCGACTTTTAAAGAGCTTCCAAGATAAGTTACCGCTCCGTCTATCACCCAATCGTACATGTTTCTTTTAGATACCAAAGTCTTATTCTCGGCGTCCAAAGGACCGAGCATGCAAAATTCGACGTCTTTATATCTGCTTTTTATAATCTTAGCCGCCTCTATATACTCCTTCACTCCCTTGTCAAAAAGCATTCTCCCGATAAACAAAAACACAAACTTATCCTTATACTTCGTCTTCTCCATCGGACGGAATCTGTTCGTATCGACTCCCGAACCAGGAACCACTCCGCTATTTTGGAAAGTGACTATTTTCCTCTCTATAAAAAAATTTCTATCCTCTTCGTTTTGAAAAAATATCTTTTTAGCTTTTTTAAAAGAGACTCTATAAAGCATATTAACCACGTTCGTAACGAAATCCTCCCTTATAAATACCGTCCCGAGGCCCGTAACGGTATTTATGGAGGGAATGTTCAAAAAGCTCGCGGCTAAAGTGGCGTATATGTTCGGTTTTATGGTAAAATTCAAAATGAGAGAGGGATTGGTTTTTTTAAAAATCTTTTTAAAATTATCGATCGTATTTTTATCTTCTATTATGTTGCTCCCTTTCGGATTTATATAAATATCCTCTATGTAAAAACCGTTTTCCACTATCTTCGGAAAACACGCGTCGTAAGGAGCTATAAAAAAGACTTCGTATCCGCTCTCCCTTATCTTTTTAGCGAGAGAGAGCCTGAAATTATAGATATTAAAAGCGCTATTGCTAATAATCGCTATTTTCATAATAAAAAATTCTCAGATCGCTATTTTCAAATCTTTATTCCAAAAACCGGAAAGTTCGGTTTTGCTCCATTTGGGCCTATCGTCTTTAAACCTTTTTTCCGAAAGAATGAACGAACCGTTTTTATATGACCAATACATCACAAGAGCCGTCAAATGATCAACTTCGTTTAACGAAGAGTAAAGATCCACTCCGAGTTTCACCCTCTCGTATTCGTAATCGTGCTCCGAAAAGCTTACGAACAAAACGGGAGGTTTTTCGTAAGTATGAAGTCTCTCTTTTGAGAGTTTGAAAATCCTCTCCATATAACTTGCTATTATAAGTCCGCATCTTGGTATCTTCCTGCCGGTTTCGTCCACCAATCCGAAAGGAAGCATGCATTCGTCGTTCGTAGAGAGAAACATTTTGCCGTTATTTTCGCAAAATTCGTCAAGTTTCTCGTCATACTCCTTTATCATCTTATAGGCTCTGTTTTTCATGTTTCTTTCCGAAATAAAAGCCGTCGAATCCCTCGTTACGTATCTGTTTCCCTCAAAAAGGGCATCTACGATATCTTCGAACTCTTTCGGGTCGATTTCGGTTATGTTGTTTAACAAAACGGTGGGAATCAGCCTGACGTCTCTTTTGTAAGTTCGTATAAACCATTTACATATTTTGTCGGCTAAAATCAGATTGCTTTTAGCCCATCTGAGATTCTCCTCTTTAACGGGAAAAGAGACGTGCCCCACTTCAAACACCGCGACAAGAGGCTTATCGCACCTTTTAACGCTCCTTAAAAACGGCTCTTTCAAAGAATTGAGCGAACCCTCTATCCAATCGTTAATATTTTTATCCAGCTCTATACGCATATCGATCCCTTTTACAGTTTCGACCGCCATTTATCAACAAAAATATTCTTTTCATAAAAATTTTATATTAATAAACGGCGGACCGTATAATTTTATAGACTAAAATCGGAAAAAAGACAATTAATTTTTAACATAAAACATATTATATGCAGGTAAATAATAGTTAACAAAAATATTAATAAGGATAAATTTAGTTAACAAAAATATTTTGATTTTCTTTTAAAAAAATTTTTCCTCAAAAAATAAATAATTTAATATTTTTTAAAGTGCTGAGTGATAAAATGTAATGTGCTTTTTTATAAAATCTTCAAGAAAGGTGAAAAAAATGAAAAACTTCCTAAAAACGATGTTTCTAAGTTTAATCATCGCAATTGGAGTAAATTCTTTCGCAAAAGATAAGCCGGCCGTTTTCGTTTTGAACTTCAATCAGCAAAAACACTCAAAATACCTCATACTCCCTTCGCACGAAAACAGAAGATGGCAAAACTCGACCGTATATTGGTGGTATAATCCCTCTCATCAATATTACGATACGGACGTAGCCGTAAGCCGCATCAAAAAAGCGATGCAAAAGTGGCAAAACGTCTGCAATATAAAATTCATCTACAAAGGAATAACCTACAGCAGTTTTATAAGAGGAGCCTTAGTCGTGGAATGGCTTCCTAAAACCTACCTGCAAGACGCCGCGGCGGTCGGAGTCACCTATCCCGAAGGAAACTACATAAAATCCGGAATTTTGGGATTAAATTACGACGATTTTTATTATAAAGATTACAACACTTTAGAGTTCGAAGGAATCTTAACGCACGAAATAGGACATATAATCGGCCTTGCCCATTCAAACGTTCCAAGCTCCATTATGTACGCATCTCCCTATCACGATCCCATCTACATGCTGACTTTAAGAGAGGACGACATAAAAGGAGCTCAAGCTTTATACCCCTACACCTCGTCGCAAACATCTTCCCAAGTCTCTTCAAAACCGAAAATCAAAGACGCCGATTACTTTTTGGAAAAATTCTACCAAAAATATAAAAACTTCTTCGGAAAGAAAAAGGGAGGAACGTACGATTGCGGAAGACACGGCTCTTTCAGATGCCAAAATTTCTACAACGGAAAAAAGATAGCGGTAAACAAAAACAACCATAACATATACTATTTCAACAGAAAATGGAGATATTTCGGAGACGGAGACAAATACTGGTAAAAACGAAGGAGATAGAGGCGCGGCTGTAAGCCGGGTTCTGTATTAGATGACTATTCATCTAATCTCTATCTCACGATAGAGCTTTAGCGAAGAGCTTAAAAATATGAGACTTTAACCACGCTCTTCTTGCTGCGGGTTGGGTTTACATAGCCGCCTTTGTCGCCAAAGGCGCTGGTGGTCTCTTACACCGCCGTTTCACCCTTACCCGATAAAAATATCGGGCGGTCTGCTTTCTGTTGCACTTTCCCTCGGCTTTCGCCGGCCGTCCGTTAGACGGAACCCTGTCTCATTGCAGCCCGGACTTTCCTCTTGAGATAACCTCAAGCAGTCATCCGCCGCGCCCCTTTGAATGGATATATATAATATACCTTAATTTTTCGAATGTGTCAACTCTTCTAAGAAAACGGTAGCATAAGAGCCTTTGGGAAGCGTAAAAGAGAGCTCGAACCACGCACTCTCCTCTTTATAAACGGTGCTCAAATCTTCCGGCCAAACCCAAGCGAATCTCCTAAAACCCTGCATTTTTTCAAGATATCTATCCGCTTCCTCGAAAAAACTCTTCTCTATTTCGCCGGCTATCCCGCTTGCCTTTAAGCTTCTTCTGCCGGGAAGCATGCCGGTAAAAGTGATCTCCTTTCTCATAAATCTTTCGTTTTCGCTTTTTAAATCGTTGCATACGAAAACTTTTCCGTAAGGATAGTGGTGTAAAACATCTCCCGGAAGCAATTTCGCGTAGCTTTTTTGAGTTTTTATAAGTTTTACAAGCTCCTTAGGAAAATCGAAAATATCCGAAAGTTCTTTCTCTTTAAAAGTATTGAAAAAGATATTGATCTCCACTCTCCTGCTGAGCCAAAGATTGAAAAGATGGCTTTGATAAGCGCTAACGAAAAAATTTCTCATCTTTTTATTTCTCTCTTTTCTCTTCCCTTCGAGTATCTCTTTTCCTATCAGATAATTTTCCCTATCTTTTCCGAATCTTTGGTAGCCGAAATAGTTCGCAAACCCCTCCTTTTCCATTTTGGAGGCGATATTTTCCATCTTTTTGGCATCGACCCCGTTTACCTTCTTAAGCCTTATAAAAAAACGATTTCCTTTTAGGTGGCCTATCTTTATCTTATTTTTATGGTAAGTTGCATCAAGTATCTTAATCTTATTATGAGAAAAATTTTCCAAAAATTTTTCGTATTTTTTCGGAAGAGAGATATATTGAACCGTCATCCCCTCTTTGTCTTTCAAACCGGCATAACCGAACTCTTTTACCTTTATACCGATTCTTTCGCTAAAAGCCTTAAGCATCTCCCAAGTGGTAAGATCCTTCTTTCTCACCTTTAAAACCAAATGCTCACCGCTTCCGCTAAATTCGTAAAGAGGTATTTCGCTTACTACGAAATCTTTCGAATTTTTGGAAAAATGAACGCTAACGGGAGAGTGAGTATATACAAACAGTCTATTCAACGCCGTTCCTTCAAAAATGGTGGGATTTGCAAAAGCTTTTATATCTTCCTCTAACCGCTTTCGCAAAAACCGTAATTTCGGTTCCGGAAATTTTAGCCAAATTTTCTATCTTTTTTAAATTTTTCGGAGGAAAAGTAAAAAGTATCTCATATTCCTCTCCGCTACACAAAACGCTTTTGGGAAACTTCCTAAAAAACTTAAATCCCACTCCGCTCGATAGGGAAAGTCTCGACAGATCTTTCCCGAGACCGTCCGAAATATCCATAGCGGCGCTAACGAAAGGAGCCGCTTTGTAAAAAAACTCGTCTCTTAAAACGGGGCGTATAAATTTGCAATTGCGAGAGACTTTTCCTCCTCTTAAAAGTTTGGAAAGATCTCTTGCCGCTTTCCCCAAATCTCCGGTAAAAGCCGCCAAATCCCCCTCTTTCGCTCCGCTTCTGAAAACAGGCCTTTTAGTTTCCGAAATCAAAGTAACGGAGATGTTCAATTTCTCTCCGCCTATCGTATCTCCCCCTATTATTTCAAAACCGAATTTTTTCGAAGCCAAAGAGAAACCTTCGTAAAGCTCTCCCATTTGAAGTTTGGAAAAGTCACGCGGAATCTCTATCCCTATCAAAGCGTATTTCACTTTAGCGTTCATAACGATAGCGTCGGAAATATTAACGAGCATGCTTTTTAAAGCGATCTCTTTCAAACTCATCCACTCTCTTTTAAAATGAATATCTTCGAAAAAGAGGTCCTTAGTATAAACGAGATCGCCTACGACCGCCCCGTCGTCTCCTATAAAACGATTTTGAAAACGGCTTATGAAACGAGATTCCTTATCTTTCAACCGCTTAAAATAGCGCCGCACTCATATAACCTACGACGGAAGAGTTATCGCCGGTAATGTCGCCGCTCGTTTGATAATTTAAAATTTGAGAATTAAGTCCGACTTTTTTAGCGGCTCTTATCAAAGCCTCCATTCCTATGATTCCGCAAGCTTCGCACCCCTCTTTCAATTTCGAAGGATCCAAAGCGTAAACCGCGTTTATGCAAACGCTATCCAAAGCGTTGGCTCTTTTTTGATCGTAATAGTGGCTAAGATCGGTGCTTATGATAACCGCGTTGTCTCTATCTTTTAATAAATACTCTATCATCTTCGAAAGTCTTACCGGATCTTCATTCGCATACACGAACTCTATAACTTTGATATCGGGAAAATAATACTTTAAAAAAGGAAATTGAACTTCGGTACTGTGCTCTAAATGAGCCTGTTCGTAAAAAGAGACGGGAAAAACGGACGATAGTTTTTCCAGATATTCCGTGTCAATTTCGAAATCTCCGCAAGGAGTCTCGTAAAGATCGAAAAAACTCCCGCTTGTTCCCTCAAAATAGACTCTATGACTCGGACCTATGACTATCGCTCTTTTAAAATAGACGTTGTTTTGCAAAACTCTATAGGCTATATTGGCCGTAAATCCCGAATAAACGTATCCGGCATGAGGAACTATAACGGCTTTGGGAGATATCGCCGGAAGTTCGTCTCCGTTTAAACTCTTCTTCAGCAAAAAATTAAACTCCCTAAACATATCTTCGCATTCGCCACAGCCGCTCGGATAAAAAGCCCCCGCTACACTCATGCTCCTTTTCGTCATAATACGCTCCCTTTTACTATAACTTTCTCTATTTTGCCCTCCACCTCTTCGTTATAGTATAGCGAATTTTTATCTTTTTGAATAGATTTTCGATCCGGATTAAAAACTATCAAATCGGCATCGTATCCCTCTTCTATCTTTCCTCTATTTTCAAGACCCAAAACTTTAGCCGGATTCAAACTGATCTTCTCAAAAAGCTTTTCGAAACTTATAATCTTCTTCTTAACGAGATGAGTATAGCAAAGAGGCAAAAAATCCCCCAACGCGTCAACTCCGTACAAAGCTTTGGAAAAAGCCACGTCCTTGTATAAAATGGATTTAGGAGAGTGAAGAGAGGTTATCGTATCTATTTTATCCTCCACCAACTCCTCTACGAGTTTCGCCCTCTCTTTTTCGTCTCTCAAAGGAGGCAAAATCTTAGCGGCGGTATTGAACTCGTCGCAAGAAGAGTCGTTTTTTATCAGATGGTGGATGGAAACCTCGCAAAAAATTTTATCGGACTCCTCCTTAGCTCTGTTTACGAGCTCTATGGATTTTTGAGCGGAAAGAGATTGAAAAAGAATTTTAATATCGTAAAAAAGAGCCATTTGAACGATTTTGGCCACTTCGCTTATTTCGCCTATTTTAGAGATGCCCGGAAGTCCCAGTTTGAAAGAGATCTCCGACTCGTTCATAACTCCGCCGTCGTTTAGAACCGGATTGTCGCAAAAAACGAAAAGAGGAATCTCTTTCATCTTCGCATATTGCATCGCCCTTTTCATAACGTTATCGTTAACGGCGGACTTTTCGAACAAGACGTCGGAACCGTACTTTAAAAGAGTGGATATGTTGTTTAACTTTTCTCCGTCGCTTGCGGCTATGGAGAGTATAAGATCCACTCGGCTCTCTTGCAAAATCTTCGAGCTTAAAAACTCCAAAACGGTTTCGTTGTCTATTTTCGGATTGAAATCGGGCATCAAAACGAAAGTCGTAACACCGCCTTTTAAAGCGTTCTCAAAAAGACGGTTTAAATTTTTTCTATTGAGCTTATCGTTTAAAAGTCTGACGTTTAAATCTATTATTCCTGGAAAAAGATAACGCCCCTCTATATCGATAAATTCGTCTCCCAAAGTCGTTATTTTAGAAGAGATCTCCGTTATTTTGCCCTCTTCTATTTTCAAATCGACTCTTTTTTTATCTCCGTCTTTGAAAACGGTAGCGTTTTTTATTACCATCTTTCGGTCCAATTCTCAACTTTTTTAAGAATCCCTAAAAACTCTTCAGGCTCTTTAAAGCCCACCACTTGAAGCCCTTTAAGCTCCTTTCCGTCCTTAAAAAATACGATTCCCGGAGGTCCGAAGAGATTAAATCTTTTTAGCATCCTCTTATCTTCATCGCTGTTTTCGGTAACGTCCACTCTATAAACCTCGAAATTTTTCAAAACGCTTAAAACCCGCGGATCTTTAAAAGTTATATGATCAAGCTCTTTACAGGAAGTGCACCACTTTGCGCTAAAATCTATCATAACGGGCTTTTTAGCCTCTTTCACCGCTTTTTCTATCTCTTTCAGAGATGATAAATTTTTAAAAAGCGCCTCTTTTTTAAAAGAGCTTTCCTTCGGAGAGTTTACGACGACCCTCTCTTTTCCGACGAGATTTTCGAGAGGATCGAGAGGATTTTTAGCTTTCGTAAAAGCGCCGATAAACAGAAAGATAGAATAGATAAGCAAAAAAACGGCTATAAATTTCACGAATTTATCCCAGCCTTTAGCTCCCTCTTCCATAAGCTCCAAAGCTCCCATATATATGGAGCTTCCCAAAAACAGAAGTCCCCACAAAAGCATGGTGATGTTAGAAGGAAGAATTTTATCGAGCATCCAGATGGCGATTGCAAGCATCACCACTCCGAATACGTAAGAGACCCTCGTCATCCAAAC
>CAZPVZ010000125.1:0-17777 GCA_964590185.1 uncultured Campylobacterales bacterium
TTTTTCTTTTTGCGTTGATTCCCGTTTGGCTTTTTTCCGATACTTCTTCGATAGACTCTTTTATAGATAGACTTTATGTAAATATTTTAAATAGAAGTGCGGATAAAGAGGGGAGGGAGTATTGGAGAGGAGAGTTCGAAAAAGGAAAAACCGCTTTGGAGGTTGCCAAATTTTTTTATGAAAGCAAGGAGTTTAAGGAGCTGAATATAACCGACGAGGAGTTTATAAGAAGAAACTATAAAACTTTTTTCGATAGAGAACCGGATAAAGAGGGAGAAGCTTATTGGCTTAGGGAGATAAGAGAGAATCATCTTTTAAGAGAGCAGGTTTTTTACGGTTTTTCTATGAGCGAAGAGTTTCAAAAAGTTTGTAAAAGTTACGGAGTGAAGGCTTTCGATAAAAAAGATCAGCTTTACGCTTTTATAGAGAGATTTTACAACTATATTCTTCAAAGAAGTTACGATTACGAAGGAAGGGAGTTTTGGTTCGAAAAACTTCAAAATGGGGATAAAACTCCGGCGGATATCGTAAAGAGTTTCTTTTTTTCGAGAGAGTTTTTGGATAAAAAGATGAGTGATTCGGAATTTGTCAAAATAGCTTACAGGACCATTCTAAACAGAGAACCGGATAAAGCAGGAGAAGAGTTTTGGACGAATAAGTTGAAAAAAAGTTCGAGAGAGGAGATTTTAAACGCTTTTTTGGCTTCGGAAGAGTTTTCGAAATTGTCCGAGAAATTTTTGGGAGATGAGAAATCCCACGAGCCTTCTTACGCTTATGACGATAGGGCGGAGTATAAGGGGCTTAAGATTTACGCTAAAAATCTCTCTTTTAAAGAGTATAAGCTTGAGATGATGGATGATGCGAGTTTCAACTCTTTAAACGAAAAAGATAAACTGATCGTTGCGGATAAACTTCTATCGACTCTTTTTTTCGGAATGCCTTATTACGATTTGAAAGAGCTTATAGATTCATCCTCTTTCATCTCCACCGTTTGGGGCTGGCTTAAGGTCGAGAGGAACGATTTGGGGGAGATGGAAGATCTTATGGCAAACGAGTCTCTTTTCGAACATCCCTCGTGGGGCAGAAGCGAAGTTTATAGGATTTTGGAGAGATTTTTCGTTTTGAAAAAACTTGATAAACACTATCTTAATTTTTGGAGCGCTTACGTTTTGACGCAGACGATTATGTTTTCTCCCGCTTACGAGCTTGCCTCTTCGCACAATCCCAATATTACGAGAGTCTATACGAGATTGGTCAGATGTTTTAGAGACGGAAACTCCTTGGGATACACAACCTTTTTGCATATGATCAGCGAGGATAATTGGAGAAGGTTTAGGAGTCCGGAAGATAACGGAAGGGAGATGCTCGAGATCTTTGCCGGAGATTACGACGACGCTCACGTTCCGATAGCGGCTTTGGCTTTGAAAAATTGGAAACTCGATAGAGATTACGATACTTTGGTTATAGGACTCGATGAAAACAGAAAACCTCTCTCTCTTTTCAATACGACGATTTACAACGGATTCGATTTTTATAGGGAGCTTGCAAAGAGCGAAGCTTTCGTAAAAACGGTAACTAAAAGAATGGTCGATTTTTATTTTCCGACTTTTTCAAAAAGCGCAAAAGATCGGATAGCTTCCAAAATCGTCTCTTCGAAACCTCGAACTTGGCAGGATATCCTTTTGCAGATAGTTTTTTCCAAAGAGTATCTTCTTCATAGCGACAGATTAAAAAGCGCGGAGGAGAATTTTTTCTCTTTCGCTAAAAAGAGTTACTATAAGCACGATAGGATGTGGTTTGTGAGATTTGCCAACTATCTTGACGATATGGGACAATCTTCCATGAAATATAAACTCGGAAAGGGAAGCGAGGTTCCTTTGGATACGAAATCGTTTATGAGTTATCATAAAGTTTTGAGAGAAGAGATCTTTTTGGCTAACGTTTCCGAAAAGGATTTGAACAATTACGATTGGGGAAGAAACGGCTGGGTGCAGAAAGAGTTTTTGAGCGAAGATAAATTTCGGGGAATAATGTTTAACGAAAATAAAAAGTTCGTGGACAGACTTGTCGATTATCTTTTTCTAACGGTCGTAGCGAGAGAGGCGGACGATGAGGAAAAGGCTCTTTTTGAAAATCATATGTTAAAAGATAACGGAAAATTTAGAAGCGATTTTAAACTTTACGATTTGGACGGCAGAGTGAGGGCGGCTATTTTGGTTATGGATTATCTATCGAGATTGAAAGAGGCTTACAGATATAAAAGGGTTGAAGATGAATAGGAGAGATTTTCTAAAAACGGGCGTTTTTTTGGGTTCGTCTTTGCTGATTCCAAGATACGCTTTTGCAAAGGAATTCGATTTAAGTGCGGTTAAGTTCGATAAAAGCGTTTATGAGAGAAACCGAGCTCAAACGATAATGGTATTTTTATACGGCGGAGCGAGCGAGCTTGGGGGAAATTTGACGAATATGGAGGAGATAAAGCAAAATTCTCAAAGCGATTATGATAGTTATTTTAGAGGGATTACCCCTACGGAGAACTATTTTTGGAGGGAAGCCGGCGGAGATATAATGGAAGAGCTTTTGGCAAACGGCGATATGACCGTTTTTAGAACCTGTTATTCGAAGTTGAGAGAAGAGGAAAACAATAGATCCCACGGACGATGCGTTTCTCAAAATCAAAGGGGCGTAAACAACGACGACGATACGCCGGGAGTTTTTGCGATACTCTCCGCTCTTCTTTATCAAAACGGAATCGTAAACGAAAATAGCCGTTTTCCTTTCGTAACGATGGAGGGAGATAATATTTTTTATACGGCTTACGATTTGAAAATCGAAAGTTTTTTAAAACCGGTTTCGATAGACGATTCTCTTAGCAATCCTTACGAAAGAAGATGGCTTGATAGACATTTTTATTATACGAAAAAGGAGAGGGAAGACAAAGAGTATAGAAAAAAAAGGTCGGCTTTGGATATAGCTATGGATCTTTTGGCTCAAAAAAAGAACGCAAAAGGAGCCATAAAAGAGAATTTCGATAAAAGAGCCGAGCTTGATAGTTTCGTAAAGGAGCTTAAAGAGGCGAAGGTTCCCGAAGAAGTGAAATATCCTCAAAACAACTCTTTTGCCGACAAACTGAAGATAGCGGTCAATCTTGCCGCAAATAACGAAGATACCAAAATCATATCGATAGGAAGCGACGGACTCGGAGGATGGGACGATCATAACGAGGCGAGAGACTATCCGGTTAGGATGCTAAATCTATTTAGCGCTCTAAAGGCGGCGGTGGATCATATAAAAGCTTTGGGAAAAGAGGATAGGATCAACATAATGGTTTGGGGAGAGTTCGGAAGAAACGTAAATCTAAACGCCGCTAAAGGATGGGATCACGGCAACAATCAAAATCTTTACGCCTTTTTGGGTAAAAACTATTTTAATTATCTCGGTATAGTCGGAGAGACTTATCTTCCTAAGGTGGGAGAAGTTAACAGGATGTATCTGAAACCTAAAGACGGATCTTATTATTTCGAGCCGTTTTCCGTCGCTTCCACGCTTTATAAGATATACGGCGTTAAAAATCCGGAAGTTTTAACGGGAGGTTTCAAAGAGATAAGAGAGGGATTTTTAAAGGTTTGATGATGAAATAATTTAAGTAAAGGATGGTATTTTATAAATCGGTTATCGTAAATTTTTCAATACAAAAATCCAAAAAGCCAAAGGGGAATTGAGTTTTTATCTCCAATTTCAATATCATCTTTTATTACAAAAGAATTTTCGATATTTTTAATTTGTTTTTTCGTTTTATTTTTTCCGCCAATTTCAAAAGTATATCCCTTAACGATAAAATCGGCTTGTTTTGGGACGTAAATTTCATAATCTTCAAACATCGAAGCAAAAAATACTTCTCTTATTGAGCCGATTTCTTGCGTATCGCAATAGCAAAAGTGAAGATTGGTATTGTTTAAATATATTTTTTCGGGCTTTGTAAGAATGGCGTCTTTTTTATTTGTACTTTTAATTAGTCTTAATATTTTAGCTTTCTGTAAAAGTTCTAAATATTCATAGATTTCGGCATAAGAGGTTTTCGGCATATCTATTTTTGTAAGAAGTTCTTGCATATTGGGTTTAAACGGATGTGAAGTGCAAATATATTCTATTAATTTTTTAAATTTTCTAACAGTTGTGTATTTTATATTTGAAACTATAGGAATATCAACTTCTAAAACTACATTTATGGTCTCTTTTAATTTCAAAAGATATGATATTTCATCTTGGTTTTGAAAATAAAAAGGATAATACCCTACTTTTAAATACTCTTTAAAATCGGGCAAAAGTGAAGGTTTTTCGAATTTACTTAGTATTTCATAAGCGATATTTATATGATTTTGAATTATTTCATCAAACGTAAAGCTATCGTTTTCAAATCCGTATTTAAGTTTTAGAAACTCCCTAAAAGACATTCCTCTAACTTCTTTTAAAAGCATTCTTCTGCTTAAGTCGGCTTTTGCGTTATTTATTGATAATGCGCTGCTGCCGCTAACGATTACTCTAATGTCAAAAATATCATAAATATTTTTAAGCTCTTTTTCAAAATTCGGATATTTATGAATTTCATCAATTATTAAAAGTTTGCCGTTTTCTTTATAAAAACTTTCCGCTATTTCAAATATACTCTCCCCATCAATCCAATCGGCGCTTATATATAATTTCTCATTAACGGGAAAATTTGACTCTTTTAAATATTGAAGAAGTGCGGTTGTTTTTCCTACGCCTCTTGCGCCGATAATTGCAAGTAGCTTTTCGTTGGCGTCCAATTCATTGTAAAAATATCTTTTATGCGATGTTTTTAAGTTTTTAAGAAGAGCGTTTTGAAAAAGCCTGAATCTATTTAACATCGTCTGCCTTTTTTATGCGTTTGACTATAAAAATTATAGCAAAATTTATAGACAGAACTATAATATTTATCTTTTTGTAAGAAGATTAATTGTTTTCTACCGTACGAAATTACAAAGGTTTTATAACGAAAAAGAGGAAATCTCTCCTCTTTTTAAAGATCGATTTTCTTTTTTACGGATTCGACTTTCTGTTTCAGTCTGTTTTTTTTAGAGGCTCTGATATCGAACTTTACGACGCTGTAAACTCTTGCGCATCCCATCTTTTCAAGGGCTTCGTACATTTTCGGGATAAGATCGCTAAGCTCTTTTACCGTTTCGGCTTCCACGATCGTAGCCATCGGGGTTAATTGAAAATCCAGACCGCTATTTTTGATCACTTTCAAAACTTCCGCTACGTATTTGCTTTTGCTCTCTCCCACGTCCGTGGGAAACATCGCTATCTCCATCAATACGCTCATCTTTTATCCTTTTGTTATCGTAGATTTTTTATAATGGATGATACCAAAAACCGATTCGGTTTGTAAATTTCAAAGATAAAAAACAAAGGATCTCTTTTGAAAAGGTTGCAAAACCTCTCTCCTTTTATCGTGATGGATATCGTAAGAGAGGCTTTAAAGTATAAAGACGCGGTTCATTTCGAAGTCGGACAGCCCGATCTCTCTCCCTCTCCTAAAGTGATAGAGGCTTTAAAGAGGGCGATAGAGGATGAGAGATTTTCTTATACCGAGAGTTTGGGGCTTGGGGATTTGAGAGAGGAGATAGCTTCACACTATAAAAAGGTTTATAATGTTAGCGTAAAAAAGGAGAATATTTTACTAACTCCCGGAACGAGCGGAGCCTTTTTGGTAGCTTACGCTTTGGCTCTCGATTACGGAGAGGAGCTTGGCTTTTGCGATCCGGGCTATCCTTGTTATAAAAATTTCTCTTATATTTTGGATATAAAGCCTAAATTCATCAAGGTTTTTAAAGATAGCGATTTTTGCATAACGCCTGAACATCTTGAGAATAAAAAGATAAAGGCTCTTTTGATCTCAAATCCGGCAAATCCTACCGGAAACGTCTATAAAAGGGAGCTTTTAAAGGAGCTTGTAGAGTATAGTTTGAAAAGGGGTATCTTTTTCATCTCCGACGAGCTTTATCACGGTCTCGTTTACGAGGGAGAGGTTGCGAGCGCTTTGGAGTTTAGCGACGAAGTGTTCGTTATAAACGGTTTTTCAAAATATTTTTGTATGCCGGGTTTCAGGATAGGCTGGATCATCGTTCCCTCCCGTTTCGCAAAGAGAGCCGAAGAGATAGCTCAAAATCTTTTCATCTCCGCTCCGACTCTAAGCCAATATGCCGCGATAAAGGCTTTCGATTACGAGTATCTTTCCGAAGTTAGAGAGATTTTTAAAAAAAGGAGAGATTATCTTTACGGAGAGTTGAAAGAGATTTTCGATATTCCCGTTTTGCCTTCAGGAGCTTTTTACATATGGGCGGACGTATCGAAATATTCCGAAGATTCGAGGAAATTTAGCAAAGAGCTTTTGGAAAATCTCCACGTTGCCGTAACTCCGGGGATGGATTTCGGGAGCAACGATACGCATAAGTTTATCAGATTCGCTTACACGACCGATATCGAAAAGATGAGGGAGGGAGTCGAAAGAATCAAAAACTACTTAAAATAATTTAATTTAAGCCGATATACTCCTACTTAAAGCTCTATCACATTAAAACTATGTTAAGATTAAAATAATTAAATTAAGTAGGAGAATTTATAAAAAATGGGAAAGAAACTAAAGATTTTATTCGTAGCCTCCGAGGTCGTTCCTTTTGCAAAAACCGGAGGACTTGCCGACGTAGCGGGAGCTTTGCCCAAAGCTTTGAAAAAGTTGGGACATGACGTTAGAGTCGTGATGCCAAGATACTATATAGTCGATAGGGATAAATACTCTCTAAAACCTCTTGAAGGGGCTTTGGGAGTTCCTATGGGAATTATGGGGGAGCTTTGGTGCGGCGTATATGAGGGGAGGATTCCAAACAGCGAAGTTCCGATCTATTTTATAGAGCATGAAGGTTTTTTCGGAAGAGCCGGACTTTATGCCGACGATAACAATGTCTCCTATTCCGATAACGACAATAGATACATCTTTTTAAGCAGAGCCGCTCTTCAGCTTGCCAAAAAGCTTCGTTTCAAACCGGACGTGGTTCACGCAAACGATTGGCATACGGCCGCCATACCTCTGTTTTTGAACACTCACTACGTTTGGGACGACGATTTTGAAGATACCGCATCTTTGTTTACGATTCACAATCTCCAGCATCAGGGCAAATTTTATAAAGGCGTTATGGACGTTTTGGGAGTGGGCTGGGAGCATTTTACGCCCGAAGAGCTTGAAGAATTCGACGGGGTTAATCTTTTAAAGGGAGCGGTCGCAAACAGCGACGTCGTAAACAGCGTCAGCAGAAAATACGCAAAAGAGATTCAAACTCCCCAATACGGTTGGGGGCTTGACGGATTTTTAAGAAATCATAAGGATAAGATATACGGAGTTTTAAACGGAGTCGATTATGAGGAGTGGTCTCCGGCTGTGGATCCTTACATAGCCGAAAATTACGATCTTGACGATCTAAGCGGAAAAAAGGCGTGCAAAAGAGATCTTCAAAGATTTTTCAATCTTCCTCAAAGAGAGGATGTTCCTCTCATAGGATTCGTGGGAAGACTCGCCGAACAAAAAGGAATAGGGCTTATAGCCGAAACGATTTGGAGTATGCTTGAGATGGATATTCAAATCGTTCTTTTGGGAAGCGGCGAAAAGTGGGCTGAAGATCTCTTTAGACACGTCTCTTACTGGAAAAAGGATAAGTTTGCCTGTTATATAGGCTACAACAACGCCCTTTCCCATCAGATAGAAGCCGGAAGCGACTTTTTCCTGATGCCCTCTTTGTTCGAACCTTGCGGACTAAACCAGATATACAGCCTAAGATACGGAACTTTGCCGATAGTTAGAGCTACCGGGGGGCTTGACGATACGATAGAAAATTTCGATCCCGAAACGAAAAGCGGAACGGGATTTAAATTTTACGAAGCGAGCGGTTCGGCGCTTCTTAATACCGTAAGATGGGCGGTAGATACTTGGTATAACGATAAGGAGGCGATAAGAAATCTTATAAAAAACGGTATGAAAAAGAGGTTTGATTGGGAGAGCTCGGCTAAGATTTACGAGGATCTTTACAATCTTGCGATAGTAAAAAGAAAATGCAAAAGATACCAGTAAGGAAAAGCGATGAAAAATAAAATCCGTTACGATTTCAGCCTCTTTACCGATTACGATATCTATCTTTTCAAAGAGGGAAAACATATAAAACTTTACGATAAACTCGGAGCCCATCTTATAAACGAAAAGGGTAAAAAGGGCGTCTATTTTGCGGTTTGGGCTCCGAATGCGGAATTTGTCAGCGTTAGGGGAGATTTTAACGACTACGATACCAAATCCCATCCTTTGAAACTTAGAAACGACGAATCGGGAATATGGGAGGGATTTATAGAAAACGTTCCAAAAGGCGTTACCTACAAGTATCACATAGTTTCCAAATATCACGGCATAGTGCATGATAAAAGCGATCCTTACGGATTTTATTGGGAAACTCCTCCGAAATCGGCTACGATAGTTTGGGATATAGAAGGATATGAGTGGAAAGACGATGAATGGATGAAAAGTAGGGGAGCGAAAAACGCCCTAAACGCTCCGATATCAATTTACGAGGTTCATTTGGGCTCTTGGAGAAGAAAGGTCGAAGAGGGAAACAGGTATCTAACTTACAGAGAGCTTGCGGACGAGCTCGCTCCTTATCTTAAGGAGATGAACTATACTCACGTGGAGCTTCTTCCTATAACGGAGTATCCTTTCGACGGTTCTTGGGGGTATCAGGTCATAGGATATTTCGCTCCGACTTCGAGATTCGGCACGCCCGAGGATTTTATGTATTTTGTGGATAAGATGCATCAAAACGGCATAGGCGTCATTATGGACTGGGTTCCTTCCCATTTTGCGGTCGATATGCACGGTCTTGTCAATTTCGACGGAACGGCTCTTTACGAGCATGCGGATCCGAGACAAGGATATCATCCCGAATGGGGAAGCGTTATCTTTAACTACGGCAGAAACGAAGTTAAGGCTTTTTTGATAAGCAGCGCGATGTTTTGGCTTGAGAAGTATCATATAGACGGCATCAGAGTGGATGCGGTAGCTTCTATGCTGTATCTCGATTATGCGAGAAAGGATGGAGAGTGGATACCGAATAAATACGGAGGAAACGAAAATCTTGAAGCGATAGAGTTTTTAAAGGAGCTAAACACGTCCGTTTATACCGCTTTTCCCGATATCGTAAGTATCGCCGAAGAGTCCACGGCGTGGCCTATGGTTACCAAACCGCCTTATATGGGAGGATTGGGATTCGAGCTTAAATGGAATATGGGGTGGATGCACGATACTTTGGACTATTTTAAAAAGGATCCGATTTATAGACAGTTTCATCACGATAGATTGACTTTTACGATCTGGTATGCGTTTGACGAAAACTTTCTTCTTCCCTTAAGCCACGACGAAGTGGTTCATATGAAAGGCTCCCTTATCAATAAGATGCCGGGGCTTTATGAAGATAAATTCGCCAATTTAAGAACGCTTTTTGCCTATATGACGGCTCATCCGGGGAAAAAGCTTCTTTTTATGGGAGGAGAGTTCGCACAGTTTGCGGAATGGAACTATAAGCAGAGTTTGGATTGGCATCTTTTGGATTTTCCTCTTCACAAAGGCATGCAGAGGCTGGTTAAGGATCTAAACGAGCTTTATAGAAAAGAGGAGGCTTTGTATCTGTATGACGTCGATAGGAGAGGGTTCGAGTGGATAGACTATACCGACTATCAAAACAATATCGTCTCTTTTATCAGAAAAAGCGACAAAGAGAAGATAATAGTCGTTTGCAATTTCGCTCCGGTGGAGAGGATAGGGTATAGAGTCGGAGTGGACGAAGAGGGGTTTTATAAAGAGATTTTCAACTCCGATTCCTCTTTATACGGAGGGAGAAACATCGGAAATTTGGGCGGCAAAAGAAGCGAAAACGTACCTATGCACGGCAGATCCCACTCTCTCTCTTTGACTCTTCCGCCTCTTGGGGTTTTGTATCTGAAAAAGGCTTGAGATTTTTAAAGAGGCTTTCGCCTCTTTAAATTTTTCTTTCGAAAAAGAAAATCAAAGGTTCGATTTTTTTTGATTTCAAGGCGCTTTTAAGTTATAATATTGCCACCTCGTCTAAGGATCGGCATGGATTTTAAAGAGCTTTGGCATCTTATTACCACTATAAACGCGGTAACCGTAATCACTTTCATACTCGCTTTGATAGTGATAGCTCATATGCTCTCTCAAAGACACAAACCTTCAAGCATGATAGCGTGGTTCGTTATCATTCTTTTGGTTCCGTATGTCGGAATACCTTTTTATATAGTTTTTAGCGGAAGAAAAATAGATAAGATCATAAAGAGCAAAAGACAGATAGAGCTTAAAAAGATTTACGAAGTTGGCGAAAGTCTCGATTCTCCGATAGAGAGGCTTCTTAGAGCCAACGGGATTGCCGGAGCGGTCGGAGACAATACTCTTTATATCTGCAAAGACGGCGTCGAGGCTTACGAGAAACTTTTGGATATGATAGAGAGAGCTAAAAAATGTATCTATATAACCACTTATATTTTAAAAGACGACGAAGTAACGAGAGAGATTATAAAGGCTTTGAGCAAAAAGGCTAAAGAGGGGGTTGAGGTTAAGATACTCATAGATTCGATAGGCTCTTTGAAACTCGAGATTTTTCCTTTTATGCTCTCTCCTTTGAAAGAGGCCGGAGGAGAGTATCGCTTTTTTATGTCCGTGATAAAAAAGCCTTTAACTTCCAAGTTGAATCTTAGAAACCACAGAAAGATGATAATAATTGACGCTAAAGAGGTTATGAGCGGGGGAATGAATATAGCAAAGGAGTATCTATCTCCCTCTCATCATCCGAAACTATGGGCGGATCTCGCTTTCGTGCTAAAGGGAAAGGCGGCTCTTCACTATTTTGAGATATTCAAATACGACTGGGAGTTCGAGACGGGAGAGACTCTTTCGATTCCGGAGGTTTCTTTCTGCGAGAAGTTCGGAGAAAGCGTGGTTCAAGTCGTCCCGTCCGGTCCGGACGTGGAGAGAGACGCTTTGTATGAGGCGATTTTGGCCGGAATATTTTTAGCGAAAGAGAGAGTTTGGATACTTTCTCCCTATTTCGTTCCGGACGATTCTTTGCTTGACGCTCTTGTTGTTGCCAAGCATAAAGGAGTTGACGTCAAAGTCATAACCGCCAAAATATCCGACCACTTTTTCGTAGATATCGCAAGGAGAGGGTATCTTAGAGCGTTGTACGAAGAGGGAATCGACGTTTTGTTTTATAAAAGCAAGATGATTCACGCCAAAGCGATTTTAATAGACGACGAAATCGGCGTTATGGGTTCGAGTAATTTCGATATAAGAAGTTTTTTTTATAATTTCGAAGCCGTTTCTTTTTGCTATTTGCAAAAGGACGCGTTAAAGTTGAAAGAGTGGATGGAAAAACTTTTTGAGGAGTGCGATAGAGGAATGCAAAAGACTAATAAAATAGGCGTTTTGGTAGAAAATATATTTAAACTTATGGCGCCCGTGCTATGAGAGAGAAGATAAGAAGAATTTTGCCGGCGATAGAGAGAAAAAATTCTCTCATTCTTAAAAGGACTACGAAAAAGAGTCTTTTTCATCAGGATATAGTTTTTTTGGTTTGGAACGTTTACAAAAAAAACAACGATGCGAGATGGAGAGAGGAGTTTGAGTATATAATGAATCTTTACCATCCGGATATAATTTTATTTCAAGAGAGCGTTTCCACTTTCAAAGCCGAACCGATTCACTCCTATAGCCATTTCGGATATCTGTTTTTTCCGAATTTCTCGTATAAAAACAGAGCTTACGGATTGTTGAACGCTTCAAAGAGCAAGATAGTAAATTTCAGCTCTCTTTACAGTCCGGATAGAGAGCCCATTTTAAAAACTCCCAAAATGATTATGGCTACCGAATACAAACTAAATAACGGGCAGTTTTTGCTTGTCGTAAACGTCCATCTTATCAATTTCGTTAAAACCTACAAATTCATGGCTCAGCTCAAACAGATAGAGAAGATTTGCGATTCTTATGAAGGAGCGGTCGTCGTAGCGGGAGATTTTAACACTTGGAACAGGAAAAGAACGAAAATGCTTTTTGAAACCATGAACGCGCTCGGTTTGAAAAGCGTAGAGTTTGAAGAAAATTTTTCCAAAAAATCGATTTTAAAAGAGCATCTCGATCATATTTTTTACAAAGGGCTGGAACTTAAAAGAAGCAGGGTCTTGGACTTTTGCGTAAGCTCCGATCACAAACCGCTTCTTGCGAGTTTCGGCGTGAAAAAGTAGAGGGAGAAGATCCCTCTTTTTAATGTTTCATTTTCGATCTTTTTTTGTTTTTCGTTTTCGTTGCCGATTTGGTTTTTGCGGTTTTTTTGGTTTTTGCTTTGGTTTTCGTTTTGCTCTTTTGGGCGCTTTTTTTAACTTTCTTCTTCTCTTTTTTTACCGATTTGGTTTTTACCGATTTTTTGGAACTCTTTTGCGGAGTTTTGTTTTTGATTCCCTTTTTTATGTTGTTGATTATGTTTTCTCCTATTCCTTTTACGTTTTTCAAATCGTCCGCGCTCTTTATCTTGTGAGTTTTTCTATATTTTATAATCGCTTCGGCCTTTTTCTCCCCGATGCCTTTTATGCTCATAAGCTCCTCTTTGGAAGCGGTATTTAGATTTATGGCAAACAGCGCGGAGACGGTGAAGATAAGTGCAAGCAACGCTTTTTTGAACATAACTACTCCTTTTTGTGAAATTTTATTTTTATTATATCGATATTTTGTGGAGAAAAAGTGAAATTTTTAAACTTTTTTCGAGGGAAGATCTTTGACGTGCAAATCGAGCTGAGGGAAAGGTATCTCTATGTCGTATTTATATAGCGCGGAGTATATCAGTTTTAAGAATTTGGATTTCGTTTGAAAAGGATGTTTCGTGGATTCTCCGTAAACCCACACTATAAGTTCGTAATTCACTCCGCTATCGGCCATCTCTATCATCCAGATTTCCGGTTTTTTGTCTTTGTCGTATTTGAAGTAGGGAAGGGAGCTTTTAGAAAGTTCGGTTAAAATCGCTTTTTCGACGTCCTCTATTTTCGTTCCGTAGGCTACGGAAAAGGGGACGTGGAGTCTTCTTATGTCGTTTTCCAAAGTCCAGTTTATGACGTTGTTTTGAATGAAAGTGGAGTTTGGAACGACTATGTTTATGTTGTCGTTTGTAGTGATGACGGTCGAGCGCATTTTTATGTCGTCAACTCTTCCTCTTAAATTTTCGTCAAGTTCTATGTAATCTCCTATTCTGATGCTTCTTTCGCTCATTAGGATGATTCCGGCGGCGAGATTGGAAACGATCGTTTGGAGTCCGAAACCTATACCGACGGAGAGGGCGCCGGCTATTAGAGAGAGGGAGGATAGATTCAATCCCATCGAATTTAATGCTATAAAAAAGGTTATGAAAACTATCAGATAATATCCTATGTTTCCTATGATTTTTAAAGATGAGCGGTTTATGGGGATTTTTTTCTCTTCAAGCTTTTTAATTTTGCTCTGAAAAATTTTTCCTATTAAAAATCCTATCGAAAGTATCAAAAATATTTTGATAAACATGACGATTGAAAACGCCTGATCGTTATAGATAAATAGAGGTTTATTGAGTATCGATATGAGATATTGCAACGAATCTTTTAAGGTTTGGGCGGTATTCGTTAAAGCTATGGTCGTAGATCCGAATCTTTCTTTCGCTATTTCGAATAGAAGTCTCTTTTTGGCGCTAAAAAGAGGTTTTTCTTCCGGGTTCAGTCTGTCGATGTCGTCGTTTATCTTATCGAAAATATTGAAAAATCCGTCTTTGTTCCGTTTTTTCAGATATGCGAAAGATAGTATTATCTCTTTATCTATTTTCTCTTTCAGAACAGATTGTATCTCTTTTTTTATGCGGGACTCCTTTTTTTCGAGTCTTTTTAGCGTTTTGTCGTTTTTCAATTTCGCGTTTTGTATTTCGATATCGAGCATCGAAAGTTTGTCGTATAAAGATTTTAGTTTGAAAGAGAGATCTTCTATCTTTTCTTTAAGTTTCCTCTCGTCGAATTTGATCATCGATAATATGGCAAGGAGGTTGGGCATGTTTTTATCGAGCTCTTTTTTGTATAGGGAGAGCTCTTTTTGAAGATTTTTTTGCGCTATTTTATAAAACGCGTATTGGAGCTGATAAAGCAGTTCTCTATCTTTTTCGTTTGATGTGATGTTTTCTATTTTGTTTCTGTAAAAGGAGAGTTTCAATCTGTTTGTGGAGATGTCTTTTTCGAGCTCTTTTACGGAGTTTTTCAGTTTCGCAAATTCGTTAAAAATCTCCAGATATTCTTTTTCGTTGGATATCTTTTCGGGCAGATCGAGTTTTAGCGCTTTCGTTTGTGAAAAGTTTATCGCCTTTTTTATTTTGTAAATAAGCTGTTTTTCGAGGGCGACGATATCTTTCGAAGTTGCGTTGTCTTCGTCGAGTTTTTTTAGTAGCGTATCGTAATATCGGGTTAAATTTCCCTCTTCGAAAAGCCTTTTGTCTATGGAAGCGCTAAATAGAAAGGATATGAAAATAGATATAATTAGAAAATACTTTTTCATTTAACGCCTTAAGGTATATGGAATTTTAAACAATATCTATTATATATTATAAAAATTAAAGGAAACTTTTGAAAGAGCTTGATGTAGTTTTAGATCGTTTAAAAAGAGGCAACGTTTTTTTAACCGGAGGGGCGGGAGTAGGCAAAAGCCATTTGGTTAGGGAGATTATAAAAGAGTACAGAAAGAGGGAAAATGTCGTCGTAGCTTTGGGAAGCACGGGCGTAGCGGCCGTAAACGTCGGAGGATCCACCATCCACAGTTTTATGGTTTTCGGTATAAGTTCCGATTTCGGCGAACTTAAAAAATATGACAAGAAAGCGGCCGCAAGAGTGAAAGAGCTTTATAATATTTTAAGAAATACTGATTTATTGATTATAGACGAGATAAGTATGGTTTCGGCGGATCTTTTGGATATGATTTTTTATAGGCTGAGAGAGAGCGGTTTCGATGGAAGAGTGCTTTTTGCGGGAGATTTTTTCCAGCTTCCTCCGGTAAGAAAAAAAGGAGAAAAGAGGGGAATTTTCGACGCTTTTTCTTACGCTTTCGAAAGCAGTGCGTGGGAGGCGTTAAGTCCGGAAGTGGTGGAGCTTACGACTCCGAGACGAGCGAAAGACTTTGAGTTTGTGAACGTTTTGAAAAAAATCAGAGTCGGGGAGTGCGACGAAGAAGCGGTTTCCTTTTTAAAAAGATTCGTAACTAAAGAGAAGGTTAAAGATAGAGACGCTACGGTTCTGTTCGGAACGAAGAGGGAAGCGAAATCTCATAACGAAGAGAGTTTGAAAAGAATCAAAAAGCCTCTTGTTGTAAAGGAGGCGGAAGTTGAAATCTATAAAAACGGCATCGACGATAGAAAAATCTCTTCCTGGATAAACGCGCTTCCCGTGGAATACGAGCTTAAGATAAAGGAGAGTTCCAAAGTTTTGTTCACTACCAACAAAAGGGGCGAATTTTATAACGGAGAGAGAGGGGTGGTAATCGATATCAAAGACGACAAAATAGTCGTTTTGAAGGAGAACGGAAAGAGCGTCGAAGTGGAGCCTTACGAGTATAAATATTCCGTTGTCTCTTTTGACGAGAAAAGAGAGGAGGTGGAGGAGGAGATTTTGGCCGTTTTGAGGCAGTATCCTCTAAAAAACGCTTACGGGATAACCATACATAAATCGCAAGGCATGGGGATAGAAAATCTCGTATGCGATATCGGCAACATATTCGAAAAGAGTCAATTTTACGTGGCCTTAAGCAGAGCTACCGATACCAAGAAAATGAAAATAGTTTATAAAGGAGAAAGTTTTGAAAGATATTTGAAAAGAATTGTAAAAGTTGATAAAAGTGTGAAAGATTTTTATGAAAAATCTAATATTCTAAAAATTTCTTAATTTAAACGAGGAGAGGAAGATGAAAAAAAGCGTTTTTATCCTTTTTGCGACTTTTTTGCTTTTAAAAGCCGATCTTTTGGAGGTGAAAGATTTTAAGAGCGATATCTATTCCAAAACCACTAACGAGCTTCAAAAAGTCGAGCTCTCTTTGGTTTTTGAGGGAAGATATCTGAAAGAGAATCGCTATAAAGTTTTGGATGCCTTAAATATCGTTATAGGAAGTTTCTTTTTTGAAGATTTGATGACTTCCAAAGGAAAAGAGGAGTTTAAAAATCTTCTTATAAAATATCTCTCTAAAAAATACGGTATAGACGTTGACGACGTTTTGATTTTAAGGCTTTTAAAAAGCGACAATCTGAAAATAAAGGAGCTTGTAAAGGAGCTTAAGAAAGAAGGTTGCTGCAAAGGAAAATAGAAATTTTTAAAGCGGCGTTTAAAAAAGGACGATATTGGATAAAATTCACTTTTAAAGGCGGCATATGTCTTGTGTAACTTTTCCCTACGAAGAGCTTATAAATCTCATAGAGCATCACATCTCTTTGATAAGAAGGTTCGAAAAAAATAGAGACGACGAATTTTCTTTGATATTTTTAAAAGCCGACGAAACCAACAGAATCGGCGTGGAGAATATGATCAAAAAGATTTTAAGAAGTACCGACGTCATAACGGAATATGAAGGAAACTACATCATTCTTCTTCCTTTAACCGACTACGAAGGCGGGTATAAGCTTTTGAGAGAACTTCAGGAGTTTTTGAACGTGGAATCGAAAGAGACCGTAGTTTCTTATCCCGACGACGGGGTTAACGCTCACGAACTTCTTTATAAACTGAAAGACAAAATAAAAAGTTTTTACGACAAAGAGATAGCCACTCCCATTTTTTAAAAAGCTCCTCTCTTCTTTTCTCTCCTCTTTTTTCCTTTATATTTTTGGTTTTTGATGATTTTAGATTTTTTTACCTAATCTTTTTAAACGATGGTTTTCTTTCAGAAAAATTTACCTATTTCGTAGAAAATTTATAAAGAAATTCTCATTAAAGCCGATTTACTTTTCAAGTACCAAAGTGTGCTCTTTGGTGCAGGAAACAAAAAAATCTTATAAGGAGTTCTTTTATGCAAAGAAAAGGTTTTACAATGATCGAGTTGATCTTCGTGATCGTTATTTTGGGTATTTTGGCGGCTGTTGCGATTCCTAAACTTGCGGCTACGAGAGACGATGCGAAGATTTCTAAAGCGTTATCCGAAGTTAGTACTTTAGTTAGCGAACTCGGAGCTTATTATACGGCTCAAGGAAAATTTGACGCTAGTGATATATCAAGTGTAACTAATGTTCAAAATATATATGATGATGCGGCTTGTACTACTAAATCAACAGCTATAGCTTCTGGAACTACATACTATTATTGTACGCCTGATAATAGTGGTGCTTTAGAAGATTGTGTTACTATAACGCCTAATAACACTGACGGTAATTTAACTATAGCGGCTGCTGCCAACCCTGCTGGAAATATTTGTAAAGGTGTTCAAAACTCAAGTGTTTTTAGCAGCGATCTTAGCGGTACTAAAATATTTGGTGGCGGCAGAGTCAGCTTCTAAACCTCGATTTATCAAGAGAGTTCTTCTCTCTTGATTTTTCCATATTTTTAAAAAAGAGTGATTTATGAAAAAAGCTTTTACGATGATAGAACTTATCTTTGTAATCGTAATGATAGGTATTTTA